>JAXHTL010000002.1:0-73438 GCA_034190095.1 Actinomycetota bacterium
GCGCCCCCGGCATCGGCCCGACTGTCCACACCCCCCACCACGGCGCCGACGGCGGCGACAGGGACCCCCGATCAGCAGCAGCCCGCGCCGGCGCTGCAGGCCCAACCCGGCACGTTCATCACCGTGGCCACCGACCTGATCTCAGCCGTGTTCGCCCCCTACAGCGCCAACACCACCACCCCAACACCAGCCACACCCTCACCGCTGGCGCTGGCGGTACTCGGATTCGTCCGCCGCGAAATCGACCTCACCTACACCAACTTCGCCATCTCCATCAACGGCACCCAACTCATCCAACACGGCACCGCCGTAGCCACCTCCGACGGATTCTTCTCCATCGCCATCGCCCACGGCGACAACGCCACCGCCACCGCCCAAGGCTGGTTCAGCAGCGCCATCGTCCGCGGCGACGACTCCACCGCCGAAGCCATCGACGGCAACTTCAACACCGCACGCATCATCGGTCACAACAACATCGCCACCGTGGACGGCACCTTCAGCAAGGCGATCATCCGCGGCGACGGCAACACCGCCGTCGCCAATGGCTACGCAGTCACCGCCAAGATCATCGCCGATAGCAGTGTGGCCTCCGCTGACGGCCGCTACAGCATCGCCTATGTCAATGGCAACGCCAGCACCACCTCAGCCAGCGGGACCTTCGCGCGGGCCATCGTCTTCGGGGAGAGCAATGCCGCCGATGCGAGCACCATGGATGGTGAGATCTTCGCGACCGCCCTGATCATCGGCGACACCAATTCGGCAACATCGGCCGGCGGTTCGTTCTCCCAGGCTGTGATCATCGGCGACCTCAGCAGTGCCACAGTGGGTCTGGGCGATTTCAATCGGGCCGTCGCCATCGGCACGGGCAACATCGTGCGCGCCACCGACGGAGACCACAACACGGTACGGATCGTCGGGGACGGCAATGTCGGCACGGCCAGCGACGGGCACAGCGTGGCCTACATCCTCGGCAATGACAGCTCCGCCACCGCAGGTGGCGAGGGTTTCAGCAAGGCGGCCATCGTCGGTGAGACCAGCAGCACCACCGCGTCCGCCGGGGCTGGGTCGCGGAGTGAGGCTGTCATCATCGGCTCCGATAGTTTCGCCAATACTGTGGGCAGTGACGGCTCAACCGCGATCGCCCACATTGTGGGATCTGGAATCAACAGCCTCTCATTTGCTCAGGGCGGGGCAGACGCCGTGAGTTTCGTCCTCGGCGCGGATAGTTCCACTGTCGCAACCACGTTCGGGGAGGGCGGCTTCGGCCAAGGCGCCACAGTTGTCCTGATCGGCGAGGACAACGCCGGCACCGCCTCGGCCACCGACGGACGCGCGACGGTCCTGATGCGCGGCACCGGCAACACCGGGTCCGCGGAATCAACCGACGGCGGTGACGCCTACACCCGGGTCGTCGGCGCCGGTAACACCGCCGATGCCGACGCCGACGATGGTCGGGCCAAGATCGTCGTGCACGGCGACGAGAACGAGGCCACCGCGGCCGCCGACAACGGCGGGTACGCGTCGGTGACGTTGGTGGGCCACCTCAACGACGGCACCGCCGCGGCCGCAGGCGGGCGCGCCAAAGTCGACATCGTTGGCGCCGACAATGATGGGCTCGCGATCGCTGATAATGAGGACAACGAGGATAGCCGCGCGACAGTGAGCATCGTGGGCGATGGCAATTCATCGACCGCCCTGGCAGAAGACGGCTCCCGTTCCAGCGCCACTCTGTGGGGTGATTCCAGCACGGTGAACGTCGACGCTGAGGACGGCTCGGTCGCCCGAGCCGTGATGTCCGGGGCCCACAACTCCATCCTCGTGAGCGCCTCCGACGGTGCCTACGGCGTGGGACGAATCATCGGTGATGGGAGTGTGACCACGACCGACGCTTCAGGCGGCGTGGGAATCGCCGAAATCTTCGGTGACGCCAACTCTGCCTCGACAGAGGCGTTCGAGGGCTATGGTCGCGCGGCGATCTACGGCAATTCCAGCGCTGTCGCCAGCACCAACGCCGATGTGGTGGCCGTCGGTAGGGACAATGTTGCGACTGCGGACTTCGGGGCTGTGGTGCGCGCCGTCGGAAACGACAACAACGCCAGCGGCTACGGCGAGGACACCCGTGTCGTGGTCATCGGGGATGGCAATGTGGCCCGGACAGGTTTGGTTGGGGCCGCCAACCTGGTGTATGTCCACGGCCACGACAATGACGTCGAGACCCTCGACGGTGACGGCAACACCGCCGTCGCCCTGGGCGGCTCGAACGTCGTCAGCACCGGTCCCGGCGACGACAACACCGCCACCGCGGTCGGTACCGGCCTGACCGCCGAAACCGGACCCGGCGACGGGCAAACCGTGGTGAAGCTGTTCGTCGACTGAGCGGGACCCGTGAAGGCAGAGTCGATTCGGTGATCCCACCCTTGCCATGTCGGTGACAGAGGCCATGGCGGTGATGCGTCTGCGCTTCCTCGATGGAGGGTTTGACCTTGGACGGGTTGTTGGGTACATCAGCGTGGCTGGCTCCGCTGGAAGCGGATCCTCGACCGACAGAAACTGACTTGCCCCAGATTGGATGAGAACGGACAGCTCGAATCCGATCATGAAGAAGTGGGACGATACCTACTTCGCCGGCGTTGGGATCGACACGTGCACCGAACTCATCACGAACCCTGTCCGTCGTCCGCAACAGATAGTCGCAGATGGCATGCCCCTCCGGCGGCAGAGACATGAGCGCCGCCGACATTGTTCGCGCGGCGATCCGGACCAGCGGCGGCTTGGGTGATGCGTGGTGCTCCGGAGCCGATGTCCAGCAGCCTGACGCGGTTCGTGTCGGTAACCGGCTCGTGGTCGTCGAAGCGGACGAGGACGACCTGGGCTGGCTGATGACGACGTACGCGGTGTCCGGCGACGGCGCCGAGGCCACGCCGATCGCGGTCATCGCCGGGGAGAACCGCGGCGCCGTCCGCACGCTCACGTCATGGCTGCGGACGACCGCAGGACCGATGGCGTGGAAGCGTGTACGACCCGGCCTGTACAGGTCCGGTGCGTACTTCGTCGGACAGCTCGACACCGGGGAATGGTTCGCAGAGGGGCCGGGGGTCGACCAAGCCTTCGACGACAAAGCACAGGCCCAGCGCGCATGCGACGCCGCTCGAGTCGGCAGTCAGCCACCGCTCCCGCTCCCCTGATTCGGCCACTACCCCACAATATTTCGTCACAGTGACGCAATAGGTACATGGCCCCAACGGGCATCACGGCGCGGGCTTTTCCCGGCTCTCCCAGTCGCGGGCTTGCAGGTAGGGACGGAACACATCGGCGATGTGGGCCACGTCGGCGTCGGACTTGGGAGTCTTCAGCTCGTAGAGGTGTGGCACCTTGCTGTAGGCCACCGTCAGATCCCACAGATCCAGCGCGTCGCGACCGGTCGGGGCGGGTGCGACCACGGGGCCGTACACGTGCCGATCGCCGGGGAAAACCAGCGTCGGCACCCCGAAGCCGCCGTGCCCGAGGACCGCATCATGGTCGGCCTTCACCTCGTCGTGGGTGGTCGGATCGTCGATGGCCGCCTGCACGACGGCCGGATCGAGCCCCAGGTCGGCGCAGATCTCGGCGGCCACCTCCGGCCGGTGCGGTTTGCGCGCCTGCTCATGCAGGGCCCGACCGGCCGCCTCGTAGAACCGGTCGCAGTCATCCATCGACGATCGGCGCAGCATCGCCGCGACGCGCATCATGCCCCAGCCGTAGGACCATTCCCGCTCCCACGGGTGCTTCTTTCCCTCGTCGCGATTGATCTCTTCGAGCGAGAAGAATTTCCAATCGATTCGCAGGGGCACGCTCTCGCGTACCGTCCGGATCCACTTCGAGGTCTGATAGGCCCACGGGCACATCACGTCGAAGTGGAAGGCGACGGGAAGGGGGTCCGGGTCGTTCGGCGACATCCCTGACGGTATCGCAGCGCTGCGTCGATGATTGTCAGGTTGCCGATCTCCGCGGGGACGGGCCGATCGCCGAAGGCCAGCTCTCGGTGATCATCTCGGTCATCGCGTCGACCCAGGCATCGTCGAGGGCGGCGTCCTGGCGGATCAGGATACGGAAGATGGCCGTGCCCGCAACGACTTCGGCGAGCATCGGCAGTTCGTCGCCGCCGCGGCGCCCCTGCCCGAAGCGGGTTTCGAAGGCGGCCAGGTTGCCGGTGAGACGGGCGATCATCATGCTGTGCAGCGCGGGGTCGGCGACCGTGTCGGCGATCAGCCCCGGCAGAGTCACCCGCACCTCCGGCCGGTCGAACATCGCGCGGGTGGTCTCGACCAACGCCCGGATGTCCTGACCGATGTCGCCCGAGCCGCTGGGCGCCGGGATCGCCGCATCCGAGAGCACCGCTTCGTGGACCAGATGGGCCTTGCCCGACCACCGGCGATAGATGGCGGCGGTGGTCGTCCCGGCGTGCGCGGCGATCGCGGACAGGGACAGCGCGGAGTACCCGGTCTGCAGGATCAGCTCCCGGGTCGCCGCGATGATCGCGGCGTCGATCCGGCCGTCCCGGGGCCGTCCCGGTGCCGACCGGGCAGCATCCTTGCCATCGCCGCCCCGAGCTGCTGTCATGGTCGCAGTGTAATTCCAATACGATTCGTATCGTATTGGAACGGAGAACTCATGCACCGGCCCCGAACACCTCCCCGGCGAGCGGCGTCCGCGAAATGTCGTGGGAACATCAAACGCTAGTATGCCCTAGGGGGTATGGATATAGTGGGCATTGGCGGAAGCAATGGCCGTCCGCATTTTGGGGCCGGGCCCCCCTGGTCGCGAGTGGTGGAGTTAGCGAGAAGCGCTGCGAAACAACCTATTCCCGCGCGGGGTGATGTCGTTGCCTCGAGATACGGCGATCAGCACACCGACGGATGGAACACCGGTCCAGAACCGCATTGGGGCCCGGGAATGATGGGCCCCGGCTACCCGTGCCACGACCACTGGTGCCCGGGCTACTAGGGAGGCTAGTGTGCAGCTCCCGCACGGCCCCCCGGGGCGTCCCGCCACCAACTGCAAAGGCCCCCTAGGTGATTCCTGTGAATCGCGCCGAGGACACTGGTCAGCCGCCATCCCGGATGGCCCGAGAACACCATCCTAGTATGCCATAGGGAGTATGGGTATGGTGGCGGGAGTACGAGGAAAGACCGCCGCTACGGGGCTGGGCTCGCTCGTCCCGAATGGAGGAATCAGCGAAGATGACCGAGACACCAAGCACTTCGCAAGAACCGACCCCCGCCACGATGTCGCCGGCTCGGTATGTGCACGGTGATCAGCGCCCAAGCCGCCTGTATCAGGCCTTGGCTTGGGTCGGCATCGTTGCCGGGACGTTGTTCATCGTCGCGCTGATCTTCTTCTCGGGCTTCATCGCCGGCAGAGCCGTTGATGGCCCCAGCTGGCGTCACGGCTACTCCAACATGCAGACGGGGCCCGGAGGGATGCCGGGCCACGGCGGCATGATGGGGCCTGGCGGCATGATGGGACCCGGCGGCATGATGGGACCCGGCGGCATGATGGGACCCGGCGGCATGTCTGGAACTGGCGGGAGGACTGGGCCCACCCCGACCACGCCGACACCAACGCCGACGCAGCAACCGTGACGGACTGAAAGACTGATAGTTCGCAACGGCGCGGCTACATCGACAGCCGGTCAGCAATCGGTACGACTGGGCTTCGCTGCTGACGATGAATGGTGTGACACCGTGGTACCGCAACGACGTTGGGAACGTGGACAACTGAATCGACGAGCATTCGTGGCGGCCAGTATCGCTGGCGGCTTGGGATTAGCGGGGTGCGGCCGGGTGCTGCCGACGGCACCAGAGTCGACGACGACGCCGCGCGGCGCTGCGGCGACGGACGTGTCCAGGGAGGCGATCGCGTCCGCTGAGGCGGCGCGACCCCATACGGGGCGCATCGTCTCGGCGTCGTTGACGCCACGGCCGGTCACCGTGGATCTCGGTGGCCCCGTTGTGGATACCGACGCCTATAGCGACACCCTTCCGGGGCCGCTGATCCGGGCCAATGTCGGTGATGAACTGGCCGTCAGTGTCGCTAACCGGCTGGATCGTCCGACCTCGGTGCATTGGCACGGCATTGCCCTGCGCAACGACATGGACGGCGCCGAGCCCGCCACGCACAATATCGACGCCGGTACTGACTTCACCTACAGGTTCTCGGTCCCCGACCCGGGGACGTATTGGGCTCATCCACATACCCGGCTCGACACCGACTACGGCATGTATGCGCCCGTGATCGTCGACGACCCGAACGAGCGTGCGAGCTACGACCAGGAATGGATCGTGGTCCTCGACGATTGGACCGATGGCGTCGGAAACTCACCACGGGCGATCTATGACGATCTGCGGTCGCGGGGAATGGGTCGGATGGGTATGGGTCGCGGTATCGGCTCCAGCCGATTGCTCGGCGGCCTCGCCGGGGATGTCAGCTATCCGCACTACCTGGTCAACGGCCGCATTCCGACAGCGCCGACAACATTTCGGGCCAAACCCGCTCAGCGTATCCGGATTCGGATCATCAACGCTGCCTCCGACACCGCATTCCGTGTGGCTCTTGCCGGCCATGCGATGACCGTCACGCACACCGACGGCTATCCGGTCCGCCCGACCGAGGTCGATGCGCTGCTCATCGGGATGAGCGAACGCTACGACGTCACCGTCACCGCCGGTGATGGGGTGTTTCCGCTGGTAGCGCTCGCTGAAGGCAAGAATGGGGCCGCGCGCGCCGTACTGGCCACCGCCGGCGGCGAGCCCCCCGGCGCCGACTTCCAGCCTGATGAGCTGACCAAGCGAATCGGCACCGTCGACATGTTCACCGCCACGCCAGAGGCAGGGTTGGGGATCACCGGCGCCGACGTCGAGCTGTCGGCCGTGTTGACCGGCGGAATGATGGGCTACACCTGGGGGATCAACGGCCGAACATTTGCCGACCGGCAACCGCTGCCGATCACCGAGGGCCAGCGCGCCACCATCACCTTCACCAACCAGACCATGATGTGGCATCCCATGCATCTGCACGGACACACCTTTCAGATGCTCGACTCCAGCGGAGGGCTGGGTGCACGCAAGGACACCACCAATGTGTTACCGATGCAGCGCGTCACGGTAGCCTTGGTCGCCGACAACCCCGGCGTCTGGTTGTTGCACTGCCACAACACCTATCATATGGATGCCGGCATGATGACCAGCCTGGACTACACCACCTGACTTTCGGCAGTATCTCCGTGCGGACATGCGGGCCGCTTTCGCCCGTCCGACCGGAACGAACTACTCAGCCACGCAACGCTGGCTCCCTGCCGCCAGAGGGCAGCGGCCATTGTCTCCTCACGTCCGCGATGCCCGACAGGAAGCTGCCTGTCCGTGTCGGCACGTGTTGCATTCCATGATCGTTCTGTCAGCACCGCGGTACCGGCGTCATCCGCCCGGTTCGAGCTGCACGGTGACGATCGCCGCCAGCCGGTCTGCAGGATCAGCTCCCGGGTCGCCGCGATGATCGCGGCGTCGATCCGGCCGTCCCGGGGCCGACCCGGTGCCGACCGGGCAGCATCCTTGCCATCGCTGCCCCGATCTGCTGTCATGGTCGCAGTGTAATTCCAATACGCTTCGTATCGTATTTGAATGGAGAGCTCGTGCACCTCAGTCCGCTCGACGAGTACCCCATCCACCAGACGCCGGCCCCGATCAGCTCCCCAGCGACCTCGGATCGAAACTTCTACGACCGCTCGTACTTCAACGTGCTCGATCGCGCCGGACGCTTCATGGCGCTCACCGGCATCGGCTACTACCCCCGCCTCGGGGTCAAGGACGCCTACTTCGTCATCCGGCGTGGTGACACCCAGACCGCCGTCCGGTTCAGCGACGCCCTCGACGACGACCGACTGAATCAGAACGTCAACGGCTACCGCCTCGAGGTCGTCGAGCCCCTGCAGGAGCTGCACCTGACGGTCGCCGAGACCGAGGGGATCTCCGCCGACCTCACCTGGCGCGGGCTGTTCCCGGCCGCCATGGAACGGCCGCACGAGATGCTGACCGACCGGCGGGTCACGTTGCAGGCGTCGCGTTTCGCCCAGGTCGGCAGCTGGCGGGGCTGGATCGAGGTGGACGGTGAGCGGCTGGCCGTCGACCACGACACCAGTGTGGCCAGCCGCGACCGGTCCTGGGGCATCCGGCCCATCGGCGAGGCGGAACCGGCCGGACGCCCCGATACCGCGTTCCGCGGCATGTGGTGGCTCTACCTGCCGCTGGCCTTCGACGACTACCAGCTGTTCCTGATCCTGCAGGAGGATCCCGACGGCCACCGCAGCCTCTACGACTGCACCCGCCGCTGGCGCGACGGCACCGTCGAACAACTCGACGGTGTGCGCGCCACCATCCACTACACCCCCGGAACCAGAATCCCGCACGGCGCCCACGTCGAGTTCATGAACCGGGCCGGCGACCACATCCAGCTCGACGTCGAGTCGAAACTGTTCGCCCCCATCGCCTTCGGTTCCGGGTACGGCGGTGACCCGTCCTGGGCGCACGGCACCTGGAAGGACGGCCCGTTCGCCGAACGGGTCAGCTTCGACCTGACCGACCCCGCCGTGATGGCCAGAGCACCGTTCAGCCTGATTGACCACGTGGGCACAGCGGTGTGCACCGAGGCCGACGGACGCACCTGCGAGGGCGCCGGACTGTTCGAGCACGGCGTCCTCGGCCCACACCATCCGTCGGGATTCTCCGACTGGACCGATGTCGCGGAGTAGGCACAGCCGATGAAGATCATGACAGCGTTGTTCGGGCCCACGGACGCCGCCGAACGGGCGGCCGCGCTGCGCGAGGCCGGCGCCTCGGGAGTGTTCACCTTCGAAGGCCCCCACGACGTGTTCACGCCGCTGGTGCTGGCCTCGACGGTCAAGGGTCTCGACGTCATGTCCAACGTGGCGATCGCATTCCCGCGCAATCCGATCCATCTGGCCCACCAGGCCAACGATCTGCAGCTGCTCACCGAGGGCCGGTTCGTCCTCGGCCTGGGCACCCAGGTGCGCGCCCAGATCGAGAAACGCTACGGCACCGACTTCGACCGCCCGGTCGCGCGGATGAAGGAGATGGTCGCAGCGCTGCGGGCCATCTTCGCGGCCTGGAACGACGGCGAACGGCTGGACTTCCGCGGTGAGTACTTCCGGCACACCCTGATGACGCCGACGTTCAACCCCGGCCCCAATCCGTTCGGTCCGCCACCCATCTATCTCGGGGCACTGGGCCCCCGGCTGACCCGCGCCACCGCGGAGGTCGCCGACGGCCTGCTGGTGATGCCGTTCGGCTCGAAGCGGTTCCTGCACGAGACGACCCTGCCGGCCATCCGCGACGGACTTGCCGCGGCCGGGCGCAGCGAGTCCGACTTCGCGGTGGTTCCCGAGATCATCGTGTCGGTCGCCACCGGTCGCAGCGATGACCACGCCTCGACACGAATGCTGCTGGCGTTCTACGGTTCCACCCCCGCCTACCGGCCGGTGCTCGACGCCCACGGCTGGGGCGACCTGCAGCCCGAGCTCAACGCGATGTCCAAACAGGGCCGTTGGCAGGAGATGGCCACCTTGATCGACGACGACATCCTGCACACCATTGCCGCGTGCGGAACGCCGGCCGAGATCGCGACCCACATCCGCGACCGCGTCGACGGCGTGTCCGACCGCATCTGTCTGTACCAACCCGGACCCATCGACCTCCAGGCACTGACCGAGATCGTGGACGCACTGAGCTGACGAGATGACGCTGCAGACAATCGACTTCGATGACATCACCGACGCCCGGTTCGGCGGCAAGGCCGCAGGCCTGGCCGAGCTACGTCGCCTCGGGCTGTGCGTTCCGGCGGGATTCGTCATCGCCGACGCGACCACCGACGGCGCCCTGGATGCCGCAGCCGAGCGGTTCGCCCACATGGCGGCCAACGGGGCGACGCCGGTGGCGGTCCGATCCTCAGCCGTCGGCGAAGACGGCGATGACCATTCCTTCGCCGGCCAGTACGACACCGTGCTGGGCGTCGACACCGCCGAGGGCTTCACCGCCGCCGTCCGAAGGTGCGCCGAATCGGTGGGTTCGCAGCGGGCCTCGTCCTACAGCGCAGACCGCCCGGCCACGATGAACATCGTCGTCCAGCAGATGGTCGATGCGCGCGCCGCCGGCGTGGTGTTCACCGCGGACCCCGCCAGCGGACGGCGCGACCTGATGGTCATCGACGCGATCGCCGGGCTCGGGGAAGCGCTCGTCGACGGTTGCGCCTCCCCCGACCACATCGTGCTCGACGCCGACGGCAGCCCGGTGATCGAGGAGATCGGCGCGCCACCGGTGCTGAACCCGCAGGAGGTCACCGAGATCCGCTCCGGTGCGTTGCGCGCCGCACAGCACTGGGCCAAGCCCATGGATCTGGAATGGGCGATCGACCGATCCGGGAGGCTGTGGTGGCTGCAGGCCCGGCCCATCACTACCCTTCCCGCGGACCTCAACGAGATGGACTCTCCGCCGGCCGGAGACACCCACGTCTACACCCGGTGCAACATCGGCGAGATGATGCCCGGTGCGTTCTGCCCGCTCACCGCGTCGGTATCCGGCCATGCCATCGACTATGCGATGCAGATGACCCAGGTGGTGGCGCGCGCGCAGCCGAGCTACGAAAAGCCCTGGCTGCAGGTCGGGTACTTCTACGGCCACATGTTCCTGAACATGACCGAGGGGACGGCGCTGAGCTCGGGCATCCTGGGCAACTCGCTCGAACAGTTCTCCATGTCGATCTGCGGACGGGTGATCGACGAGCTGGAGCCCAAACCACCGAAACCGTTCGGGCGCAAGCTCGTCAACACGGTCCGGCTCACCTCGCACGCGCTGTCCGCGGGTCCGGCGATCCGCCGCTTGGGACGCCAGATCAGCGGTTACCGAGTTCCGGACGGTGACGATCCCCGGCTGGTCCTCGAGCAGCTCGAGGCCGGTGTCGAGCTGTACTGCGACGTCACCCTGACCCATGTGCGCTCGTCGTCGCGCGCGGCGGTGGCGGCCAACATCCTCGAAAGCGTCGTGATCAGGCAGGCGGTCAAGCAGGGCCGCAGCGAGGACGACGGCCGGGCCGAGGCGATGAAGCTCATGGCCGGGGCCGCCGACGTCGAAAGCGCGATGATGGTCGGCGAGCTGCACTCCGTGGTCCGCGCCATCGCCGCCGACGGCGCGGTCGCCGAGCAGTTCCGTTCGGCCCGACCCGATGTCGCGGTCACCGACCTGCAGGCGGCCGACCACCCCGCCGGTGCGGCACTGCGACGGTTCCTGGCCCGGCACGGCCACCGCGGGTACCGCGAGCTGTGCATGCGCGACCCTTCGTGGGCCCAGGACCCTGCCGGGCTGGGCTCGATGATGCAGGTCATACTCGGCGCCACAGAGAACCCTGTCGATCCGGCCAACCCCGACGACCCTGCCGGGCCCGCCGGACGCGGGTCCGGCCACGCTCAGGCCGACTCCTCCGCGCTGAGGTTGCTGGCCCGGCTGGCGCAGGGCGGCGCGCGCGGGCGCGAGGAGACGAAGTCCAAGATGGCGTTGATGGCCCATGCGCTCAAGCGGGGCTATCGGCATCTCGGCGAGGTGCTGACCCGCTCCGGCCGGCTCCCCGACGCCGACCTGGTCTTCTTCTTCGACCGTGGCGAGCTTGCCCGCATCGTCGGCGACGGTGACACCACAGCGTTGGTGGGCCGCGCGGTGCGCCGCCGCGAGGCGCTGGCGTTCCAGGACGCCCTCGAGTTCGACGACGTCTCGGTCGGTAGGCCCACCCCCGTGATCGCGCCGCCGCCGGCCGCGTTCACCGACGATCAGATCGTCGGCCGGCCGGCCAGCCGTGGAACCGTGGAAGGTACGGTTCGCGTCGCGAAGTCGATCCAGGACGCCCGGCAGGTGCAGCGCGGGGAGATCCTGGTCGCACCGGTCACCGATGTCGGATGGACGCCGTATTTCACCGTGATCGCCGCTCTGGTGACCGATATCGGCAGTTCGGTGTCACACGGCGCGGTGGTGGCGCGCGAATACGGCCTGCCGTGTGTGGTCAACACGCTGGTGGCCACCCAGGTGCTCCGGACCGGCGACCGGGTGCGGGTCGACGGCGACCGCGGCGTGATCACCCGCCTCGACCGGGCCTGAACGCCGGCGAAGCTAGGCGCCGTCGGCTCGCCCCCGCTCACCCGGGCGGGCCGACTCCGCGCGCGTCGGGTCGTCTCCGGCCTCGGCTTCCGGCTCGTCCTCGCCCCGGCCCACCTGGTCCGCCAGTTCGAGCCCGGCGCCGGCGTAGACGTTGAACGCGATGTCGACCCCGTGGTCCTTGGCCCACTGGACCTCGTCGTCGTAGCGGGCGACGGCGGCCACCTGGCCGCTGAACCCGGACTCGCGCAGACACTCCAGCGCGGTGACGTTGGCACCGTGGCGCGGCATGGCCAGCACGGCGATGCGCACCGAGCCCGACCTGCGCATCCGGTTCCAGAAGTCCAGGTCGGTCGCGTCCCCCTCGATGACCCGCAACCCCTGCTCGGCGAGGCGCCCGATCCGCGGCCCGTCGTAGTCGACGCCGACCACCCGCAGCCCGTAGTGGTCGGTGAGACGCTGGTAGGCGGCGAACCCGACGCGCCCCATACCGATCACCACGACCTCGGCGTCACCGGCGTCGACGGGCCGTTCC
Source organism: Actinomycetota bacterium (assembly GCA_034190095.1). GTDB lineage: Bacteria > Actinomycetota > Actinomycetes > Mycobacteriales > Mycobacteriaceae > Mycobacterium. The sequence continues at coordinate 12,724 of JAXHTL010000002.1, forward strand.
TCGGGCTGCAGGTTGCGCTCGTCCTGGGCGGGCAACCGGGCGGCGATCTTCTCCACCATCAGGTGGCCGCGGCCGTTGACCAGGGCCGAGACGACGAAGCTCAACGCCACCGCGATCGACATCTCCACCAGCCAGGCTTCGGCCAGCAATCCGACCGACACCCCGACCGACACCACGATCAGGCCGAACTCGGAGTAGTTCATCAGGCTCAGCCCGGCCAGTATCGCGGTGCGGTGCCGCAGCTTCATCATCGACAGCAATGCCACATACCAGCCGGCCTTGAACGGCAGCAGCAGCACCATCAGCACGGCGACCGCGATGGTGGGCAGGTCTGGCAGCCCCGTCAGCCCGATCGACACGAAGAACCCCACCAGCAGCAGTTCCTTGATGTGGAACAGCGAGCGGGCCAGTTCCGAGGAGGCCGGGTGCGAGGCCAGCAGCACGCCGACGATCAGCGCGCCGAGGTCGCCCTTGAGCCCGACCGCGGTGAACAGCGCATACCCGGGCACGAACGCCATCACGATGCCGAACAGCGACTGCATCTCGCCGTGGCCCAGCCGGCTCCAGATCCTGCGCAGGACCCGGGTCAGCGGCCACAGACCGACCAGCGCCAGCGCCCACGGGCTGGGCAGATAGCCGCTGGTGGCGGTCAGGAAGATCACCGCGATGATGTCCTGCATCACCAGGATGCCGATGGCGACACGCCCGTAGAGCGCGTGGGATTCGCCGCGCTCTTCGAGGACCTTGACCACGAACACGGTGCTGGAGAATGACAACGCGAAGGCCAGCAGCGCGATGGTCTGCACGCTCTGCCCGACCAGCATGGCCACTCCGGCCACCGCGGCCAGCCAGAGCGCGATGCCGCCCAGCACCACACTGATGAGCATGTGCACGGAGGTGGTCAGCCACACCTCCCGTCGCAACAGGATCCGGACGTCGAGTTTGAGGCCGATCGCGAACAGCAGCAGGGTGACGCCCAGGTCTGCCAGCACGTCCAGCTGCGGAACCTCCTCGACGTTCAGGGCGTTGATGACGAACCCCGCGGCGAGGAACCCGACCAGCGGCGGCAACCGCAACGCCAGCGCGAGCCCGCCTAGACCGAACGTGACGACGAGATAGATGGCGACAACTTCCACGCGCAATCCCCCCTGCCCTGTCGGGCGTAAACGGTCGCCGGCTCCGGCGGCGGTCCCGGTGTGTGATGGAGTCCTACAAGTATCGCGACAAACGCCGGAAATCTCTGCCGACCGCTTCCCCGACTCGGGTCCGGGGACGCCTGCGGAGGCGGCGCGGGCCGAATGGGGCTAGACTGCCACGATCGGCACTGGCGCCGAGCTGTTGTCGCCGGATGCCGAGAAGAGCTCAATTGTCTAGGCCTGTATACGAATTCGAGATCCGATGCGGTAGCTGCCACGCGCTCGTCGTGTTGTCCTGTCCCCCGGTCCGCGAAACACCGCGTGACGAGGTCATCGCCCGGCGTCTGCTCAACGAGGTCCTCGTCGACCTGGGTTGGCTCCCCACCACGACCGGAGCCTTCTGTCGGCAGCACGCCGCTTCGGCGCGCAGGCGCTACCGGCGCCCGATGGGGCACCCGGGACGACGCACCTAGGCGACATGGCCTTGCTGGCATTGTGTCCGCATCGGCGGCGCATGGCTGAGCAGCGCCGCCAGATCCAGCCGGGGGGCGATCGCGCGCATCGCTGCCACCGCAGGCAGCGACAACCGCACGTCGACCACCATGGCACCCTTGCTGATCGGCTTGCGGCAGCTCAGCCCGACCCGGTCCCCGGCGCCCGCGCCGAGCTGTTCGTCGAATCGGGCGCGGACCGCGCTGAGTGTCAGTTCACCACCCGAGGCCTGCCGGAACACCGGATCGAGCAGTGCGCGCACCTCGTCGGTGAGCGCCACCGCGTCGGCGAAGTACTCGTCGGGCCGTACGCCGGAGCAGGTGCCGTGCGCATACCACTCGTGGGTCGCCAGCGTCGCCGAGTCGGCCATCGTCGCCGGCAACTGCGCGCGCACCTCGGCGGACAGCGCGACCTGCGGCAACCCGCCGGCTCCGCGGCGAACCCGCTCCGCGAGGGTCAGCGGCACGCCGCAGTACTGGTTCTCGGGCGGCTGCGGCCACAACCCGTGCAGGATCAGCGTGGGGCCGAGTCGGGCGATCTCACCGGAAGCACATGCCGGGCTCGACGGCTCGACTGCGCAGAAACCGGGCCCCCAGGTCACCACCAGCCAGCTCGAGGTCGTGCTGCGCGACACCAGGTTCGTGGACTCGCGGTCGAGGACCAGCAGGCTGAATGTGACCGCGGCCGCCACGACGGCGGCCAGAGCGGCCGAAATCGAGAATACTGCGACGTCACCGCGTTGCATGGGGCACCCTTCTACCAGGGCGGGAACGCCGGGTGCGCGTCGGCCCGCCTCGACGGTCAGCCTGCCACAGCACCGTCTCAGCGTTGAGCGATCGCCAGCGAAAGGTCCCGCGAGTTGCCGTCATCGGAACTGGTGAACGACATCGACCGGTGGCTGGATCGGACCGCGCGGCGCCGGAACCGCACGGTCTCGCTCTACGAGAGCCTGCTCACCGGAAAGATGTTCGCGTACTTCCGCTATCGGCTCCGGTATGCGCTGCTGCTGGACGGGACGACCTTCGTGCTGCACGTGGCCGAGTTTCTGATCATCCTCACCAGCCTCGGCGGGCTGGCGGCCTTCACCGTCATGGTCCTGCGGGTGGGCAGCCTCATCGTCAGCGGCGCCTGGTGGGGGCTGCTGGAGGTGATGCGGGAACGGCTCAGGACGTTCGCACTGTCCGGCGACCGGCAGGCGGCCGAGCGCGAGATCGGCAGCTGGCTGGTCCTGTCGATGATCGCGGCGGCCGGGGCGGCGCTGCTCGGCGCGGCGGTACTGCTGGCACTGCTTCCCCGGGAAGGCAATCCGGTCAGCCTGCTCTACGCAGTGCTGATCATCATCGAGGTCGCCTTGCGAATGCCGGTGCGGGTGCTGCATTCCGGGATGTACGCCACCCGTCGCATCTATCGGCCGCTGTGGTCGCTGTTCGCGCCCAATGTCGCCCAACTGTTGGTCCTCGGCGTCGGTGTGCTCTTCTACCCCACCGCTGCAGTCGTCCTCGCGATCATCGTCGCCAACGCACTGTCCATCTGGATCACCGTGCACTACACGCTGCGGCTCTACCGACTGACCGGCACATCGCTGAAAATCCCTGCCCCCCGGCATATCCGGTTCTCCCCTCCGGCGATCCCGCTTCGGCAGGGCGCCGAGGCGACACTGGCCGGCTTCGGATTGCGCCTCGACGCGGTGGTGGTGCTGCTGATCGCCGGGATCTACGGCACGAATACCCGGGCCTTCGACCTGACGGCCGGAATGCAGGCGTGGCGCGAGATCGATGCATTCCAGTTCTTCTACCTGGTCCTGCCGCTGTTCCGCGGTGCATACGAGGCCACCGTCGTCTTCTATTTCGACTTCGTCCGGCTGCGCCGGCTGGCGGCGCTGCGCGAGTACCGGGTGTGGTTCTTTCATCGGCTGCTGGCCGTCACCCCGGTGATCACCGCGTTCTTCTGGGCGCTGGCCGTCATGCTCGGACTGTTTGTGCTTCCGGGTATTCCGTTCAGCTTTCTGCTCGCGCTGCTGCCGCTGTTCGTCGTTCGCGGTCTGATCGGCACCTATCAGATCCGCCTGTTCGCCGAAGGCCGGTTCCGTGCACTCAACGCCACCATCGTCTTCTCGGCATTGCTGCTGGGGCTGGTGTGGCTGGACCCCGATCCCGCCTCCGACCTGGTCGAGATCACCGCCGCGATGATCACCCTGCTGATCGTGCACATCAATCTGCAGCACCTGGCGGACCGAAAACCAGCCCAGCCCACCCAGCTCCCCCTGGGCGACTGGATCCGGGCTGTGCAGAACGAGACCGGTCCGGTGCGGGCCGGAACCATCTCGGTACCGGAGTGGATTCCCTCCCGACAGCGTTATGCAGCCATCGAGGTGGTGCGCCAAACCCTCGACGGCACCGGGTCTCTGGCGTTCTGTTCGGCGACGTCGCTGATCTTCTACGAACGCGACCAGCAGGTCGACGCCCGGCGGGCACCGCACCTGCTGGTGCAGGACATGACCGGGGGCGCGGCGAATCGCGGCTACTACTGGCAGGATCCGGCACCGAACGGGCCGGCCGCACTCGAGCGCATCGTCGGCCAGGGATGGCTGCGCCCCGCCCACGGCGCAGCGCAGGCGCCGCAGAGCCCGGAGATCTTGCGCACCGAGTTCCTGCGCATCTTTCCCGACGGTTTCGTCGCCAACGTGAAAACCCGCTCCGGAGCCCGGGATATGCGCAAACTGGACCCCGACCTGGTGGTGGCGATCCTGCCCGCCGCGATCCGCAGCCTCGACGACGACGCACTGGTTGCCGAGGTGGCCGGGCGCTGGCTGTCACCGATCTTTCACCGCAACAAGGTGCAGATGGTGTTTCTGCTTCCCGTGCAGCCGGATCCCGAGCTGTTTCGCCGCTGGCTGCACACATTGCAGAGCTGGCGACTGGGTGGCTGGCCGGCGCAGGACGTGAACCATGCCCGCTGAACCGGTCGACATCGCGGCGCGGATGGTCGACCCGAAGACCTTCGAAGAGGCCATTCTGCGGATCTTCACCAAGCGCAGCGAGCGTGGCATGGGCTTCGCGCAGGCCGCCGAGGGCGTGAGCTACTTCGCCGCGGCGACCGACCGGCAGGCGCTGGCGCGCGCGATCGCGTCCGGCATCGCCGACGGGAGCTACCGACCGGAGCCGGTCGACCTCTGGTTCCTCGAGGCCGGCGGTAAGCGCCGCGCCGCTCACAAACCGGGGTTCATCGATCACGTCGTCGGTTCGGCACTGTTCGCGCTGCTGTCGCACAACGCCCGCTGCCATGGTCTGCCGGGGGTGTACTCCTACCTGCCCGGGCTGACGAACGTGGCGGCGATGCGGGCTTTCGCCGGGTACCTCCGCGCTCATCGGGCACGGGTCGGCCCGTCGGTCGGGCCGGTCTACGTCATGCAGTCCGACTTCGAGAAGTACGGTGACCATCTGCCGGTGGGCCCGGACGCCGCACTGTGGCAGACCCTGCGCCGGGTGGCCTCGCTGGGCAGCACCACCGGCGACATCGACGACCACGTCTGGGATCTCATCACCGCGCTGGTACGGCCCGTGGTGCGCGATTCCGACGGCACACACTTCACCCGGGTCAACGGCATCGCCATGGGCACTCCGCTGGTCCCGGTACTGGGCAACCTGGCGGCGGTCCCGATGGATGAGGCGATCATGGGCATCGACGGCGTCTTCTACGCCCGCTACAACGACGATTTCCTCGTCGCCCACGGCGAGCTGGCCGCGCTGCACGAGGCGGACCGGCGGATCGACGCACTCACCGACGCCTTGGGCGTCCGCCGCGCTCTGCACAAGGAGGTGCGCACCGCGTTGAGCCCGCGCGGGATCGGCGGCGCGGCGGATCCGGCGTACCGGGGGCGGGACCGCATCGATTGCCTGGGCTTGTCCGTCTCCGCCGTGGGCACCGTGAGCCTGGGGCCCACCCGCCTGCGACGGTTCATGAGGCGGATCGCGACACGCATCGACGGCGCCGCCCCTGCGCTGACACCGCTGCCTGTCGAGGAGCGGGCACGTCACCTGGTGGCAGCGACCAACGTGATGCTCGACCCGGCGAGTCCGTTTGCGGTTTCCGGGTTGTCGGCGCTACTCGAGGCCACCACCGACCGGGGCACACTCAAAGACGTGGACTATCGCATCGCCCGCAAGATCGTTCAGGCAGCCACCCGCGCCCCGGGTGTTCGCGGCTTCCGGACGCTGCCGCCATCGTCGTTGTACCGCCAGATGGGACTGACCTCGCTGGTGCGGGTGCGCAACTTGCGGTGAGCGCCCGCCGCGGCCTAGCCTCGTGAGCAGGCGCGGATCCCGCATTCGTGCGGTTCAAGCGAGAGGTCACAGAGGTTGCGGCTTTCGGCCTCTCATTTTTGCCGTTTTTGCCCGCGCCTTTCCATCGTCTCCATCGTCCTCGGCGGTGTCAGGACTGGCTCTGGTTCCATTCGATCCAGCCCACCCCGGTCCGGCCGTCGGCAGCCGTGACGGTCGCCCACGCCCGCGGGAACCGGCTCAGCCGACCGTCCGGCGAGGTCAGCAGGACAGGGCCGTGGCCGTGCACGTCGATGCTCACCGCGACGCCGCCGGGTTCGTAGGTCAACTCGGTGCCGACCGGTAAGCCGTTGTCGGCGAATGTCTCCCGGGCGGTGACCTGGTGGAGTTCGACCAGCGGCTCGCCCGGGTTCTGCAGATATCCCACCGACAGCGGGTCCATCCCGGGTATCCGGATCTCGACCCCGTGGACGTGGGTTCCGTCGTCGAGATGCAGCGCGCTCCACACCCAGTCCATCGACCACCAGTCGCGCGGCGCCCAGGAATGGTCACGCTGTCCGGCGACCGCAGACAGCTCGAAGGTCCGCCCGTCGGTGGTGACGGATCCACTGACCTGGCAGGGAATCTCGTACCGCGGAGACATCCGGTACTGGTAGGGAGTGCCGACCGTGGTCCAGGTCAGGTCCACGTCGACCTCGACCCTCCGGCCCGACTCGCCGCGCAGGATCGCCGAGGGGTCGTCGTAGGCCTCGCCGCGGCCGCGCAGGGTGACGCCGAAGGTGCGCAGCGGCTCGCGGACGGTCATCCCGAATACGGCATCAGCGCTTCGCACCTCGGTGTGGTCGTCGGGCAGGGCCACCTCGAAGTCGAGCACCGCGACCGTGGGCATGTCCGGTCCGCACAGCACGGCGTTGATCCACGCGTGGCCCTGGTTGGGTATCAGACCGAGCCGGAACCAGCCCCCGAAGCCCTGGGCGGGGTCGGCGAAATCGAAGTACCAGCTCTCGCTCCACAGCGGCTCATCGTCGGGGGTGTGGCGCCCCTCGTCGTCGGCGCCGGGCTGCAACGGCTCCGGTGCAGGGGGCGGCAGGATGGCCAGCGCGTCGGTGTCGATCACATGCTGGCAGTGCCGCGCGATCATGGCCATGAACATCTCGTCGCCGCGCTCGGTGCGTTCGACCAGCATCGGCGACACGATCGCCATCAGCACACCGAAGAAGCTCTGGTGACGCACGCCCTCGCGGACATCGTCGAGGCTGACGCCGGAATCGGGCCCGAGCGCATCGGTGTAGGCGCTCAGCAGCGCGTCGTAGTGCTCGCGCCGCGCCGCGATCGGCAGCGCGCAGCCGAGGAAGTAGGCGACGTCGGTGAACGCCGGACCCCAGGTGACGGTCTGCCAGTCGACGACGGTCAGCGGCCGGTCCGCGCCCGGCTCGCCGAACAGCATGTTGTCCAACCGGTAGTCGCCGTGAATCAGGCCACGCGGTCCGTCCCGGTCGGCCTCGGCGGCCATGTAGGCGTCGAAACTCGCCACCAGCCGCTCGCAGACGTGGCGGTGCTCATCGCTGACCTGGTCGCGGTACCGGTCGATGAATCCGGCGTAGAGGGTGGTGATCAGGCCCTGGTTCACCGGCGATCCGCCGCCCAGCCGGTCGGCGGCGGCCAGCGTGCCGTCGTTGAGCAGCGGCCCGTGCACGAGGGCGAGCTGGGTCAGCGCCAGGTGCGCCTGCTCGGCTGTCGCGCCGCGGACCTCGTCGCCGACGACGGCCGGCGCGGCGTCGCCGAGCAGCAGGTCGAACGCCCCGGTCGACGGGTCGTAGGCGGCGTGGTGGCACGGCGCGATCGGGCCGCCGAGGCCGGGGGCGATGTCGGTGTAGAAACCCACCTCGCGCTGGTAGAGCCCCATCGCCAGGCCGGTCTGCCGACTGCTGGTGTCGGCCGCGGCGACCTTGAGCACGACAGAGCCGGGACCGGACTCGCCGTCGGCGTACTGCAGGCCGACGCGGTAGCACTCACTCATCTGGCCGGTGCCGATGCGGTCGACGGTGAACCCGGATACTCCGTGACCGAGCACCTCGGTGAGCCAGTCGGCCGTCAGATCGGTGGGACGTTCGAGCAGGCGTGGACGCAGCGACGAGGACACCGGGCCAACGTATACCGGCCCCGGGGGCTGGCACGGCGGATCCGCCGAATCGAATTGACGCCCGTCAACTCACCCGGAAGGTCGGGGGTCCCTCTCCCGCGGCGCCCTGTCGAGCCACCGGGCGATCCTCGGCTCCAGGACCGCCAACAGTGCGGCGACGACGAACCACAGCAGCGAAATGACGATGGTGGTGTTCCAGGCGTCGTCGGAGACGCCGTATTCGTCCTCGTCGTGGAAGAACGGGGTCACGATCAGGTGCTCGATCGCCGGCGCGATCGCGATGCACAGGGCCAGGCCCGTGGTGGCACCGAACGCCGCACGCAGCAGGAATGTCCGCGGGGTGCGTCCCGGCGGCGCGGCGCGATGGTGTCCCAACAGGATCGTCAGCAGCAACAGCCCGATGATGACGGCGAGAAGATCCCAGTCGCCGTCGGCGAAGATGAACGCCACCGCGCCCGCGACAGTGGCCAGCGCCATCGCACCGGGATCGACCCGTGGCTGCTCGTAGCCCGTCGCCGGCTCTGCGCGGTCCCCCATCACGTCACTGTAGAGCGTCGAGGCCGGCCGAGGGTGGCTACCACCGGCAGGTTGAGCCGGCGGCGACGTGGGTACCGTCCGACATGGTGTACGGCAACCGAGACGGAGGGCAGATGAAGGTATTGATCACCGGCGGCACCGGATTCGTCGGGGCCTGGACCGCCCGGGCCGTCCAGGATGCCGGCCACCAGGTGCGCTTCCTGGTGCGCAACGTCGGCCGGTTGTCCACCAGCGCCGGGCAGATCGGGGTCGACATCGGCGACCACGTCACCGGCGACATCGCCGACGGTGAGTCCACCGCGCGGGCCCTCGACGGCTGTGATGCCGTCATCCATTGCGCAGCAATGGTGTCCACCGACCCCAACCGCGCCGACGAGATGCTGCACACCAATCTGGAAGGCGCCCGCAACATCCTGGGCGGCGCCGCCGCGGCAGGTATCGACCCGATCGTGCACGTGTCGAGCTTCACCGCGCTGTTCCGCCCGGGACTCGAGACACTGCACGCCGATCTGCCGGTGGTCGGCGGCAGCGACGGCTACGGACGGTCCAAGGCGGCGGTCGAGGCCTACGCCCGGGGTCTGCAGGACGGCGGAGCGCCGGTGGCCATCACCTACCCCGGCATGGTGCTGGGTCCGCCGGCCGGCGACCAGTTCGGTGAAGCCGCCGAGGGCGTCGAGGCGGCGGTGAAGATGCACGGCGTGCCCGGGCGCAGCGCCGCCTGGATCGTGATCGACGTCCGCGATCTCGGCGCACTGCACGTCGCGCTGCTGGAGCCGGGGCGGGGTCCGCGCCGCTACATGGCCGGCGGCCAGCGCGTCACGGTGGACCGGCTGGCCTCGATGATCGGCGACGCGGCACAGAAGTCGCTGGCGGTCTTCCCGGTGCCGGATGTGGCGCTGCGCAGCGTCGGGCGGCTGCTCGACGTCGTCGGCCCGTATCTGCCGGTCGAGACGCCGATCAACTCCGCGGCGATGCAGTACTACACCCAGATGCCCACCTCCGATGACGGGCCCAGCGCGCGTGAACTCGGCATCGTCCAGCGCGATCCGGCCGAGACGATCGCCGACACGGTGGCCGGGCTCGAACGCGTGGGCCGGCTCTGATCACAGCTCCAGGCCCACCAGACGCAGGTGCAGCGCGGCCGCGGTAGCCGGTCCGACGATGCCGTCGACGCGCAACCCGGGCGTGCGGCGCTGGAACTCGCGCACCGCGGCCTCGGTGTCGGGGCCGAACTCCCCGGTGATCTCGAGGTCGCCGGCATAGGACGCGTAGGCGAATTTGAGCCGACGCTGCAGTTCGGCGACCTGCGGGCCGTATGTCCCGCGGTAGAGCAGCACGTCGGCGTAGGCGCCGACCGGCACCGGGGGCCGCGGCGCCGTCGCCCTCGGCACGGCGCCGATCTGCCGCGCCACGTCGGCCCGCAGCCGATCCATGTCGATCGCGCCGGGATCCCACTTTCCCTGTGCCCGGCCGGCGTACTCCTTGTGCCCGATGGTGCGGCCCGCGGGCTGACCGAGCCGCCGGCTGATCGCCGCGCAGGATCCGACCAGCGCGAAATACTGTGCATCGGGCCAGTTCTGGCGGTGCGGCGCGAACGGGCCGGTACCCGAGTTGGCGCACTCGATACCGATGGTGTGCCAGTTGCCCATGTTCACCGGAAGCCACGGGTACATCCCGACCCCGGCGTGCCACGCCACCCCGGCGGCCACCACCGTCACCGCGCCGCTGCGGTCGATGTGCAGCTGCGACAGCGGGCCGGCCAGGTCCGGACGCCCGCCGGCGATGGAGGCCGCGGTGGCGAAATCCGAGCCGGTGTGGTGCACCATCACCCCGCGAATGTCCTTGAAGTCACCGTGGCCGCGCTGTCGCCAACCGGGGAACTCGGCCACCTCCAGACCTTCGGCGCGCAGCACCTCGGGTAACCACACCGGGTCGCCGCGCCACGCGGGGACCTGTGGCATCGGGAACGGCTCCTCTGGCGGCGCGGGGGCGGGGACCCCACCAACCTACGCGCCGGACACCCGACCGGGAACCGTGCCGCAGAGCGGTGCCCGGACATTAAGGTGGTGCCGGTCCCCCGATCCGAAGAGGTGTCTCGTGCAGTCGTTCCGTGAAGCCGTCGAAGCCCGCGATACCGACGCGATGGCAGCGTTGCTGGCCGACGACGTCGTGTTCACCAGCCCGGTGGCGTTCAAGCCGTACCCCGGAAAGCCCATCACCGCCGCGATTCTGCGCGGGGTCATGCGGGTGTTCGAGGACTTCCGCTACGTCCGCGAGATCACCGATGCCGAAGGCCGTGATCACGCGCTGGTCTTCGAAGCGACCGTGGCGGGCAAGAAGATCACCGGATGCGACTTCCTGCACGTCAACGACGACGGGCTGATCGACGACTTCATGGTCATGGTGCGGCCGCTGTCGGGGGCCACCGCGCTGGCCGACGCGATGGGCGCCCAGTTCGACCGGATCCAGCGGGAGGCCGCCGAGGTCAGCGGCTGAGCGGTCGCAGCCCGCGCGGTCGCCCCGGGTGCGTGCGACCATCGAGGTGATGCTCCCCGCCGACAACCACGTCCACTCCCGGTGGTCCTGGGACACGGCCGAGAGCTCGACGATGGAACGCGAATGCGAGCAGGCCCTCCGGCGCGGCATTCCTGCGGTGGCCTTCACCGAGCACGTCGACTTCACCGACTGGGGCGCCGGCGACCCCGGCTCCGAGTCGTCGTTGCGGATCGGCGACCGGCCCGGGGTGGCCCCCTTCGACGTCGAGGGCTACCGCGCGAACATCGCGCGGTGCCGCCGGATGTTCCCCGGCCTGCGCGTCCTGTCCGGTATCGAGGCCGGTGAACCACACCACTTCTCGGCGAGCGTCACACGGATCCTCGCGTCCGGTGACTTCGACCGGGTGTTGGGCAGCCTGCACGGCATCGAGTGCGACGGAACGCTGCAGAGCATCGATTCGGCCCTGTTCGCCGACCACGATCCGCACGAGCTGATGGAACGCTATTTCACCGACATGGTCACGCTGGTGGAACGTTCGCAGCTGTTCTCCGTCCTGGCCCACTGCGACTACCCGCGCCGCTACTGGCCCGGCCACCGGGTCGGCCCCTATCGGGAAGCCGACTACGAGGAGCACTACCGGACCGTGTTCTCCGCGTTGGCCCCGTCCCAGCGGGCGTTGGAGGTCAACACCAAATCGCCCCTGCACTCAGTCGAGCTGGTCCGCTGGTGGTACCAGCAGGGCGGTGAGGCGGTGTCGTTCGGCAGCGACGCCCACCGGCCCGACCGCGTCGGCGACCAGTTCGAACTCGCCGTCGACATCGTCGAGGCCGCCGGTTTCCGTCCGGGCCGCGACCGATTCGACTTCTGGCGCCGCTGAGCGCGCCACTACTCGTAGTTGATTCCGCCCAGCCGGAAGTCCGTTGCGCTGAAGTCGATCTGAGCAGCCGGGTTGGCGACCGCGGTGGTCAGACCCGACCCGAATGCTCCGAGGCTGTCGAACAAGGTCGCCGTCCCCACCGCGATGCCCCCAGCGGCGTGGTGCGAGACCGCCTGGATGCCGATCCACTCGTCGACGGGTAGCCGCGAAAACGCCACGGTCAGATCGCCGTTGATGTAGCCCACCCCGGAACTGCCCAGGTTGGTGACCAGGCTGGTGGCTTCGGCCACCGTGGCCGCCCGCAGGAACGGCGAGTTGGTCTGGCCTGCCACGATGCTGATGGAGTCGTTGAAAAACCTTTTACGTGAAGCATTCTGGTGCTCTGCAGGAGAACGGGTCCAGCCCGCGTCGTCACTTCCGACGAAGGGAAAGACCGCGCCGTCGGGATCCGGCGGCGCGGGGAACTCGTCCGCGGCGGTCCACAGCTCTCCCGGCGGCGCCGCTGACGGGCGGAACTGCAGCAACGTCGCCCTCGCCACGGAGTGGCCGTTCTGCAGAACCTCGCACACCGCACTGTGGACCCGGCGCCCTTCCCGGACCACACTGACATCGACCGTGGTCTGCGCGTTGCGGGCTGCCCGCAGCAGGTCCACGGTCAGCCGCGCCGGTTGGAAATCGACCGACCCGCACTCGCGTTCGAGGGCCAGGGCGGCCAGCCCCACCACCGCCGGCCCGTTGAGATGGTCATCGCCCCAATGACTGTGCGCATATGCCGTCGGTTCGAAGCCGTCGCCGGAGACGGTGAAGTACGCCGCGACCACCTAGGTGTTCCTGCCGCCGTTGACGCCGAGGATCTGGCCGGTGATGTAGCCGGCCTCCTCGGACACCAGGAACGCGCACGCCGCGGCGATGTCCTCGGGCCGGCCCATCCGCCGCACCGGGGTGGCCTCGATGGTCGCCGCAACGTCGCCGATCAGACCGCGGGCCTGCGCACCGCGCAGCATCGGGGTGTCGATGAAGCCCGGCGGGACCGCGTTGACCGTGATGCCGGCCGGACCGTACTCCAGCGCCAGGGACTTGGTCAGCCCGTTGACCGCCGACTTCGCCGCGACATAGTGACTCATGAACGGGGTCCCCGAGTGCGTGCTCGACGACGAGATGTTGACGATACGGCCCCACCCCGCCCCGACCATGTCGGGCAGCGCGGCCTGGACGCAATGGAACACGCCGTTGAGGTTGACGTCGACGACACGCTGCCACTCGGCGAAGCTGAGGTCGGTGAAGCGCTGAAAACCGTCCAGCCCGGCGGCGTTCACCAGGATCGAGACCGGACCGAGTTGGCCGCGGATGGCGCCCAGCGCGGATTCGACCTGGTCACGATCGGTCACATCGGCGACGTGGGCCAGGTCGTCGGGGGAAGGGCTGAGATCGATGGTGGCCACCTGGTGACCGTCGGCGCGCAGCCGCTCGGCTACCGCGCGCCCGATCCCGGACCCGCCCCCGGTCACAACCGCGGTCTTCATGTGCGTTCCTTTCCTCGCCTCCCGTCGGCGCTGCGCTTTACGAACGTAAAGTACGGCACCGGCCGATCGGCACGCACGGCGGCCGGGGTCGGTTCAGCGGTTCAGCTGCCAGACCCGCGTCGCCAGGGCCGTGGCGAAGGCACACCACAGCGGATAGGGCGCCAGCGCCGCACCCGCGGGCGCATTCACCGCCGCCGCGCGGCGGGTCAGATCGGCGCTGCTGACCGTCAGCACCCCGGCCAGCACCGCCGCGGGTCCGAGCATGCGCCGGTTGAAGAACACCCAGCTCCAACCGGCGTTCAGGGCCAGGTTGGCGACCAATGCCCGGGTGTAGGCCCGCGCCTGCTCGCTGTCCCCGCGGTCGTTGAGGGTGTCGATCGTCGACGCCGACACAACGGCGATGTCGGAGTACAGGATGTTCCAGGCAATGGGAAACGCCAGCCGGGGCGGCTGGAAGCTGGGCTTCTTCAGCCGTTCGTACCACGCCGACTCGACAACGGGTTTGGTGGCCAAGCCACCCAACGCGGCCGCGGTGAACGCCGCGCCGGCGGTCTTGGCAAGGGTCATCGGGCGCATGGCCGTCCTCTCTGCACAGATGGTCTACTCACCATTGCCCCTCCACAGTGTCACGAACCGGACCGCACCGAACCCGATCCGACGCGCGCGCAATAATCGGCGGAGAATCCACAGACTGGCTAAGGATCGGAGCGGGGCGTGCAGGAGATTGGCATCGACCGATCCGCCGCCGCCCTCGGCCACCCGGTCAGACGGCCCCGGCTGCTGGTCGTCGGGCTCGGCGTCGTGGTGTTGACCGTCGCCGTGCTGCAGACCGCGGTGGTGCCCGTGCTGGGCGTCATCGCCGATCAACTCGGCGCGTCGACGGTGGCCGTCAGCTGGGCGGTCACCGCCAATCTGCTCGCCGCCGCGGCGATGACCCCGCTGATCGGGCGGCTGGCCGATCTGCACCGCAAGAAGCGGGTGCTGCTCGGTGTGCTCGTCGTGGTGCTGGCCGGCTCGGTCCTGGCGGCCGTCACCTCGTCGCTTCCCCTGCTCATCGCCGGGCGGGTGTTGCAGGCCGCCTCGTTCGCGCTGTATCCGATCAGCATCGCGATCCTGCGGGAGGAACTCGCGCCCGACCGGATGGTCTCGGCGATGGCGGTGCTGTCCGGCACGCTGGGCTTCGGCGGCGGCACCGGACTGGTCGTGGTGGGCCTGTTGATGAGCGGTGACGCCGACTACCACCGGGTGTTCTGGTTGACCACCGGCTTCACCGCGTTCGTGATCGCGCTGGTCCTGGTGCTGGTCCCGAACCGGCCGCGCCGGGCCACCGGCTCCATCGACTGGCTGGGCGCACTGGGACTGGCCGCCGGACTCGCGGCGGTGCTGCTGGCGATCACCCAGGGAAACGTGTGGGGCTGGGGATCACCGCGCACCCTGGCAGCCGCCGGCGGTGGCGTGGCGGTACTGGTCGGGTGGTGGATGTGGGAGCGGCATGCCGCCCGGCCGCTGGTGTCCACCCGGATGCTGTCCCGGCGGTCGATGTTGTGTACCAATCTCGCGACGATCAGCGTCGGCATGGGCCTGTACTTCGCGTTCCTGGGCCTGACCCAGTTCGTCCAGATGCAGCCCGAGACTGCCGGATACGGCTTCGGCGCCACCGTGCTGCAGGCCAGCGTGGTCTATCTGCTGCCCGGAGCGCTCACCGGATTCGTGATCGCCCTGGTGTCCGGGCGGTTCATCGACCGGTTCGGCGCCCGCCCGGTGCTGATCGTCGCGGCCGTCGCCGGCATCGTCGGATTCACCTTCGTCGCATTCGCCCACAACTCGCCCTGGCAGGTGATCGTGGCCAGCATCCTGGCCAACGCCTACATCAGCCTCGGCTACGGCGCGTTGCCGGCCCTGGTGGTCAGCGAGGTCGAGACCGGCGAAACCGGGATCGCCACCGGCATGAACGCCATTGCGCGCACGATCGGCAGCTCGATCGCCGCGGCGGTGGTGGCCCTGATGCTCGGCCGGACCACCGAGGCGGGGACGCCGATGGAGAGCAGCTTCGTGGTGACGTTCCTGGGCGGAGCGGTCACCGCGGTCCTGGCGATCGGCCTCATCGCGGCGTCACGGCCGCGGTCGCGGCCCACCGCTTCCGCAGAGGCCCGCTACGAATCGCGGGCCATGAACCACGAGTGGGGCTGAACGACTCAGCGCAGTTCGGCGAGGTTGCGCACCGACTTGCGCACGTCACCTTTGATGACCCTGGCGACCAGCCCGCCGATCGGGGTGTTGAGCAGCCCGCCGGACAGGTCGGCGTCCACCCGGAAGTCCGAACCGCCGGCGTCGTCGCCGACCAGCGGCTCGACCTGCATCGTCAGCCCGATCCGGACCCCGCCGCGGCCGGTGCCGACCAGTTCGATCTCCTTGGGTTCGTCGTAACGGGTCACGCGCCAGTGGATGTCGTTGCGGAACCCCTTGACCTTGATGCACGAGGACACCTCGGTGCCGACGTCGATCTCGTCGGGCACCTGGCTCTTCCAACCACCGAAGATCGTCAGCCACTCATCGAAGCGACGGAGATCGGAAGCCAGTGACCAGGCTTTTTCCGGGCTGAGGGAGGAGGACACCGATACATCGACTGACGCCATCCCCTGTCCCTACCCCACATCGTCATCCCGGTAAACGGACACCGTGCAGGTCGCCGGACTGCGAAGATCAGATCCTGCATCCTCACCCCGTGCCGGCCGGAGCTGGTCAGGCGAGAGTGCAGCACGTCCCGAGGCGCGGAATCGCGTGACTTCGCCCAGCAGGAGCGAGGAATTCGATTGTGGAATTGTAAATTCGTTGCGGATTCGCTTGCGAAGGTCGTCGCGATCCGCGATGGTTTATCCACAGCTCACGGCTGCACCTGAGGAGGACTCGCCCTGACCGGCACACACACCACCGCTGTGGACCACACTTCGGCGTCACAGGGACCTGGGTCGACCCATGGTGGCCCGGTCATCGAGATCGACCACGTCACGAAGCGCTTCGGTGACTACATCGCCGTCACCGACGCCGACTTCACCATCGCCCAAGGCGAGTTCTTCTCGATGCTGGGCCCCTCCGGCTGCGGCAAGACCACGACGCTGCGGATGATCGCCGGGTTCGAGACCCCCACCGAGGGCGCCATCCGGCTCGAAGGCGTCGACGTCTCGAAGACCCCGCCCAACAAACGCAACGTCAACACCGTGTTCCAGCACTACGCGCTGTTCCCGCACATGACCGTGTGGGACAACGTGGCCTACGGCCCGCGCAGCCGCAGGAAGTCCGCCAAGATGAGTTCGGCCGAGGTGCGCAAACGCGTCGACGAACTGCTCGAGACGGTGCGGCTCAGCGACTTCGCCCAGCGCAAACCCGCCCAGCTCTCCGGCGGCCAGCAGCAGCGGGTGGCGCTGGCGCGCGCGCTGGTCAACTACCCCAGCGCACTGCTGCTCGACGAACCCCTCGGCGCGCTGGACCTCAAGCTGCGCCACGTCATGCAGTTCGAGCTCAAGCGCATCCAGCGCGAGGTCGGCATCACGTTCATCTACGTGACCCACGACCAGGAGGAAGCACTGACGATGAGTGACCGCATCGCGGTCATGAACGCCGGCAACGTCGAGCAGATCGGCACCCCCACCGAGATCTACGACCGGCCGGCCACGGTGTTCGTCGCCAGCTTCATCGGCCAGGCAAACCTCTGGTCGGGACGTCAAACCGGCCGCGCCAATCGGGATTTCGTCGAGGTCGACGTGCTCGGCTCGACCCTGAAGGCCCGTCCCGGCGACACCGCCATCGAGCCGGGAGGCAACGCCACGCTGATGGTGCGCCCGGAACGCATCCGGGTGTCCCCCTCGGCCGAACAACCGCCGTCCGGGGACGTCGTCGGCGTGCGCGCCACCGTGACCGACCTGACCTTCCAGGGCCCGGTGGTGCGGCTGATGATGGCCGCGCCCGACTCGTCGACGATCATCGCCCACGTCGGACCGGAACAGGACCTTCCGATGCTGCGCCCCGGCGACGAGGTGTACGCCTCCTGGGCCCCGGGCGCCTCGCTGGTCCTGCCCGGCGCAGACGTCCCGACCACCGAGGATCTCGAGGACATGCTCGACGACTCCTGATCTCCCGCCGTCCCGACACCCTTCCCCTCCCTGGAGCCGACGAAAGGCACTCTCGCGATGTCCCGTGAAATCGATCCCCGCCTGCTGGCCAGACTGACCGCCAACCGCACCTCGCGCCGCCGTTTCCTCGGCGGCAGCGCCGCAGCCGCTGCCGGTCTGACGCTCGGCTCCTCCTTGCTGGCCGCGTGCGGCTCCGACAGCGACACCTCCGCGACCCCGACCGCCGACGGCGGCCCCGCCAGCGGCACCCTGCGGATCTCGAACTGGCCGCTGTACATGGCCGACGGCTTCGTCGCGGCGTTCCAGACCGCGTCGGGTATCACGGTGGACTACAAAGAGGACTTCAACGACAACGAGCAGTGGTTCGCCAAGGTCAAGGAGCCGCTGTCGCGCAAGCAGGACATCGGTGCCGACCTGGTCGTGCCGACCACCTTCATGGCGGTGCGCCTGCACCAGCTCGGCTGGCTGAACAACATCAGCCACGACGCGGTGCCGAACATGAAGAACCTGCGCACCGACCTGCTCGAGGCCAGCGTCGACCCGGGCCGCGAGTTCAGCGCGCCCTACATGTCCGGCCTGGTCGGCATCGCCTACAACCGGGCCGCCACCGGACGGGACATCACCACGATCGACGACATGTGGGATCCGGCCTTCCGGGGCCGGGTCAGCCTGTTCTCCGACGCCCAGGACGGTCTGGGCATGATCATGCTGTCCCAAGGCAATTCGCCGGAGAACCCGACGACCGAGACCGTCCAGCAGGCCATCGACGTCGTCCGTGAACAGAACGACCGGGGCCAGATCCGCCGTTTCACCGGCAACGACTACGCCGACGACCTGGCCGCCGGCAACGTCGCGGTTGCCCAGGCCTACTCCGGCGACATCGTCCAGCTGCAGGCCGACAACCCGGACCTGCAGTTCGTGGTGCCCGAAACGGGTGCGACCACATTCGTGGACACCATGGTGATCCCGTACACCACCCAGAACCAGGCGGCCGCCGAGGCGTGGATCGACTACGTCTACGACCGGGCGAACTACGCCAAGCTGGTGTCGTTCGTCCAGTACATCCCGGTCCTCTCGGACATGACCGAGGAGCTGGAGAAGATCGATCCGGATTCGGCGAACAACCCGCTGATCAACCCGCCGCAGTCGGTGCTGGACAAGTCGAAGGGCTGGGCCCCGCTCACCGACGAGCAGACCCAGGAGTTCAACACCGCCTACGCCGCCGTCACCGGAGGCTGACCCGGTTGACCCGCGGACGCGAGGAGCATGAATGGCTGGCGTAGCCACCAGTAGCCGGCAGCGGAGCAAGATCGCCCCGTACCTGATGGTGCTGCCGGCACTGGTGTACCTCGGGGTGTTCTTCGTCGTGCCGTTCTTCTCGCTGGCGCGCACGTCGTTGTCGGAGACCAGCGGATCGGTGTTCCTGCCGACGCTGACCTTCGCCTGGGACTTCGGCAACTACACCGACGCGTTCAGCGAGTACCGAGAACAGATCTTCCGCTCCTTCGGATATGCGTTCGTGGCCACCATCCTGTGTCTGTTGATGGCGTTCCCGCTGGCGTACGTGATCGCGTTCAAGGCGGGCAGGTTCAAGAACCTGATCCTGGGACTGGTGATCCTGCCGTTCTTCGTCACGTTCCTCATCCGCACGCTGGCCTGGAAGACCATCCTCGCCGATGAGGGCTGGGTGGTCACCGCGCTGGGCGCGATCGGCCTGCTGCCCGAGGAGGGACGTCTGCTGTCCACCAGTTGGGCGGTGATCGGCGGGCTGACCTACAACTGGATCATCTTCATGATCCTGCCGCTCTACGTCAGCCTGGAGAAGATCGACTCGCGGCTGCTCGAGGCATCCCGAGACCTGTACTCCTCGGCCGCCCGCAGCTTCCGGAAGGTGATCCTGCCGCTGTCCATGCCCGGTGTGCTGGCCGGCAGCATGCTGGTGTTCATCCCGTCGGTGGGCGACTTCATCAATGCCGACTACCTGGGCAGCACCCAGACCACGATGATCGGCAACGTCATCCAGAAACAGTTCCTGGTGGTCAAGGACTATCCCGCCGCCGCGGCGCTGTCGCTGGTGCTGATGCTCATCATCCTCGCCGGGGTGTTGCTCTACACCCGGGCGCTGGGCACGGAGGACCTGGTATGACGACCCAGGGCGGAGCGGCCGTCGCGACCGCCGCCAAGCAGCCACCGCACCCGAAAAAGGTTCGGGCCCGGCGCAACTGGGGCGATCTGCTGCTACGCATCGTGGCCGCGCTGGTGTTGCTGTTCCTGTTCCTGCCGATCTTCGTCATCATTCTGTTCTCGTTCAACAAGCCCCTCGGCAAGTTCAACTACGCCTGGCAGGGTTTCACGTTCGAGAACTGGGCCGACCCGTTCAAGTACCCGGCGCTGACCGATGCGCTGCTGCTCAGCCTCAACGTCGCCGCGGTGTCCACCGCGATCGCGCTGGTGCTGGGCACCCTCGTCGCGATCGCGCTGGTGCGGCAGCGCTGGCGCGGGCAGCGCGCCGTCGACACCTTCCTGGTGCTGCCGCTGACCGCACCCGAGGTGGTGATCGGCGCGGCGCTGCTGACCCTGTTCCTGGATTTCGGATGGGCGGCGGGCTACACCACGATCCTCATCGCGCACATCGCCTTCGAGGTGAGCTTCATCGCGATGACGGTGCGCGCGAGGGTGCGCGGGTTCGACTGGACGCTCGAGGATGCCTCGCTCGATCTGGGCGCGAGCCCGGCACGCACCTTCTTCCGGGTGACCCTGCCGCTGATCGTGCCGGGCATCGTGGCCGCGGCGATGCTGTCGTTCGCGCTGTCGCTCGACGACTTCATCATCACCTACTTCGTCAGCGGCTCGACGGTGACCTATCCGCTCTACGTCAACGCCGCGGTCAAAGCGGCGGTGCCGCCGCAGATCAACGTGCTGGCCACTGCGATCCTGCTGATCAGCCTGCTGCTGCTGGTCGTCGGCACGCTCTGGCGCCGTAAGCGATTCGAGGGCTAGACCCGCCTCAGCGCGGGTCGAGGTGGACCCGCACGGTGACGCGCCCCCGGTCGTCGCGGTCGGCCACCGCGTGCCCGGTCCGGTCGGCGCCGTCGAGGGCGACCAGCGTGATCGATCCGCCCTCGCCGGTGAAGTTGCGCCACCACGTCTTCGAGTCCGGCGCCATCACCCGGATCACGACCTCGTCGCCGGTGCGGCGGTAGTTCACCGGGGTTTGGAACGTCCTGCCCGACCGCCGCCCGGAGTAGCGGATCAGCACCATGCTGCGACGCACGAGCGCGCCGAGACCGGGGACGTCGAGCAGCCGGGCCGCCCCGGAGTTGATCACACCCACCACGGGTGAGGCGAAGATTCCACTGGCCATGGGGCCAAGGTATCCCCCGGCGTCCCCGGCAGCCACGGCGAGTTGTCCGGGCGGTGGTCCTGATGCAGGATCAACGGGTGCCAGGCACCACCAAGACCGTGATCAACGTGGTACGCGCCGAAGCCGACTCGCTGATCGGCGCCACAACCGTGGCCCGCCGGATCCACGAGGTGGCCGCGGGCCGCGGCGTCATGCTGGAGGTGTTCGTGTTCGCCGGTGCGCAGCGGGCACTGACCGATGAACGACGGTCGGACTTCAACGAGGCGATCGACGGTCTGATCGCGGCCGGGATACCGGTCAGCGCCTGCCTGAACTTCGCCCTCGCGCTCGGCGCTGCGGACGCGCTGGCCACACGCGGGATACAGCTCGAAGCCGCACGCGAAGCCTATCTGCGGTTCACCCTCGAGGGCGCCACGGTCATCAGCATCTGAGCGGGCGCTGCACCCGCTCAGCCGACCTCGAGGCGCACCGGTGCGGCGCGGGCACCGCCCCGGGCCGCCCCGATCCCCGCCACCACCACCAGAAAGATGCCGAAGAGACCGGCCAGCGCCGGCACCTGGTGCAGCACCACGAACCCGACGATCATGGCCAACGCCGGCTCCACGCTCATCAACGTGCCGAACGCCGCGGTGTCGAGCCGGCGCAGCGCCAGCAGCTCGAGTGCGAACGGCACCACCGGAAGCAGCACCGCGATACCCACCCCGATCAGCAGGATCTGCGGTGTCATCCGCTCCAGCGTGGCGGGCCCGACGGCCAGCGTCGCGACCAGACCCGCGACCGGCATCGACACCGCCAGCCCGCCGATGCCGGTGACCTGGTCGCCCACCCGCTGGGTCAGCAGGATGTAGCCGCCCCAGCACGCGGCCGCAGCCAGCGCGTAGCCGACCCCGACCGGATCCACGGCGCCCGACCACGGTTGGGTGAGCAGGACAACACCCACCGCCGCCAGTCCCGGCCAGAGCATCCGGCCCAGGCCGCGGCCGCGCAGCACGGCGACGGTGAGCGGTCCGAGGAACTCCAGCGCGCTGGCGGTGCCCAGCGGGATGCGGTCGACCGCGGCCATGAACAACAACGTGACCCCGGCGGTGACCACGCCGAGCAGCACACACATGGCGAAGCTGCGGCGGGTGTAGGCGACGCGGCGGGGTCGCACGATGACCAGGAACAGCACCCCGGCCCAGGCGAGGCGCAGCCACGCCACGCCGCCGACCCCGATGTCCTCGATCAGGGTGACCGATATCGCCAGGCCGACCTGCAACGACAGCATGCCGCCGACGGCCATCAGCGCGCCGGTGCGCGCTTCGTTCGTGCTCACCCCTGCATTGAACGGGACCACGACCGTTGCGGTCCACGTGATTTCTGCGGATATACCGTTCAGGAAGTCTGAACGGTTGCGCCGGGGTCCGGGTTCAGGACGTGCTGCATTCGCTCTTCGCTGGGCATCACCGGCCCGTCGTCGGGCCGGTCGTCGATCCCGAGGTCGGCCAACCCCACCGCGGTCAGCATCGACGTGCCGTAGGCGGCCAGGACCAGCTTCTGGTCGTCGCTGTGCCCGGCCTCGACGAGCATCGCCCCGACCAGGCAGATGACGGCCATCTTGTAGGCGTTCCAGGCCCGGTACCACGGGCGGTTCTGCACGGTGATGCCGCTGACCGACTCATAGTGCGCGATCAGGTCATCGACGGCCAGGGCGCCCGGGTGGCTGGTGATGCCCACCGGCTGCATCCACAGCAGCTCCAGCCAGCCGATGTCGGTCAGCGGGTCGCCGACGGTGGTCATCTCCCAGTCGAACACCGCGCTGACCTCAGCGTCGGTGAAGGCGAAGTTGCCCGGTTTGGCGTCGCCGTGCACGAGGGTGACGCGCGGGCAGGGGGCGGGCATGGTGGCCCGGAGTTCGGCGAGCAGCCTTTCCAGCGCGGGCAGCGGCCCCTTCGCCACGCGGCGCATCTCACCGGCCCACCGGTCGAGCTCGCGCTGCAGATGCCCGGCGCCGTCGTCGAGGGCGTGCAATCCGGTGGCCTCGAGGTCGACCGTGTGGATCACCGCCAACTGCTCGGCCAGGCTCTGGCACATCCGCGCCACCGTCTGATCGGCGGCCTCGGTGGGGGCTTCCATCTCGTAGACGGTGCCGCCGACCCTCTCCATGACGAAGAAGGGCCGCCCGAGGACGTCGCCGGTGTCTTCGAACCACAGCACCGGTGGAACCCGTACCGCGGTGTTCTGCAGCGCCTCGAGGATGGTGAATTGCCTTGCCAGATCGTAGGGTTCGAGCAGTGCCGGGGGCGCCGGACGCATCCTGACCACGATCTCGCGCCGCCGCTCACCACCCGGATGCGTTGAGACCACGGTCAGCGCCATCATCTCGGCCGAATGCCCGAACGTGACCCGGTCGAGCCCCTCGAGCTCGACCTGACCGGCGTCGCCGCCGATCCGGGAGCGCAACCATCCAGCGAGCCGGTCGCGAAGTTCGGCGTCGGCGATCACGACGACACCTCGTCGCCGGTGTCGGCGGGCAGCCGATCGACCGGGGTCTTGTCCTGGGTGAACGCCGACATGTCCATCGCGGTCCAGTTCGGATAGCGCCGGTAGCCCGCACCGCCGAGCAGCAGCTCGAACACCCCCCAGCCGGTCCGGCCGTCGAGCTCGAAGCGCATCAGCTGGTCCAACGCCATCGACTTGCCCTCGGTCTCGGCAAGCTGGTCGGGATCGCTGCTGTCCCAGAGGTAGTGGATGAAGTAGGCGCCGTCGCCGAGGTCCTCGTACTGGCAGTGCGCCATCGGCAGCCCGTAGTAGGCATTGACGTGCTGGTGCGGGGTGTCCGCGGCAACCCGGTAGGTCTGGCCGTCCTCGTCGGTGAACACCAGCGCCGCCGCGGCCGGCCGTTTGCGGTCGGCGTCGAACTGCACGTCGTGCTCGACCTTGACGAATCGCTTCGACAGGGTGCCGTCGTGAAAGGTGATGCCGCCGTCCACGTAGAGAACCTCGCCGTCGCTGGACTCGATGACCCACGCCTCGATCGCGCGGTCGTCGAATCCCGCATCCAGCCACAGCCAGAAGTCGATCTTGTCCGCCACCCGCACCCCGAAGGTCCGGTCGCGGCCACCGTCGAAGCCGTCCACGCTGATCCGCCGGCCGTCGATCTGCACCCAACCGCTCCAGCGTCCGGGCTCTTTCATGTGGTACATGTCGGCCAGGCGCTCACCGTTGGGCGCCGTCACCTTCATCGGCAGCAACTCCCACATCGGGGCGGTCGGCTCGTAGTAGAGCTCCCATTCGATACCCGACGCGTTGGGCGCCACGTCGAGGCGCCACTTCTTCAACGGCTCCACACACGTCCAGCGCATCGGCCCCGCGCTCAGCTCGGCCCGGTCGCCGCCGGCCAGCGGATGGCCGGCCAGCAGGTCCCAGTGCCGCCCGTCGGCCAGGCTCACCTTGACGTATCCCAGCCCGCTGCCGGTGTTCGGATTGTTGCCGTATCCGCTGGCCAGCAACAGATCTCCGGACGCAGAGGCGGCGAAGAAGTAGCAGCGGTCCGACCACGTCGGGTCCGGATCGTGGACCTGGTCGAAGGTGGTGGGCAGTTGATGGGTGAATGACTCGTCAGCAGCGGAATAAGCCATAGCGTCTCTCCTGCACCCCGTTGTGAGTCCGGCCGACCCAGCGTGACACTTCCGCTGCAGAATGTAAATATCGGACATCACCTGAGAAATGTCCGATGCCGGGACGAACCCCCGTGAACGTCCGACCTCTGCGCGGATCAGACGATCAGGGCGCGCAGCAGGTAGCGGTCGACGAATCGACGCTTCGCCGAGGCCGGGCGCGCCCGCCAGTGCGGGGTGAGCAGGAACGACGTGGTCGCCGACATCCACTGCACCGTTTCGCGCAGGTCGAGGTCCGAGTAGAGCTGTCCGTCGGCCTTCCACTGCGCGAACAGGGGTTTGAGCTGGGCGGCCACCACATCGGTGATGGCATCGGCGCCCGCGTCCAGCACCGGCGCCAACGGCGCACTCTCGGGGCCGTACAGCGCCAGGTTGACAGGATCGCCGCTGTCGACCGCCGACACCGGCGCCAGCACGAGTTCCCGGATGCTGCGGGCGGCGTCACCGGGTTTCCTCAGCGAGCCGATCCAGCGCGAGCACGCCTGATCCACCCGGCGCAGGATCAGCGCCAGCAGCAGGTCGTCGCGGTTGGGGAAGTACCGGTACACCGTCGAGCGCACCACCCCGGCCTCGTCGGCCACCTCCCCCATCCGGATCTGCGTGCCGCCGCGGGCGACGATGCAGCGCACCGCCGCGTCGAGCAGGCGGTCGCGGGCTTCGTCACCGTCGAGCAGGGAGCGTCCGGCTCCCCAGTGGCGGCGCTCGAGTGCTCCGGACATGGTGCGATGGTGCCACCTCAGTCCGCGGGATCGGGGAGCGGTTCCCATTCCCGCGACACCGAGGCCGTCCACCGGGGCTCCCGGCGTTCCACGAACGCGACCGCCCCCTCGCGCGCATCGGCACCCCCCATCACTCGCCGGTGCAGCACCGTCTCGAGTTCGGCCACCTCGCGGGGGCCGTAGCCGCGACCCATGGTGTCCCACAGCAGCCTCTTGGACAGCGCGGCCGACATCGGCGCGACGTTGGTCGCGATGTCGCGGGCGACGCTCATCGCGACGTCGAGCACCTCGCCGCCGGGCACCACCCGGGAGGCGAGGCCCATGGCCGCGGCCTCGGCCCCGGTGAAGGTCCGCCCGGTCAGCAGCAACTCGGCGGCCACCGCACCGCCGACCAGACGCGGCAACGTCCAGTGCGACATGCAGTCGCCGATCACTCCGCGGCGCACCTGCGCGACAGCGTATTTCGCCTCCAGCGACATGATCCGGAGGTCGGCCTGCAGCGCCATGGTCAGCCCGATTCCGACGGCGTGGCCGTTGACCGCCGCGATCACCGGCGTGCGCAGTTCGAACGCCGCGGGATCGATCGGAGACGCGGTGAACGCCTCGTCGGCCGCGCCGAACACCCCTTCCGGCGTGTCGAGGTCAGCGCCGGCACAGAACGCCTCCCCCGCGCCGGTGAGGACGATCGCACGCACCTCGTCGTCATCGTCGCAGCGTCGGTACGCGCTGCTGAGCAGCTCCCCCATCTGCGCGGTGTAGGCGTTGCGGCGCGCCGGGCGATTCAGCGTCAGCAACGCGACGCCGGCGTTGACGCCGACGGTCAGATCGCTCATGTCGGGAGAACTTACCGAGCCCGCAGCCGCCGCCGGAGGACAATGCGGGGGTGGAAACCCGCCGCCTCGAACTGCTGTTGGCCCTCTCGCGGCTCGGCTCGATGCGCGCCGTCGCCGAAGCGCATCACCTCACCACCTCGACGGTGTCGCAGCAGATCGCCGCACTGGCCCGCGAGACCGGCGCCGCGCTGATCGAGCCGCAGGGCCGGCACGTGCGGCTGACCCCGGCCGGGAGACGGCTGGCCGATCACGCCGTCACCATCCTGGCCGCCGTCGACAGCGCCCGACTGGACATGGATCCCGAGGCCGACCCGGTGGGCACCGTGCGTATCGGCGGATTCGCCACCGGGATCCGGGTGTCGTTGCTGCCGATCGTGGCCGACCTGCGGGTCCGCCATCCCGGGGTACGGCTGGTGATCGGCGAGTACGAGCCGATCGAGGCGTTTCGCCTGCTCGCCGATGACGACCTCGATCTTGCACTGGCGTACGACTACAACCTGGCGCCCGCCTCACCCGGGCCGGCACTCGAGACGGTGGCCCTGTGGTCCACGCAGTGGGGGCTGGCCGTGCCGACCACGTCGGCGACCGATTCCGGCATCGCCGCATTCGCCGACGCCACCTGGATCGT
The DNA here is from genome assembly GCA_034190095.1 of Actinomycetota bacterium. GTDB lineage: Bacteria > Actinomycetota > Actinomycetes > Mycobacteriales > Mycobacteriaceae > Mycobacterium. The sequence continues at coordinate 39,541 of JAXHTL010000002.1, forward strand.
CAACTCCCGCAACACCGCCGATGAGACGGCAGTGCGCACGCTGGCCGCGCTGGCCGGCTTCACGCCGACCATCGGCCACCAGATCGACAGCCTCGATCTGGTCGAGGACCTCATCGTGGCCGGGTTCGGCGTGGGCCTGCTGCCGCTGGACCGGCCGACCGCCAACGGTGTCACGGTGCTGCCCCTGACCGATCCCGAGGTGACGCTGACGGCCTACGCCGTCACTCGCCGCGGCCGCACCGAGTGGCCGCCGCTGCGCACGGTGTTGGACCGGCTTCGTCCCGCCGCCGGCGAGTTGCGTCGCCCGTCGTGGCCGCGCCCCGAAGCCCGGTGACCCTAGCGGGAGCCGTTCCACCAACCCCCGTGATGCGAGCGGTTGCCACCGGCCTTCTTGGCCACGTACATCGCGGCATCCGCAGCGCCGACCAATTGGTGGTATTGCTTGGCCGCAGCCCCACCATGGACCTCGCCCAAGCGCACGGCCACGGTGCCGACACTTGCGGTCAGGGGCGGCCAGAACGGGACGCCGGCAATCACAGCACACAGGTGCGGCCCCACATCGTCGACCGCCTCAGGGTGGACGATATCGACGACCAGGAACTCTTCGCCCCCGACCCGCCCCACGACAGCTGATTTGTTCAGGCTGCTGCTCAACGCGGAACCCACGGATGCCAGCGCGGCATCACCGACCGGGTGACCCCGCGTGTCGTTGATGGTCTTGAAGGCGTCCAGGTCGACCATCGCCAGCACGAGGCACAAGGGGGTGTCGCGTCCGGTGGCCAGCGCACCGACCGCGGCCTGTTGGATCGCGCGGCGGTTCAACAGGCCGGTGAGCGAGTCCCGATGGGATTCCCGCAGATCGAGCCCGAGCGCACCGACGACGATCTGAATCGCCAACGGCACCGCCAAGTTGAGTTCGAGCACCAGGACGTATCCGGTCAGCGCCAGCACGATGTCACCGGCAGCGATGATGCGGGCGGCCGCGACAGCGCCGACCCCGACAGCGAGTGCGAAGTTGGCCGCGGCAACGGGCGCGCTGTGGAAGAAGGCCAGATACCCGCCCGGCACCGTCAAGGCGGCGCAACCCATCATGGCGATCAACGGATCGCCCTGCCCGAGCGAACCCACGGCGATCGCGACGCTTCCGGTCATCGCAAACGCGATGGATTGCTTCTTGGTGGGCCATCCCGTCAGCCACCGCGCCGCCCACACCGCGCCCGCGATCCCGGCCAGCGCACCGACGACCGCGATGACGGGTAGATCCAGTGCCGGCGGGCCCCACAGATTGTTGACCGGGACCAACAGCAGTGAGGCTCCGATGGCCGCCATCAGCCTGCGGGTCGGGCGATCCAGCTCACGCGCCTGCAGGTAGCCGCTGAGCCAGTCGAAGTTGTCGGGCCGGCTCCACCATCGCGCCAGCCCGCCCCCGGTGCCCCCCACAGTTACCTCTCACGGCCGCTCGCAGCGCCCTCGCGGGGGCGCTGCGATCGATGTCCACGCGACAGTCTGCGAAAATACCTGAGAATTCAGCGAATGCGCCGCTCGACCGCGCTTGCAGATGTTTCTACCATCGAGCGCTGTCTCGACCGGCGGAACGGGCCAAGTCGTCCGCCTGCCGGCGCACGAAGCCGGCGTCGACGACCGCCCCGTGTCCGGGCACGTAGACCGCATCCGCACCGCCGGCCGCCAGCAGCCGACCCAGCGTGGCCGGCCATGCGGCCAGGTCGGACTCCGCATCGACGCTCGGATCGGCCGACTCCTCGACCAGATCACCGCAGAACACCACGGTGCGGTCGGGTCCGGTGACCACCGCGATCAGATCGTGGTCGGTGTGGCCGCGGCCGGGATGGCTGATCGTCACCTCGACCTCGCCGAATCGCAGCACCCCCGCGGCCCGCGCATCGCGGGGCGGTACCAGCGCCGCCAGCGCCCGGTCGACCGCGGCCGGGTCGGCGCCGTGGTGCAGCGCGTCGGCGCGCAACTGCGCCCGGCGCTCGGTCATCGTCGCCGTCACCGCAGCGGCACAGTACGTCGATGCGTCGCCGAACACCGGGCGGCCGAGGATGTGGTCGAAGTGGTGGTGGGTCAGCAGTACGTGCCCGACGTCGCAGCCGGTCAGTGTGCGCACGTCGGCGGCGACCGTCCGCGCTTCGGCCAGGGTCGTCCCGGTGTCGATCAGCAGGGCCGTCCCGCCCGAGGCGACCAGCCCCACCGTGACATCGCAGAACCGCAGCCGGCACCGGAACACATGCGCGCTGAGCTGCTCCCATGCCAGGTTCGGTGCTTCGGCGGCCACCTCGGTGAAGTTACCCCGCGACCCGGGTTTGTCTGCCGAGGAGCCGGGGAACACGACCCGCATGCTGATCCGACGTGTCGCGCGCCCCATGCTCTCCGCCGTGTTCATCTCACGCGGGGTCGAAGCCCTGCGAAGCCCGAAGCCGGCAGCCGATGCCACCCGCCAGACCCTCGAGGGGCTGTCCAAGCTGCCCGAACCGGTCGGCCCCAACGTGCCGTCCAACGCCGAGACCGTCGCCAAGGTCAACGCCGCCGTGCAGATCGGCGCCGGGCTGTTGTTGGCCACCGGCCGCTTCCCGCGGGTGGCCTCCATCGCACTGGCCGCCAGCATGGTCCCCAGTTCGGTTGGCGGTCACGCGTTCTGGAACGAGGTCGACCCGCAGCGCAAGGCCGAGGAGCGTAAGGCCTTCATCACCGATGTGAGCCTGCTCGGCGGCCTGATCATCGCCGCGGTGGACACCGAGGGCAAACCGTCACTGGGCTGGCGCGGACGCCGCGCCGCCCACAAGGTCTCCGAGTCCGTGGCAGCAGCCCTTCCCGCCGGCGCGGCCGCCGGCTCGTCGCTGAGCGACAGCGAGTTCGCCGAGAAGCTCGAGCACGGGTTGCACGCGGGTGCCGAACGCGGTCGCGAGTTCGCCCACATCGCCCGCGAGCGCGGCGAGGAATGGGCCGAACTGGCCCGCGAACGCGGCGGCGAATGGGCCGACCTCGCCCGTGAGCGGGGTGAGGAATGGGCCGAACTGGCCCGCGAGCACGGCGGCGAATGGGCCGACGTGGCCCGCGAACGCGGCGAGGAATGGGCCGGACTCGCCCGTCAGCGCGGTCAGGACCTGGCCACCACCGCGCGCGACCGGGGCCCGGAGTTGGCCGACGTCGCCCACGGACGGGGCTCGGAGTGGGCCGAGCTGGCCCGCGGCCGTGCCGCCGAGCTCGCCGACACCGCCGAGAGCGAAGTCAAGAAGCGCCGCAAACGCTGAAACCTTCCGCTGATCGAGCACGGCTCGGTACCGTGAGTGTTCAACGCTGACCTCTCGAGAAAGCGCGCAGCCATGACGAGCGACTACCCGCCGCAACCCGGCCAGTACGGATACCCGGGGTCCTATCCTCCGCCCGGCGGCAACGTCCGCCCCGGCGGCCTGGGTGCCCGGTTCGCAGCGCGGTTCATCGACGGCATCATCGTCGCCATCGTCGGCGGGATACTCGCGTTCGCCGTGGACGCTGCGTCCAACGTCTGGATCACCGGGCTGTTCACCGGTCTACTGACCTTCGTCTACTTCGTCGCCCTGGAGGTCACGCAGGGCTGGACGCTGGGCAAGAAGCTGCTGGGGATGAGCGTGCACGGACCCGGGGGTGCGCCGAAGCCGACGGTCGGTCAGTCCGCGATCCGCAACTCCTGGACGCTGCTGCCCATCATCCCGTTCGTCGGCGGGCTGCTCGGCCTGATCGCCATCGTCGTCATCGCCGTCACGATCAACGGCAGCCCCACCAAGCAGGGCAAACACGACGACCTGGCGGGCGGGACGCAGGTCGTCAAGAACTGACCCTGATCTGCTCGCCGTCCACGCTGGTGATCGGCAATGGTTGACTACCTGCGTGAGCAGAGAACCTCAGCTGGCCCGCCGGCTGTTCGACCGCATCGAGCCCGTCCACGCCGTCACTTATTTCGCCCCCGAGGCTCGGGAAGCACTCGACGGCCTCGGCTGCCGGGGCTTCTGGATGGGCTATTTCGCAGCCCGGTCGGCCCCGCTCGGGGTGGTGCCCGCCGAAGTCGTCACCGCCGCGTTCTACAACTTCACCCCCGAACGTGTCGCCAAGTCGCTGTCCGGCGCCTGGGCGGTGGCCGCACCGGCCGACGCGCTGCGCGCGCGGGAACGCGGGGCCCAGGCCGCCCTGCGCCGAGCCGGGGTGAGTGACGCCGAAGCACAGATCGCCGCCGATCTCGCCATGAAGGCCGCCACCCACCCGGAGGTCGGCGGACGCACCCTGTACGCGGCCAACCGTGCGCTGGACTGGCCCGCCGACCCCATCGCGCGGCTCTGGCACGCGGTCACCTTGCTGCGCGAACACCGCGGCGACGGTCACATCGCCGTGCTGACCGCGGTCGGGGTGTCGGGCCGGGAATGCAATGTGCTGCACGCCGCGGCGGACCGGGTGCCCGAGGCGATGATCAAACGCAGCCGCGACTACGACGACGCCACCTGGGAGCTGCACCGCGATGCGCTGCGCCGCCGCGGGCTGCTCGACGGCACCGGCGGACTCACTGCGGCCGGACGCGATCTCAAGCAGCACGTCGAGGACACCACCGATGCACTCGCCCTGCCCGCGCTGGCGGCGCTCACCGACGACGAGGTCGAGGCGCTGTTCCGGGCACTGACCCCGATCACCAGGAAGGTCGTGGCGGCAGGGGACGTCCCCGACGCCACCCCGATGGGGCTGCGTCGCGACGACCTCGACGACGACAGCGCCCACCTGGGCTGAACTCAGCGCGGGCCGTACATGATGAGCCCGACGCCGGCGAGCGACACCGCCGCGCCGATGACGTCCCAGCGGTCGGGCCGGAAACCGTCGGCGACGATGCCCCACAGCAGCGACCCAGCGATGAACACCCCGCCGTAGGCCGCCAGCACCCGGCCGAAGTGCGGATCCGGCTGGAAGGCCGCCACGAAGCCGTAGGCCCCCAACGCGATCACCCCGGCGCCCATCCACAGCACCCCGCGGTGCTCCCGGACGCCCTGCCACACCAGCCAGGCGCCGCCGATCTCGAGGATGGCGGCCAGCACGAACAACAGCACGGATTTGATCACCACCACCCCACCCTGACCCGACCCGGGCCGAATCGGCTGATTGCGGCGGCGTGTCGGGGCCGCCACCCCAACGTCCCTCGCCTCAGTGGCAGGCGTCGGACGCGGTGGGCGGCACGTCGAGCGCGGGGTTGCGGTCGAAGAAACCGAACGGCTTCAGCCAGAACGACACCACGTCCACCGGCATCACCGGCCAATCCTCCGGCCGGGTGATGTGGTGGATGCCGAAGACGTACCAGAGCACGACGTCGGTGTTCTCCAGGTCACGGTCGGCCGCGGTCCACCGTGCCAGACCGGTGTCGCGGACGGACTGGTTGACGAACTCGCCCGCCGGCCACCGTTCGTCGGGACTGTTCGGGGTGACCCAGAGGGTGTGCCCGATGACCGCGGCGCGTTCGAGTACCGGCGACCCCGGTTCGAACAGCGGCGGGATGGCACCGGTGGGAACCAGCTTGTAGGCCGGGTGGGCGCCCAGGCCGGTGACGACGTTGGGGTTGACCACCTTCCAGGACCGCTGGGTGGCGAAGTCGACGTCCTGGCGGGCTTCGCCTTCGCTGCGCAGCGGGGTGTTGCGCACCACCATCGAGAGCCCGTACGGATTGTCCGGTCCGATCGGCTCGGCATAGGACTCGGACACGACCACGGTGTTGTCGCTGCCGTCGATGTCCATGTCCAGCCGGGCCACCAGGAAATGTTGGTGAAACGGCGCATAGGTGCGTTCGTCGACCAGGGTGCCGTTGGGATTGGGAGCCCCCGGCGGCAGCGGCGTGGTGACCATGATGCCGGTGGCCCGCACCTCGCATTCGATGTTGCCGTCCTGGTAGAGCCGCCAGTAGACGAGGTACTCGTAGTTGGCGACGGTGACGTGGAAGGACAGTGTCAGCCGGCGCATCCGCCGAACCTCGGCGCCGATGTCGTGGTCGACGTGCTTCCACAGGACGGCGTTGTCCTCCTCGTGGATGCAGATCGCGTTGGTGATGGTGTACGGCTCGCCGGCGCTGTCGTGCAGCACGGCATCGAGATAGCGGATCTCCCCCAGACAGTCGCAGCCCAGTTCCAGGGAGGTTGTCATGAAACCCAGGCCCCACTCACCGATGTCGAAGGCCGTGCGCCGGTAGTGGTCGGGTGAGGGGTCACGGTAGGGCACGACCATCTCCGCGAACGACATCCGGTGGGCGATCGGGCGGTCGGCCCCGCCGTCCCGGTAACTCACCGTGTGCAGCGTCATCCCCTCGCGATGATTGAACCCGACCCGCAGCGACCAGTTCTGCCAGCGGACCAGGTTGCCGTCCAGCGTGAACGACGGCCCCTCGGGCTGGGTGATGTGCAGCGGTGTGGGCGCCTGTCTGCGCCCGGCGGAGCGGATGTGTTCCGGGATGTGCTTGGGCACATACTCGCCCATCACCTCCGGCGGCACCGCCTCACCGGTCGCGAACGGGCCGGTGTCCTCGATCCGTAGCAGCTCCATCCGGTTGACATCGATGACGCAGTGCAGTCCGCTGACCATCCGCGCATAGGGGTTGGCTCCCGGCGCAGCCTTGACCCAGGCGTCCGACCAGCCGATCCGTCGGTCCCGGAACTCCTTGGGGGCCACCGCGTCCCCGTAGGTCCAGGTGTCGAAGAACACCAGGCCGATGTCGGTGATGCCGCGGCGCTGCAATGCGGCCACGACGTCGGGATGCGCGCGCAGCAGCCGGTCACATTCGGTGAACTCGTCGACGGTGAAATTGGCCTGGACGCCGGGGATGTGCTCGAAGCTCTCGACCCGATCGTCGGTGAGCGAGACCACGCTCTTGTAGGTGGCGTTGTCGGTGCGGTTGAAGCAGACCACCGTGGCGCGCCGCGCCGGGACGGGTCCTCCCCCGGCGAACGCCGCGAGTTCGGCCTTCATCGGCTCCAGCAGTTCTATCGAGGCGAACCGCCAGCCCAGCCCGTCCGGACCGGAATCGGCGGTGACGGCCCGCTCGCGCTGCAGGATCTCAGTCACTCGGCGGAATTCGTCGGCCCCGAGGGGATCGAGCGGGAACCTGGACGACGGACCACTGTGCGCTGACACGGGTAAAAACAACCACATCGGGGGGCGGGCGGCACCCCGATTGGAGAAGTCGGCTCAGCGGGTGGCCAGCGAAAAGCCCTGCCAGGCCCGTCGGCGCTCGGAATGCGGATCGAACTCGATGCGGCGCTTGCGGTCGAGCACCAGGACCGCACGCTCGTGACGGTCGTACAACGGCCAGTCCTGGCCGGGCACGCCGTGGCGGGCGAAGCTCAACCAGCGCCCCTGGATGTCGTCACTGACCTTGCGCGCCACGCGGGAATCCACCCCGGCGGCGAGCAACCGCCCGAAGCGCGACCGGTAGACGTCGAACACCGCCAGCAGCTCGGTCGCGTGGGTGGCGCCGAAACCCGACCACCGAAGTGCGCGGGTGGCGTAGTCGTAGCGGTACACGAACGTCGGGGCGTGCCGGCTGTGGGCTTGCGCGATCTGCCACACCGCGGATCCGAAGATGAAATCGCCTCCGAGCGAGACGCACGCCGCAGAATCGGGGTAGCCCGGGTAGGCGGCCAGAATACGTTCCCGCTCAACGGGATCAGCCTGGGACAACAGCCGCTCGATCGCTGGCTCGTTGGTCGGCAGCAACTTCAGGACGCGGGTGAACAGCCGGCCCTCGTCGGCGTTCGTGCCGACGATCATCGGCACCCGGTGCGCCTCGCCGGCGGCCATCGCGGCGACCGGATCCTGCGGCAGGAACTCGGTCCCGAACGCCGGGCCTATCGCGAAGGCGCCCAGCATCTCCCGCTGCCCCTCCACGATGAGGCGTTCGAGCGCATCCACCAACTCGGCGGGGCGAGCCGCCAGCAACGCCGCCGCGGCGTCCCGCCGCGACGCCCCCAGCTGCGCGGCGAAGCGGTCGGCGTAGTCGGCGGCCACGTCGGCGCCGCGCGTCATTCCGCTGACCGGGCTCTGCGCGATCGCCTGGGAGAACAGCCCCTCGGCGGCCGGGGTTGCCATCAGGGTGGACACCGCATGCGCTCCGGCGCTCTCCCCGAAGATCGTGACGTTGTCCGGATCGCCGCCGAAGGCCGCGATGTTGGTGCGTACCCAGCGCAGTGCGGCCACCAGGTCACGCAGGAACAGGTTGTCGTCGATCGTGATGTCCGCCGTCGACAGCGACGACAGCTCCAGGCAACCCAGCGCACCCAGCCGGTAGTTCACCGAAACGAAGACACAGCCCTGGCGGGCCAGCGATGCACCGTCGTAGATGGGCGTCGCCGAGCTGCCGAGCATGTAGCCGCCGCCGTGGATGAACACCTTGACCGGCAGCGGCCCGTCGGCCTGGCCGGCCGGAGCGGTGACGTTGAGCGTCAGACAGTCCTCACTCATCGGCTGGAACTTGCCGGGAGCCAGGATGGTGTACATGCGTTGCTGCGGAGCGCAGTGTCCGAAACCGTGGCAGTGCCGCACCCCCCGCCAGGGCTGAACCGGTTGGGGCGCCCGGTAGCGCAGCGGGCCGACCGGCGGGCGGGCATACGGGATCGATCGCCAGCGGTTGACGCCGTCGCGGGTGAAACCCTCGACGACACCCGAGTCGATCGGGACCCGGACGGTGTGTTGGTGCATCTCCTCGACGGTAGCGAACCGCGGCCCGCCCCGCCTCGCCTACCGGGCCGTGTCGGCCCGCTAACCTGGCGCAATGCGCATTGCAGGCCTGATCGCGGTGAGTGTGCTGGTCGCCGGCTGCTCCCAATCGGTCGGCGGTGAGGCCGAGCCATCCGCTGCACCGGCTCCCTCGTCGGCCCGGCAAACCGCCCCGACCAGCGCTTCTGCGCTGCCGTCGGGCACCAGGCAACCCAGCGCGGCACCCGGGCCCGGGGCTGCCGTCAACGAGGTCATCGAGTGGGTGGAGGGCGGCGCTCCCGTCGATCCGGCCGAGCACCGGGTGGCGTTCCGGGACGGGGTGACCACCAGCCTGGGCGACGACGTGGCGTTCACCGCGCCGTCCGGCGCACCCCACGGTTCGACTCAGTGCATCACCGACGTGCAGTACAGCGACGGGACCCTGATCTGTCTGACCGACCTCGACTCCCCTCCCCCACGCCCGGCCGGTGCCGAGGGAATGTGGAAGCCGGGCTGGATCGAGTTCGCCGGCACAACCATGCAGGTCGGGGCGTTGCACGGAGATCCCGGTCCGTTCCTCAACGGGGTCGGCCCGGAACTGCCGCCGGGTCAGACCCTGGCATTCGGCGACTACCGGTGCCGCAGTGATGCGACCGGGCTGGCCTGCGTGAACTACGCGCACCGCTCGGCGGCCTGGATCGGTGCGGCCGGAGTGGTGCCCTACGGCTGCCTGCAGCCGGTGTCGGCTCCACCGGGTATCGGCCAGATGTTCAGCTGCTGAGCCGGGCTCACGTCTCGCCGAGCCCCTGGCGGGCCTTTTCGCGCGCCCGGCCCGGATAGATCCGTGTCATTCCGATCGCGCCCACCACGACGACCACCGGGATCACCGCCTTGGTCCAGTGCACCGTCGACGGTGACACCGCCGCCACATAGCCCAGGACCGCGATCAGCGCGAACACCAGCGCCCACATCAGCGTGAGCATCTGGTTGGTGCGCCGGAACGCGGCCTCCTCCCATTCCTCGCGGGCTGCCGCCGGCGGGGCGTACTGCGCGGTGAACGGCTCGAAGCCCAGGGAGATCAGCGCCATCGCGGCGAGCACCCCACTGGAGAGGGTGGTGGCGTAGGTGTCCATCCAGTCGCGGTCCTGCGCGCCCAGGATCAGACCGGCGACTGTCACCGCGGCGAAGAACACGACGGTCACCACGTCCAGTGTCCGGACTCCGGCGAAACCCGCTGACACCCCCAGCAGCACCGTGGCCAGCACCGCACAGACGGCCCCGAACATCCAGGTGCTGGGGCCGTCTGCGACGACCCAGTAGATGATCCACGGGACAAACCCGACGAACGGGCTGCGCTCGAACCATTCGTCCACGCCCCACCTTTACCCCCCGCGCAGCGGTCGGGCGAGCCGAATGCGTTTTCCCGACGGACGACACCAGCCGGACCACGGGTGTGGTCCGGCTGGGTCCGGGGGCGGATACAGAAGGGCTCTGGGTCAGTTCAGCCGGAAGGAGCCGGTCACGAGCTCCGGGGTGACCGACACACCGTTGATGGTGGCCTTGGGCGTCTCGTCCTCGAACTCGATGGGGTCCGCGGGCCGCAGGTTACGGCTGGGGCGCACATCGTTGCGCACATCGAAGTCGCTGAACTCGTCGAGGTTGAACGGATCGAAGTTACGCCGGTCCTGGGAGAAGCCGCTGAACCGCACACCGACAGCGGTGCCGTCGGGGCGAACCACCCAGGAGTCGCGGACACCGTCGACCTCGGCGGTGTACATGCCCGCGATCCCGGACACCTGGTTGGCGGTGAAGTCGTAGACGACCCCGTCCATCGTCACCTCACCGGTGGCCACCGCGCCGTCGAAGCTCGCCTGCATGGTGTCGCGGAACTTCGACTTGATATCGGTGGTGCCGTCGGTCTGGGTGCCGAAGAACCAGGCCTCGTCGTCGGTTCCGTTGCACGCGTAGGCGGCAACGTCGGACCCGTCGATGCTGATGCCGATCGTCATGGTCTGGCCGTCGGCCGATTCCATGTCTGCCATGTAGCGCGCCGACTCGGGCACCTCAGCGACAGACGAGGTCTCCGGCGCCGGCTGCGCCTCGGACGTAGCCGGCGCCGACGAGTTACCCGAGCACGCCGTCAGCGTCCCGAACATGGCCAGCGCGCTGATTCCCACGAGCATCGAACGAGTGTGTTTTTTCATGCGACAAGCATCTCCGCACAGGCGCGGTCTTGCTTGGAGAATATGTGGAGATTGCGTGGAGAACCGCGACCGGTCAGACCGCCAGAAACGCCGAGACCTCGTCACAGAACACCCGCCAGGCCGGCTCGGTGGCGGTGAGCAGGTGATTGTTGCTGGCCAGCGCCACCAGGCGGGAGTCCGAAATCAGCGCGGCCAGCTCTTCGCCGTAGCGCATCGGGACACGGTGATCGTCTCGCGAGTGCAGGATCAGTGTGGGGCAACGGACCTCGCCGGCCTGATCGCGAACATCGATGCGGCCGAACTCCTCCAGGAAGCGCACCGCATTCTCCGGTGACGTCGTCCGCCGCTGCAGCTGGTCGAACGCCGCCCAGTCCGAACGGGTTCCATCGGGCAGGAACTGCGCGGCGAACACCTGCCGGAATGCCGGATCGTCACGGCCCCAACCGACCCGGGCAAGATCGAGATCGAGTGCAGCGGCACGCTTCTCGTCCTCACTCAGGGCCCGGACCGCACGGCCCCTGGCGTAGGCGCCACACAACACCAACCGGGTGACCTTCTCCGGGTGACGAGCGGCGTAGGCGACCGCGACCGCACCCCCCTGCGACACCCCGAGCAACGGGAAGCGTTCCAGCCCCAGAGCCTCCACCACCGTCTCCAGGTCGGTGACCCAGTCGTCGAAGGTGAAATCCTGCGCGTCCCAGTCCGACAGCCCGCAGCCGCGTTCGTCGTAGCGAATGAATCGGTTGTGCAACGCCATGTCCCGGACCCAGTGCCGCCACACCGGGCTCTCGACGTCGTAGCCGAGGTGGGTCATCCAGTTGGCCGCACGCACCAGTGGCGGCCCGTCGCCGGCCACGGCGTAGGCCAACCGCACCCCGTCGGCGGCCCGGCAGAACGCGATGTGCTGGCGCGGTATCTCGGGCTCGGGCTCGACCTCGGGCAGCACGGCGGCGTCGGCCTGCAGGGTGCCGACGAACTGGTAGCCACGGCCACGCACCGTGCGGATGTAGCGCTGGGACTCACCGTCGTCCCCGAGCGCCCGCCGGGCGGCCTTGATACGGCTGGTCAGAGCCGCTTCGCCGACGAAGCGCCCACCCCATACCGAATCGAAGAGCTCCTCCTTGCTGACGAACCGCTCGTTGTTGCTCACCAGCTGGGTCAGCACGTCGAAAACCTGAGGCTCGACCCGGATCACCGCGTCGCCACAGCGCAACTCATAGCGACCGGTATCGAGGGTGTAGTCGTCGAAGCGCCACACCCGCGGCGGCGCCGGCTCCGCGCTGGACACGCGTTAACAGTACCGGTGTCCGGCTCCGATTGTCGGATCCGTCAGTACCCGCCGCGCCGCCTACCGCCAGCCGTCGGCGGCCTGCGCCGCTTGCATCACGGCATCGCACAGCTCGCGCAGTTCGCCGGCCCCCGCGCCCTCGGCGATCGCGGTCGCCATGTCCTCGGCCGCGCACCGCACCTGATAGACGCGATCAGACAGCAGCGACGCCTCCTCGGCGGTCAGCACCACCGCATCGGCAGGCACCGAGGTCCCCTTGACCATCGCGCGCTGTTCGTAGGCCCGCTGCCGGCACGCCTGCCTGCAGTACCGGCGCCGGCGCCCCAATCCGGCGTCGGCCACCTCGCGGCCGCACCACAGGCAGGTCTGCGGGCGGGAGCGGGTGCTGCTGCGCGGGACCACGGACGTCACACCGACGACCTTAGACCGGGCTCGCGTGGGTTCGGCGTATCATCGACGGCCGAGTCGGGCACTCCGGGAACTCGGGGGGACGCGTATGCGTTGACATAGCCGGACGAATTGCGTTTATAGAGGAGTTGACGATGGCTGATCGTGTATTGAGGGGCAGTCGCCTCGGGGCCGTGAGCTACGAGACAGACCGCAACCACGACTTGGCGCCGCGTCAGGTCGCCCGCTACCGCACCGACAACGGCGAGGAGTTCGACGTCCCGTTCGCCGACGACGCCGAGATCCCCGGCACCTGGCTGTGCCGCAACGGCATGGAGGGCACCCTGATCGAGGGTGACGTGCCGGAGCCCAAGAAGGTCAAGCCGCCCAGGACGCACTGGGACATGCTGCTGGAGCGTCGCTCGGTCGAGGAGCTCGAGGAACTGCTCAAGGAGCGCCTCGACCTGATCAAGACGCGCCGCAGGGGCTGACGGCGCGTCAGCGCGCGCTGCCGCGCGCCCGGTCGATCCGGGCGCGCAGCCCCCATTCGGCGACCTTGACGATCGCTTCGCGGATCGTCGACCCGTCCATCTTCGACACGCCGTGCTCGCGTTCGGTGAACGTGATCGGCACCTCCACGACCACGAACCCGGCATTGATGGAGCGCCAGGTCAGGTCCACCTGGAACCCGTATCCCTTGGTGTCGATGGCCGCGAGATCGATTTTCTCCAGCACCTCACGCCGGTAGGCCCGGTAACCAGCGGTGATGTCGTGGATGTCGACGCCGAGCAGGATTCGCGAGTAACCGTTGGCGGTGCGGGACAGCACCAGCCGCCGGCGCGGCCAGTTGACCACCTCACCGCCGGCGACGTAGCGCGAACCGATCACGACATCGGCGCCGCCGTCGACCGCGTCGAGCAGGCGGTGCAGCTGCTCGGGCGGATGACTGCCGTCGGCGTCCATCTCGACGAGCACCGAATACTGCCGGTTCAGGCCCCAGGCGAAACCGGCGAGATAGGCCGCTCCCAGCCCCTCCTTCGACGTGCGATGCATGGTGTGGATGCGGTCGGGGTCGGCCAGCGCGAGTTCCTCGGCCAGCTCACCGGTGCCGTCGGGGCTGCTGTCGTCGACGATGAGAACGTCGACATCGGGTGCCGAGCTGTTCACCCGCTCGATGATCAGCGGCAGGTTCGTGCGCTCGTTGTAGGTCGGGATGATGACCAGGGTCCGTGCGCTGGGTTTGTCGGCGGGGCCTCCCGCGCTGCGTCCCGATGGCGTGGCTTTGTCGCCGGGCATACCGCCGGGGACGCTCATGAGGCTCCTTCGCCGTTGTCGGTCGTCGCTCGCCGACGCCGGAATCTTGCTGGCACGGATGATCCATTGTGCAGTATCGCGCCCAGAACTCCCGCAACGCCGATGGCGACGAGCACCGCCTCCACGTAGGGACCGAAGCGGGTGGCCGGGGTCAGTGCGGTCTTGAGCCTGATCTGTTGGTCGAGAAAGGCCGGCTCGAAGAACGCGGTGCGGGCCAGTTCACGGCCGTCGGGTGCGATGACGGCGCTGATCCCGGTGGTGCCGGCGACGACGACGTAGCGGTCGTGTTCGACGGCCCGCAACCGCCCGAACGCCAGCTGCTGCTCGCTCATCGCCTCGTCGAAGGTGGCGTTGTTGGTGGGCACCGCCAGCATCTGCGCGCCGCTGCGCACCGCCTCCCGCGAGGCGCGGTCGAAGATGACCTCCCAGCAGGTGGTGACCCCGACGGGCACACCCGCCGCCCGGACCACCCCGTCGCCGTCTCCGGGAACGAAGTAGCCCGCCCGGTCGGCATAGGGGGACAGTTTGCTGAAGAAGTCGCGCCACGGCAGATACTCGCCGAAGGGCTGGACGATCTGTTTGTCATGGCGGTCAGCCGGCCCCGTCCCGGGGTTCCACACGATGACAGAGTTGTTCGACACCGGGTTGTCCGGGCTGTAGCCGGGCGCGGCGACCACTCCACCGACCAGGATCGGGGCGTCGATGGCGCCGGCGGCACGCGAGATGAGCTGCCCGGCGTCGGCGTTGGCGAGCGGATCGATGTCCGAGGAGTTCTCCGGCCAGATGACCAGCATCGGCTGCGGTGCCCGACCGGCCCGCACCTCGTCGGCCAGCCGCAGGGTCTGCTCGACGTGGTTGTCGAGCACCGCCCTGCGCTGGGCGTTGAAGTCCAGGCCGAGGCGAGGCACGTTGCCCTGCACCGCGGCCACCGTGACCGGTGCGCCGTCACCGGCTCCCGAACCCGCCTTGCGGACCGTGGGCCAGGCCAGCGCTGTCGAGAGCAGCACCAGGCTGATACAGACGCCGGGAACCACCACCGCCGGCGCGACCGCGGCCCGTGAGTCGGCGTCCCGGCGCCACCACTCGACGACCGCCAGCGTCATCGCGGCCATGCTGAAGCCGACGAGCACCACCGCGAACGACACCAAGGGGGCTCCGCCGAGGTAGGCCAGCGACAGCAACGGGCTCTCGGTCTGCGAGAAGCCGACGACCCCCCACGGGAAGCCGCCGAACGGGATGGTGGATTTGAGCCATTCCTGCAGCGACCACAGCCCCGCGAACCAGACGGGCCAGCCGGGCAGCGAGCGCACCGCGACGGCGACCGCACCGAACAACGCCGGGAACAGTGCCTGGGCCAGGCTCAGCGCCAGCCATGGAACCGCCCCGACCAACCCGCTGATCCACGGCAGCAGGGGCAGGTAGAACGCCAAGCCGAAGAGCAGGCCGTAACCGAATCCTCCGGCGACAGTGGTGGCCGGTCTGGTCAACACCCAGGCCAGCAGGGCGAACGCCAGGATCGCGGTGTACCACCAGCCCAGTGGCGGGAAGCTGACGTACAGGGCGATTCCGGCGGCGATCGTGGCGGTCAGCGCGGGCAACCGGTCGGTCAGGGCCGCCGCGAGCCGAGCCCCCCGGGAACGCCGCTGCCCACCCCCGGGGTGGGCGACCTCGGCGTCGACGGATTCAGCCATGGATCACCGTGCCCCGGTGCACGGTGCGGCGGCACCTCGGCAGCTGATCGTCGAGTCTGGGCAGCACCGGCACCCGGGAACGCGGATCGGTGGACCAGCGCTGGACCGCATCGGCGGGCGCCGCGACGTCGAACTCGTCGGCATCCCAGACCGCATAGGAGGCCGGCGCGCCGGGCACCAGGGTGCCGGTGAGGCCATCGCGGACCCCGCCGGCGCGCCAGGCTCCGCGGGTCGCCGCCGCGAACGCGGCGCGCGCCGAGATGGCGCTGCCGGGGCTGCGGTGCGTGGTGGCCGCACGGATGGTGGCCCACGGATCGATGCCGGTCACCGGGCTGTCGGAGCCGAACGCTAGGGGCACGCCTTGGGATGCTAACAGCGCGAAATTGTTCATCGGCGTGGCTCGGGCGATCCCGAGGCGCTGGGCATACATCCCGGTTTCCCCGCCCCAGAGCGCATCGAAGCCGGGCTGCATGCTGGCGATCACCCCCCAGCTGCCGAGTTTGGCGGCCTGCTCCCCGGTGACCATCTCGAGGTGCTCCAGGCGATGCCCGCACCGGGCCACCGCCACGGAACCGAACCGCTCCACAACCGTCTCCAGCCCGGCCACCACCGCGGCGACGGCCGCGTCGCCGATGGCGTGGAATCCGGCCGTGACCCCGGCTTCGGTGCAGGCCGAAAGGTGTGCGGTGATCGCCTCGACGTCGAGATACCGATTGCCCGTCGGGGCCGTACACCCGTCGGGGGCGTCGGCGTAGGGCTCATGCAGCCAGGCGGTGCGTGAGCCCAGCGCTCCGTCGACGAACAGGTCGCCGGCCAGCCCGTGGGCGCCGGTGGCGTCGATCAGCTCGCGCGCCTGCCCGGGGGTGGTCACCGCTTCGCCCCAGTAGCCGACGACGTCGACCCCGTGCCCGAGTGTCCGCAGTTCCTGCCAGTCCTGCAGCCCGGCGATATCGGGGCCGGCGCATTCGTGCACCGACACGATGCCCGCCGCGGCCGCGGCATCCAGGGCGGCCCGGCGCGCCGAGGACCGTTGGGCCGGGGTCAGCGCCGCCCGGGCGGCGGCGCGGACGCGGTGGTGTGCGTCGGCGGTGAGGGGGATGCCGTCGGCGACTCCGGCTTCCTGTCGGAGCCGGGTCGAGGCGACCGCGGAGTGGGCATCGATGCGAGCCAGGTAGGCCCGCCGACCGCCGACCGCGGCGTCCACCTCGGCGGTGCTCGGCGCCGCGGGTTCCGGCCAGGAGGTTTCATCCCACCCCTGCGCCCAGATCACGCCGTCGGGGTGGCTGCGGCTGTACTCGGTCAGCAGGTCCAGGCAGTGCCCCAGCGACGTCGCCGAGCGCAGGTCCAGGCCGGTGAGGGCGAGGCCGGTGGCGGTGACGTGGACGTGGCTGTCGACGAAGGCCGGGGCGACGAAGCCCCCGGCCAGGTCGACGACCGTGGCGTCGGGAAACTGGGCCCGGCCGATGTCGTCGCTGCCCAGCCAGGCGATCAGGCCGTCACGCACCGCCAGCGCGGTGGCGTCGGGCATGGCGGGGCTGTGCACGCGCCCGTTGAGCAGCAGAGTGGTGGTCATGGCGTCGGTAGGTGCGCTGACGCGCGGAATTCAGTCGGTCAGCCGACGCTGCTCGGCGCCGCGGGCGGACTGGTCGCCCGAGCCATCCGGGTCGTCGACCACGTCGATGACCTCGCCGTCGATGTAGTCACCGCGCCGCGAGGTGCGTCCGGCCATCCCGCCGACGGTGCTGATGCCCACGATGAGCGGGGCACGCTTGGCCGCCAGCGCGGTGACCACCGGCCGGGCGGCGGCACGGGTGGGGGGCAGCAACAGCAGCGCGCCGAGGACGGAACTGGCCAGGCCGGGAATCACGACGAGCACGGTACCGAGTGCCACGAGCACGCTGTCGGTGACCGCCCCCTGGGCGTTGGCCATGGTCAGGCCGGACTGCAGGCGCTGCAGGTGGCGGCGCAGCTGCGAGCCGGCCAGCGCCAGCCCGACGACGAACGTGGCTCCGACCGCGAGGATCGTCCAGCCGAAACCGATCGTCGAGACGAGCGCCACCAGCACGGCCAGTTCGACGACCGCGTAGACCAGGAACAGCCTCATCGCCATAGTGTCTCAACGGGCGGACGACGCCGCGAGTTCCGGGGGCGGTTAGGAATCAGCTGTGAATGCCTCGACCTCGATCGCGGCATGCACCGAGTCGATGCCGCCGCGCAGCAGCGCCTGCGGCACGAAGTACCAGGCATGGTTCCAGTACCGCTTGACCACCATGGAGAACACCCGCCGGGTCTCGGACTTCGGCAGCATTCGCGCCACCGCCTCGACGGGTTCGCCCTTGACCTTGCCGAGGACGCCGCACTTCTGGATCGTGACGCGCGGGGTGTTGTTGATCCGCTTCGTCTTCCACGAGCCGTCGTCGGTGATGATCAGGAGCCTGTCGCCGTCCGGAACGCCCCACACGGGCGTCGGCTTGGGCCGGCCGTCCTTGGTGAAGGTGGTGAGAAGCAGGTACTTCTCGCGGTAGACGTCGGCGAAGGACGGTGCGGCCCTGTCAGCCACCGGTCAGGCCGCCTTGATCTCGAGAGCGACGTTGTTCTTCATGCCGCCCCGCATCTTGGAGAAGAAGTTGAAGGTCTTGCCGAGCAGCCCGTAGCGCCTGCCGATCGCGTCGTAGGCCTCCCCCGTCCTCGCCGGGTCCACCGAGGCCACTGCCTCGACGGCGTCGCTGAGCGGCTTTCCGCGCCGGTCGCAGACCGCGATGGTCACCCGGGGGGTGTTGCGGATCCGCTTGACCTTCCAGGACTTGCCCTGAGTGATCGCGATGAGGCCGTCGCCGTCGACGACCGCCCAGATGGGCGTCGGCTTGGGCCGGCCGTCCTTGGTGAAGGTGGTCAGCAGGATGTACTCGGATCCAGCGATGTCGGAGAAGGTGGGGGCCATGCCGACAATGTAGCTGCGGTCGCAGCCGATTACCTCAGGCCGCGAACTGGACCAGGTCGATGCTGAGTTGGTCTGCGACGATGCTGCGTCGGGTGACCGGGGTTCCTGGTGCTGGTGGGGCCAGTGAGTAGTAGACCGCTCCGGTGGGGGTGCGGTATTCGGCGGTGTGGGCCCCGTCGTCATTGGTGGTGGTGACCGTCCAGCCGGGGGCTTCTTTGGCGTAGTTGCAGGCTTGGCAGGCGCCCAGGCCGTTGAGCGCGCTGGTGGGGCCGTGCTCGCGGGCCGGGGTGGCGTGGTCGTGGTGGCGGATCGGGGCGTCACAGTGCGGGGTGCGGCAGCTCTGGTCGCGCAGCCCGATGAAGCGGGCCAGCCCTTTCGGGAACAGCCGGGCCTTCGATTCCATCGCGACCAGCTGCCCGGATGCGGGGTGGCGGTAGAGGCGGCGCAGGCTGGCCTTGGCATTCTCGTCGGCGACCGCGTCACCGACCAGGCGGCGCACCACCGCCGCGGGCACCGGGCCGTAGCCCTGCAACCAGCCCGGGCACTCGTCGCCGCCGACCAGGGTGGTGTCGGCCAGCACCAGGTTCAGCGCCACCGACACCGGCTCGGTGACCGCGGTACCGGTGACGCGTTCGTAGAGGGTGTCGGCCATGACCTGACCGCGCGAGCGACCGTCGAACGTGGTCTCGGCCTCGCGTTTGAGCGCGGCATACACCCCGACCCCCTGGGCCACCGGCAGCAGCGCGGACACATAGACCATGGCATCCGGAGCCGGACGGATACTCACACACCGGTCCTTCTCGGCTTTGGCGGCCCGGTCGACGACCGCGGCGGCGTCCAGGCGCGCGGCGATCTTCTTGGCCTCGGCCTCGACGCGTTTGTTTCCCCACCCGGCCAGCCGGGCCGCATCGGCACACAACTCGGCATCGAGTCGGCCGCGGTGCTCGACACTCAGGCAAGCCGATTCGCGCACGATCAGCGTGGCCCGCCATTCCGAGAGCACCCCGGCCTCCAGCGCGGCCAGGGTATGGGGCATCTCGGTCACCAGCGCGCGGGCCAACCCGAGATGGCGGCCACCGAGTGCCGGGGCGTCGCGACGGGCCAGCGCCACCTCGGCGGCCAGCCCCTTGCCGCGCTGGGCCGCGGGCACCCCGGCCGCGGCCTCGGCGGCGCGGCGTTTGTCGGCCCACAACGCCGTGGCCCGGGCCTGCGCGGCCGCGGCGGCCGACTTGAGCTGTTCGCAGCGCTCAACCAACGCCCGCAACTCGGCCTCCCCCGCCGCCGGGTCGATATCGAACAGACTTTCGAACACGACACCGACGCTACCCCGGCGCACCGACAAGCCGGCTCAGCCCTCGAGGTCGCCCTCGGTTTCGAGCAGCACCTGGCGCAGGCCGTCCAGCGTCGCCTGCTCGGGCTTGGCCCACATACCGCGCCCGGCCGCCTCCAGCAGTCGCTCGGCCATACCGTGCAGCGCCCACGGGTTGGACTCGGACATGAACTTGCGGTTCTCGTCGTCGAGCACATAGCTCGCGGACAGCTGCTCGTACATCCAGTCCGCCATCACCCCGGCGGTGGCGTCGTAGCCGAACAGATAGTCCACCGTGGCCGCCATCTCGAAGGCGCCCTTGTAGCCGTGCCGGCGCATCGCCGACATCCACCGCGGGTTGACCACCCGGGCCCGGAACACCCGCGTGGTCTCCTCGGACAGCGTCCGGGTGCGCACCGACTCCGGCCGGGTGTTGTCGCCGATGTAGGCCGCGGGCGCCGTGCCGGTCAGCGCCCGCACCGTGGCCACCATGCCGCCGTGGTACTGGAAGTAGTCGTCGGAATCGGCGATGTCGTGCTCACGGGTGTCGGTGTTCTTGGCCGCGACCACGATCCGCCGGTAGGCCCGGTTCATGTCGTCGCTCGCCGGCGCTCCGTCCAGGCCGCGGCCGTAGGCGAAACCGCCCCACGCGGTGTACACCTCGGCCAGGTCGGCATCGTCCCGCCAGTTGCGACTGTCGATCAACTGCAACAGACCGGCACCGTAGGTTCCCGGCTTCGAACCGAAAATCCTGGTGGTAGAACGTCGTTGATCACCATGCTCGGCCAGGTCGGCCTGGGCGTGCGCGCGCACGAAGTTGTCCTCGGCCGGCTCATCCAGGCCGGCGACCAGGTTCACCGCGTCGTCGAGCATCGACACCACATGCGGGAAGGCGTCGCGGAAGAACCCGGAGATCCGCACGGTGACGTCGATGCGGGGGCGTCCGAGTTCGGCCAGCGCGATCGGTTCCAGGTCCACCACCCGGCGCGAGGCGTCATCCCAGACCGGCCGAACACCCAGCAGCGCAAGGACTTCCCCGATGTCGTCGCCGGCGGTGCGCATCGCCGAGGTTCCCCACACCGACAGCCCCACCGACTGCGGCCACTGGCCGTGGTCGTCGCGGTAGCGCGCCAGCAGCGAGTCCGCCAGCCCCTGACCGGTCTCCCAGGCCAGCCGGGACGGAACGGCCTTGGGGTCCACCGAGTAGAAGTTGCGGCCGGTCGGCAGGACGTTGACCAGCCCGCGCAGCGGCGAGCCGGACGGGCCGGCCGGGATGAACCGCCCGTCCAGCGCCCGCAACACCTGCTCGACCTCGCCGGCGGTTCCAGCCAGCCTCGGCACCACCTCCGCAGCGGCGAACCGCAGGATCGCCGCGACGTCGGGGTCGTCGGTGAGGGTGTCCACGACGCCGGCGTCCCAGCCGCTGTCCTGCAGCGCGGCAACCAGTTCCCGGGCCCGCGCCTCGGCCGCGTCCACCGCCGTGCGGTCGTCCTTGCCGTCCTCACGCAGGCCCAGCGCCTGCCGCAGGCCCGGCACGGTCTGCTCGCCGCCGAACAACTGGCGCGCCCGCAGGATCGCCAGCACCAGGTCGAGTTCGCTCTCCCCCGTCGGCTCTTCGCCGAGGATGTGCAGGCCGTCGCGAATCTGGACGTCCTTGATCTCGCACAGCCAGCCGTCGACGTGCAGGAGCATGTCGTCGAACGACTCCTCGTCCGGCCGGTCTTCCAGCCCGAGGTCGTGGTCCATCTTGGCCGCCCGCATCAGCGTCCAGATCTGCTGCCGGATGGCCGGCAGCTTGCCGGGGTCCAGGGCCGAGATGTTGGCGTGCTCGTCGAGAAGCTGCTCGAGGCGCGCGATGTCGCCGTAGGTCTCGGCGCGAGCCATCGGCGGGATGAGGTGGTCGACCAGGGTGGCGTGGGCGCGGCGTTTGGCCTGGGTGCCCTCACCGGGATCGTTGACCAGGAACGGGTAGATCAGCGGCAGGTCGCCCAGGGCGGCGTCGGTGCCGCACGACGCCGACATCCCCAGGGTCTTGCCGGGCAGCCATTCCAGGTTGCCGTGCTTGCCCAGGTGCACGATCGCGTCGGCACCGAACGATCTCGAGGAGTCGTCGCCGAAGTCGGCCGACAGCCAGCGGTAGGCAGCCAGATAGTGGTGACTGGGCGGAAGGTCGGGGTCGTGGTAGATCGCCACCGGGTTCTCGCCGAACCCGCGCGGCGGCTGCACCATCAGCACCAGGTTGCCGGAGCGCATCGCGGCGATGACGATCTCGCCGTCCGGGTCGGCGCTGCGGTCGACGAACAGGTCACCGGGTGGCGGGCCCCAGTGTTCGACCACCGCGTCGGCGAAATCGCCCGGCAGGGTGGCAAACCAGGCCCGGTAGTCGCGGGCCGACACCCGGATCGGGTTGCCCGCCAGCTGGCCGTCGGTCAGCCATTCCGGGTCCTGGCCGCCGCGCTCGATGAGGGCGTGCATCAGGGCGTCCCCGTCGTTGGCTGCGAGACCCGGGACCTCCCCCACCGCGTAGCCATGCTCCTGCATCGCCCGCAACAACGCGATCGCGCTGGCCGGGGTGTCGAGCCCGACCGCGTTACCGATGCGCGAGTGCTTGGTCGGGTAGGCCGAGAACACCACGGCGACCCGCTTGTCGGCCGGGCGAATCGAGCGCAGCCGCGCGTGGCGCACCGCCAGTCCGGCGACCCGGGCGCAGCGCTCGGGATCGGCGACGTAGGAGATCAGCCCCTCGTCGTCGATCTCCTTGAACGAGAACGGGACCGTGATCAGCCGGCCGTCGAATTCGGGCACCGCCACCTGGGTGGCGACGTCGAGGGGTGACAGGCCGTCGTCGTTGCCCTCCCACTGCGCCCGCGAGCTCGTCAGGCACAGGCCCTGCAGGATCGGCACGTCGAGGGCGGCCAGGTGCGCCACATTCCAGGAGTCGTCGACGCCACCGGCGGCGGCGGTGGCCGGCGTGGCGCCGCCGGCGGCCAGCACGGTGGTGATCATCGCGTCGGCCGATCCCAGCAGGTCGATCAGGTCCGCGTCGGCGGTGCGCAGCGACGCGCAGAACACCGGAAGCGGGTTCCCGCCGGCATGTTCGATCGCGTCACACAGCGCTTCGATGTATGCGGTGTTGCCGGCCAGGTGCTGGGCGCGGTAGTAGAGCACGGCGACGGTGGGCCCGTCCCGGCGCGCGGCCGGGCGCTCCAGCACCCCCCAGGTGGGGGTGCTCTGCGGTTCGGCGAAACCGAAGCCGGTCATCAGCACGGTGTCGCACAGGAACGCATGCAGGTTCGTCAGATTCTCCACGCCGCCCTGGGCCAGGTAGACGTGCGCCTGCAGCGCCACCCCGGCCGGGACGGTCGAGTGGTTCATCAGGTCGGCGTCGGCGGCCTGCTCGCCGCTGACCACCACGGCGGGCACTCCGCTGGCCACCACGGTGTCGATGCCGTCCTCCCAGGCCCGGTAGCCGCCCAGGATGCGAACCACCACGATGTCGGCTGCGGCCAGCAGTTCCTCGAGCTCACCGTCGACCAGGCGGGCCGGATTGGCCCACCGGTAGCGGGCGGCCCCGGCGCGGGCGGTGATCAGATCCGTGTCGGACGTCGACAGCAGCAGGACGGTCGGGGTTTGGCCGGTGGCGGCGGGCACGGTCACCCCCCATTCGTACCGCATACGGCACAGCCGAGGCCCGCAGGCGCCGTGGCCCTCGACGTTCGGCGAGCCCGCTCAGCGGCGCGGATTCCACCGCCCGTACCAGGTCTGCCGGTACGGACTGCCCAGCAGTGCGGACAGCAGCAGGATCACTGCGGCGAAGACGATGACGGTGAACATCGGCGTTCCCTTCCCTCGACCCGTTGTTCAACACGGGTTCAGTAGGCAAACGGTACCGCCGGTATCGCCCGCAGAGCCGCTACTGTGCCGGACCGGACGTCCGCCCGCGGCTGTGGCCGTGGTCACACCGCGCCCCCCGGTAGCGTGAACGGATGGCCCGGGCACGAGACGACGACGCCTGCCCCGGCGCGCTCACGACGCACACCGCCGCCGACGGCCAGCTCGCCCGGATCCGGTTGCCCGGCGGCATCATCGGCGCAGACCAACTCGAGGCGCTGGCCCTGACCGCCATCGAGTTCGGGTCCCCGAACCTGGAACTGACCTCGCGGGGCAACATCCAGATCCGCGGCCTGCGCGATGCGCGCGCGGCCGCACGGGGTCTCGACGCGGCGGGGCTGCTGCCCTCCGCCGAGCACGAACGGGTCCGCAACATCGTCGCCTCACCGCTGTCCGGACGGCGCGGCGGGCTGCGTGACACCCGCGGCGACGTGGCCGCGCTCGATGCCGCGCTGCAGCAGGACCCCCGGCTGATCGGCCTGCCGGGACGTTTCCTGTTCAGCATCGACGACGGCCGCGGCGACGTCTCGGGGCTGGGAGCCGACGCCGGCACGCACGCCCTCGACGCGGCGACCGCGGCGATCCTGCTGGCCGGCCGCGACACCGGGGTGCGCATCGATGCCGGCGACACCGTGCAGGCGCTGCTCGGGCTCGCCCACCGCTTCCTGGACATCCGCGGCACGGCGTGGCGGACCGCCGAGCTCGACGACCCGCAGGCCCTGCTCGGTGACCTGACACCGTCCGGCCCCACCGGGACGCCCTTCCCGCCCACCAACCGCCCGCCGGTGGGGTGGATCGACCAGGACGACGGCCGGGTCACCCTGGGGGCCGCGGTTCGGCTGGGCGTGCTCGAGGCCGAGGTGGCGCGATACCTGGCGGCGGTGGGCGCGCCACTCGCTGTGACGCCGTGGCGGTCGGTGCTGTTGTTCGACCTCGATGAGCAGACTGCCGACGTCGCGCTGCGGGTGCTGGCTCCGCTGGGCCTGGTGTTCGACGAGAACTCACCGTGGCTGACGCTCTCGGCCTGCACCGGCTCCCCCGGCTGCGCCCGGTCACTGGCCGACGTGCGCGCCGATGCCACCGCCGCGCTCACCGACACCGCCTCCGGCGTGCATCGGCACTTCGTCGGCTGCGAACGCGCCTGCGGCAGCCCCGCCGAAGGTCAGGTGCTGATCGCGACGGGAGACGGCTACCAGCCCCGGGAGGCCCACCCGTAGGGTGAGCGGGTGCTCGACTACATCCGTGACGCCGCCGAGATCTACCGGCAGTCGTTCGCGACGATCCGGGCCGAGGCCGACCTGGCACGCTTCCCCGACGAGGTCGCACGGGTGGTGGTCCGGTTGATCCACACCTGCGGCCAGGTCGACGTCGCCGACCATGTCGTCTTCACCCCCGACGTCGTCGCCCGCGCGCACGCCGCGCTCGCGGCCGGAGCGCCGATCCTGTGCGACTCGTCGATGGTCGCCGCCGGGATCACCCGCTCGCGGCTGCCCGCCGACAACGAGGTGGTCTCGCTGGTCGCCGACGAACGCGCCCCCGAACTGGCCCGCCGGCTGGGCAGCACCCGGTCGGCAGCCGGGGTGGACCTGTGGGCCGACCGGATGGCCGGCGCCGTCATGGCCATCGGCAACGCACCCACGGCGCTGTTCCGGCTGCTCGAAATCGTCGACGAGGGGGCCGCCGCGCCGGCCGCGGTACTCGGCGGCCCGGTCGGCTTCGTCGGTTCGGCACAGTCCAAGCAGGAGCTCGTCGACAACCCGCGGGGCATGTCCTATCTGATGGTCACCGGGCGGCGCGGCGGAAGCGCAATGGCCGCCGCGGCAGTCAACGCGATCGCGAACGACGTCGAATGACTGCAGAGCAAGGGATGCAGCGAGGCACGCTGTGGGGCGTCGGGCTCGGGCCGGGCGACCCGGAACTGGTGACGGTGAAGGCTGCCCGGGTGATCGGGGCGGCCGACGTGGTCGCCTACCACAGCGCGCGTCATGGCCGCAGCATCGCGCGCTCGATCGCCGAGCCGTACCTGCGTGACGGACAGATCGAAGAGCATCTGGTCTACCCGGTGACCACCGAGACCTCGGACCATCCAGGCGGATACGCCGGGGCGATCGAGGACTTCTACGCCGAGGCGGCCGAACGCATCGCCGCGCACCTCGACGCGGGCCGCGATGTCGCCCTGCTCGCCGAGGGCGATCCGCTGTTCTACAGCTCCTACATGCACATGCACACCCGGCTGACCGAGCGGTTCGACGCCGTGATCGTGCCCGGCGTGACGTCGGTCAGCGCGGCATCGGCGGCGGTGTCCACCCCGCTGGTCCAGGGTGACCAGGTGTTGACCATCCTGCCGGGCACGCTGCCCCCCGAGGAGCTGCGCAGGCGGCTCTCCGACACCGACGCCGCGGTGATCCTCAAACTCGGACGCTCCTATCCAGCTGTGCGCAAGGCACTTTCGGAATCCGGCCGACTCGCCGGAACGCACTACGTGGAACGGGCCAGCACCGCCGGGGAGCGGGTGCTGCCGGCCGCCGACGTCGACGACACCTCGGTGCCCTATTTCGCGCTGGCGATGATCGCCGGCGCCAGCCCCGGCGCCGCGCCGGCGGCGGGCACGGTGGCGGGCACGGTGGCGGTCGTCGGCCTGGGCCCCGGTGACCTCGACTGGATGACGCCGCAGACCCGCCAGGAGCTGTCCGCGGCCACCGACCTGATCGGCTACGGGCCCTACCTGGACCGCATCGGCGCCCGGGACGGCCAGCGCAGACACCCCAGCGACAACACCGACGAGCCGGCCCGGGCCCGGTTGGCGTGCTCGCTGGCCGAGCAGGGTCGCGCGGTCGCGGTCGTCTCCTCGGGGGACCCGGGAGTCTTCGCGATGGCCACCGCGGTGCTCGAGGAGGCCAAGCAGTGGCCCGGGGTCCAGGTACGGGTGATCCCGGCGATGACGGCCGCCCAGGCGGTGGCCAGCCGGGTGGGCGCCCCGCTGGGCCACGACTACGCGGTGATCTCACTGTCGGACCGCCTCAAGCCGTGGGAGGTCATCGCCGACCGACTGAAGGCGGCGGCGCAGGCCGACATGGTGCTGGCCATCTACAACCCCGCATCCAAGACCAGGACCTGGCAGGTGGGGGCGATGCGGGAGCTGCTGCTCGAGCATCGCGACCCGGGCACGCCGGTGGTGATCGGGCGCGATGTGTCCGGCCCCGGCGAGTCGGTGCGGGTGGTGGCGCTGTCCGACCTCGACCCCGCCGACGTCGACATGCGCTGCCTGCTCATCGTCGGGTCGTCGCAGACCCAGTGGTACGCGGGCGACAACGGCGCCGACCGGGTCTTCACACCTCGCCGCTACCCGCAGAATTGACAGTCGTCGCCCATCGTTGACAGTCGTCAGAACGGCGGGATAATGTCGCGCGTCACAGGCCCTCGAACGGAAGGCGCTGCGTGCAGCGAGGACTACCGGTCCGGTCGCCGACCGATCGGCGCCAACCACAGAAGAGCGACCTGCGCCGCAGCGCGATCCTCGATTCCCTCGATCACCACCTGCGCGAGACGGGCTTCGACGGCATCAACATCGCCGACGTCGCCCGGCGCGCCGGGGTGACCCGGTCGGCGTTCTACTTCTACTTCGAGAACAAGGCCGCTGCGGTGGCCGCCCTGCTCGAGCCGATGTACGACGACGGCTTCATCGCCAGCGACATCCTGACCACCAGCACCGCACCGCCGCACCAGCGCATCCGGACCATGCTCGAGGCGCTGCTCGACACCGTCGAACAGCATCGCTACCTGCTGACTGCGATGCTCGACGCCAGGGCAACCAGCAGCGCCATCCGCCAGGTCTGGGACGAGGCCCGCGATTCCTTCGTGCCGTCGCTGGCAGCGATGATCGCGGCCGAACGCGATGCCGGCCGCGCTCCCGACGGCCCGCCGACCGAGGTGCTGGCCGCGGTGCTGCTCGAGTTCAACGACCGGCTGCTCGAGCGCTACACCGTCGGTGGCCGGCTCACCCGCGACGAACTCCTCGACGGTGCGGAAGCCATCTGGGTGCGCACCATCTACGGGCACGTCGGCGAAGGCTGATCGACGACTGCGACAAACAGCGAAAGGCGACAATGTGACGATCCCCCGGAAACCCGAAGACATCACCGCACAGTGGCTGGCCTCGGTACTCGACACCGAGGTGTCGGCGGTCGATGTCAGCGCCATCGGCACCGGACAGACGGGTGCCACCTACCGCATCGTCGCCAGCTACCCGGACGGGCCGGGTGAGGCGCCGTCGACCTTCGCCGTCAAGCTGCCCGCCCTCGACGACGCCGTCCGCGAACGGGTGGCGCTGGGCTACGTGTCGGAGGTCGATTTCTACTCCAGCATCACCAAGGACGTCGCCATCCCCGTCCCCGGCTGCTTCTACAGCGAAATATCTTCCGACGGAGCCGATTTCGTGCTCTTGATGGCCGACATGGCTCCTGCTGTCCAGGGTGACCAGATCGCCGGGTGCGCCGAGGTCGAGGCCGAACTCGCCGTGGAGGCGCTCGCCGGGCTGCACGGCCCCAGCTGGGGGGACCGCCGCTGGTTCGACCTGCCCTCGATCGTCATGCCCAAACCGGGTGATGCCGACGCCGCCAAGGGGCTCGGCGACATCTGCGTGATGGCCGCCGACATCACCCTGGACAAACTGGGCGACCGGGTCAGCGCCGAGGACCGCGAGACCCTGACCACGTCGATGGGTCTGGTCGCGACGTGGCTGATGGCGGTGCCGGACCGCTTCTCGCTCATGCACGGCGACTACCGCCTGGACAACATGCTCTTCGATCCGGAACGGACCCGGGTCACCGTGGTCGACTGGCAGACCATCGGCCTCGGGCTGCCCACCCGCGACCTGGCCTACTTCACCGCCACCAGCCTGCTGCCCGACGACCGCGCCGGCCTCGAACGCGGGCTGGTCGAGCGCTACCACCGCGCCCTCGTCGGCTACGGGGTGTCCGACTACGACCTCGAAACATGCTGGCACGACTATCGGCTCGGGGTGCTGCAGGCGCCGCTGCTGACCACGCTGGGCTATGCGTTCGCGTCGTCGACAGAGCGGGGCGACGAGATGATCCTGACGATGCTGCACCGGGGTTGCCGCGCGATCCGGGAGCTGGACGCCGTCGAGCTGGTCAGGTCCTATCAGGCTTGATCGCCGCCCACTGGGTGATCGGCATGGCCGGCCGCCAGCCGGTGAACGAACCCACCGGTTCGCCACGGTAGTGCTGGAACCTGCGCAGCTCACCGCCGAACCGCGAATGCTGCGCCACCAGCACCGCTTCCGATTCCGCGGTGACCGCGTTGGCGACGAGCCGGCCGCCGGGTGCCAGGTGTTCCCAGCATGCGTCCATCAGCCCCGGCCGGCTGACACCGCCGCCGACGAACACGACATCCGGCGCCGCCGCCGGAAAGGCGTCCGGGGCGGCGGCGGCGACCTCGACGGGTACCCCGAACGCGGCCGCGTTGCGGGTGATCCGCGCGCGGCGGGCCTCGTCGCGCTCGAACGCGACGGCCCGGCAACCGGCGCCACCGAGGCACCACTCGACCGCGACACTGCCTGAACCCGCACCCACATCCCAGAGCAACTCCCCGGGCCGCGGCGCGAGCGCCGCCAGGGTGACCGCCCGGATCATCTGCTTGGTGATCTGACCGTCGTGGGCGAACACGTCGTCGGGCAACGCCGCGAACCGGCGTTCGTCGGGGAGGTAGCGCACCGCCATCACGTTGAGGTCGTCGACGTCTCCCGGCGGGCGGGCGGCCCATTCCCGTGCGGTGGACGTGCGCCGCAGTTCCCTTGGCCCGCCGAGCTGTTCGAGCACCGTCAGCTCCGAGTCGCCCCGACCGGTGTCGGTGAGCAGACGCGCCAGTTCCGCCGGTGTCGCGGCGTCCCGGGAGAGCACAACGGCCTGTCCGCCGCGGCGCACCGCGGTGTGGGTTCCCGCGGTGACCAGGCTGATGATCTCGGTGTCCTGGACCGACCAACCGACCCGCGAACAGGCCAGCGTCACCGACGACACATGCGGCAGCACCGCCACCCGATCGGGTCCGTGCAGCCGGATCAACGAGCTTCCCACCCCGTGCAGCAGCGGGTCCCCGCTGGCCACCACATGCACATCGGCATCGGTGTCCTCGCCGAGCGAGCGCAGCGCGGGCAGCATCGGCGACGGCCACGACCGCCGCTGCGCGGTGACGGTGTCGTCCAGCAGGCCGAGTTGCCGCGGGGCCCCGTAAACGACGGTGGCCCTGGCCAGTTCGGCCCGTGCGGCGGGCGCCAGCCCCGCCATCCCGTCGGCGCCGATCCCCACGACGACGATCATCGGGGGAGCCTCCGCCAGGCGAACCTCGGCATCATCCGGAACGCGAACGCCAGCACCGCCAGCGCCGGGGGCACCCAGACCACATCGCGTCCCTTGCGCAGCGCGCGCACGGTGGCGTCGGCCACCTGCGCCGGGGTGCTCGACAGCGGGGCGGGCTTCATGCCCTGCGTCATCCGCCCGACCACGAAACCGGGCCGCACCAGCAGCAGCCGGACGCCCGAGCCGCGCAGGGCGTCGGCCAGCCCGCTGCAGAACCCGTCCAACCCGGCCTTGGCCGAGCCGTACACGTAGTTGGCGCGGCGGACCCGCACACCGGCGATCGACGAGAACGCGATCAACCGGCCCGAACCCGCCGCCCGCATGGTGGCGGCCAGCACTGTCAGCAGTGCGACCTGAGCCACGTAGTCGGTGTGGGCGATGGCGGCGGCATGGGCGGCGTCGGCCTCGGCCCGAGCCTGATCACCGAGGGTGCCGAAGGCGAGAACCGCGGTGCCGATCGGCCCGTGCTCGGCGACGATCTGCTCGACCAGGCCGGGCTGGGCGGCCACGTCGTCGGCGTCGAAACCGACCGCGTGCACCGCCACGGCCCCCGCCTGCTCGAGGGCGTCCCGCTCGGCGGCCAGATCGTCGGGACGGCGCGCCGCCAGCACCACCGTCGCGCCGGGCGCCAGCCGCCTGGCGACCTCCAGCCCGATCTCACTGCGGCCGCCGAAGACCACAACGAGATCACCGGCGTCACCACCTTCACCGCGCCCGTCTGCCGTGTCCTTCATGGCCGCGATTATCACCTGCGCTAGCGTGGACCCGATGGCGAAGGCAACGACACGGCTGACCAACGACGCGCTGGCGTTTCTCACCGAGCGTCACCTGGCGATGCTGACCACCCTGCGGTCGGACCAGTCGCCGCACGTGGTGGCGGTGGGTTTCACCTTCGACCCGAAGACCCACATCGCCCGCGTCATCACCAGCGGCGGCTCCCAGAAGGCGGTCAATGCCGAACAGCGCGGTGTGGCCGTGCTCAGTCAGGTCGACGGTGCCCGCTGGTTGTCGTTGGAGGGCAAGGCCACCGTGCACACCGATGGCGAGGCCGTGCGCGACGCCGAACTGCGCTACGCCCAGCGGTACCGCACCCCGCGGCCCAACCCCAAGCGGGTGGTGATCGAGGTCCGCGTGGAACGCGTGCTGGGCTCGTCGAGCCTGCTCGACCGCGGCACCGACTGAGGGCCCCTCAGGACGCCGGCACCACCAGCAGGTCGTGCGGCCGGTTGTTCACCGGCATCGCCCCGTCGGCGGTGACGATGACGATGTCCTCGATTCGGGCCCCCCACTGCCCGGGGAAGTAGATGCCCGGTTCCACCGAGAACGCCATCCCCTCCTGCAACGCCAGGTCGTTGCCCGCGACGATGTAGGGCTCCTCGTGCACCGACAGCCCGATGCCGTGTCCGGTGCGGTGCACGAAGGCCTCGGCCATCCCCTCCGCGGCGAGCACGTCGCGCGCGGCGGCGTCGACCTGTTCGGCGGTGACGCCCGGGCGCACGGCGTCGACCGCGGCGCGCTGTGCGCGCTGCAGCACCGCGTAGCGGCGGGCCACCTCGGGGTCGGCCTCCCCGATGCTGTAGGTGCGGGTGGAGTCGGAGTTGTAGCCGGGTTCGTACGGGCCCCCGATGTCGACGACGACGATGTCACCGACGACCAGTCGCCGATCCGAGCATTCGTGGTGCGGGTCGGCGCCGTGCGGGCCGGATCCGACGATGATGAACGCCACCTCCGAATGCCCTTCGGCAACAATGGCTTCGGCGATGTCCGCGGCGACGTCGGCTTCGGTGCGGCCGGGCACCAGGAACTCCGGCACCCGGGCGTGCACCCGGTCTATCGCCGCCCCGGCCTTGCGCAGCGCATCGATCTCGGCGGGGTCCTTGAGCATGCGCAGCCGCCGCAGAACGTCGGTGGCCAGCACCGGGACCCGACCGAGTGCGGCCGCCAGGGGCAACAGATGCAGCGCGGGCATCGCATCGGTGACCGCCACCTGCAGCGGTGGGGTTCCCAGCGCCTGTGCCACCAGCGCGTAGGGGTCCTCGCCATCCACCCAGTCGCGGACCGCCAACCCGAGTTCGAGCACCGCCGACTCCTTCAGCGCCGCCAGCTCCAGCCGGGGCACCACCAGCGACGGCTCTCCGGTCGCGGGAACGACCAGGGCGGTGAGGCGCTCGAAGGTCTGTGCGCGGGAGCCGACCAGGTAGCGCAGATCGTAGCCGGGGGTGATGACCAAGCCGGCCAGCCCGGCATCGGCGCTCCTGGCCGCCGCAGCCTGTAACCGGTCCCGATAGACGGTGGCGTCGAACCTGGACACGCCTGCACTCGAACTCATCCCGCCAGCCTAACGGCGGCCATGTCTACCATCACGGGGTGCAACAGTGGGAGCTCGAGGCCCGTGAACTCATCCGCGACACGCTGGCCCGCTATACGTGGAGCGGCGACAGCGGGCGCCTCGACGAGCTGGCGGCCGCCTTCTGCGCCGACGGGGTGCTCGAGATCCGCGGGCAGCAGCCGCTGAGCGGGCGCGCCGCGATCGTCGGAGCCTTGCGCGCGGTGGCCGACCAGCCCGCCGCAGCCGGGGGCACCCGGCGCATCGTGCGACACAACCTGGCGAACATCCGGTTCGCGGACCTGACTCCACGCCGGGCGCTGGTGTCGTCGTACTTCACCGTGTTCACCGAGATCGGCCTGGACCACTATGGGCGCTACCGCGACGAGTTCGTTCCCTACGCCGGCGAATGGCTGATCGCTCACCGGTTCGTCTCGACCGACTGGAGCGCGCCGGATTCGACCATGGCACCCCGCCCGGCAGGATGACCACCATGACTTCCACCGACCGCCCGCTGCTGCTGCTCGACGGCGCCAGCATGTGGTTTCGCTCCTTCTTCGGCGTCCCGTCCTCCATCACCGCTCCGGACGGCCGGCCCGTCAACGCGCTGCGCGGGTTCCTCGACGCCGTCGCCACACTGGTCACCCGGGAGCGGCCGCACCGGCTGGTGGTCTGCCGCGACGACGACTGGCGCCCGCAGTGGCGCGTCGACCTGGTCCCGTCGTACAAGGCGCATCGCGTCGCCGAGGAGAACCCCGACGGCGAGACCGACATCGAGGAGGTCCCCGACGAGCTGACCCCGCAGGTCGACATGATCTTCGCGATCCTCGACGCGTTCGGGATCGCGACCGCCGGGGCGCCGGACTGCGAGGCCGACGACGTGCTCGGCACGCTGGCCGACCGGGAGCGCGCCGATCCGGTCGTGGTGGTCAGCGGAGACCGCGACCTGCTGCAGGTGGTCCGCGACGAGCCGGTGCCGGTGCGGGTCCTCTACCTCGGGCGCGGGCTGGCCAAGGCGGTCACCTACGGGCCCGGTCAGGTTGCCGAGAGCTACGGTGTACCGGTCGACCGGGCCGGGCCCGCCTACGCCGAGCTGGCACTGCTGCGCGGCGACCCCTCCGACGGATTGCCCGGCGTACCGGGCATCGGCGAGAAGACCGCGGCCACCCTGTTGGCGCAGCACGGATCGCTGGCGGCGATCATGGCCGCCGCGCACGATCCGGCCTCCACGCTGTCCAAGTCACACCGGAGCAAGCTGCTGGGGGCCGCCGACTACATCGACAGCGCCGGCCCCGTCGTGCGGGTCGCCACCGACGCCGCGGTCACGTTGTCCACCGAGACCGATGTGCTGCCGCTGGCCGCGAAGCGGCCCGCAGAAGTCGCCGAACTCGCCGAACGGTTCGGCGTGTCGTCCTCGGTGGGCCGGCTGCAGAGCGCGCTGGACTCGCTGCCCGGCTG
>JAXHTL010000020.1:0-15264 GCA_034190095.1 Actinomycetota bacterium
GGCGGGGGCGGTGCGGCGCCTCGACGACGTGTTGTTGGCGGTGTTCGGTGCGCGCTACATCGCGCTGTCAGGCAACGGGCACCGTACGAAGCTGCTGGAGAACAGGTTCGCGCGATTCACGGGCCTCGACTTCGAGAGGGAGACCGGCGGGCCCGCGTGACCGCCGGTGTCGGCGTCTCACCGACTCGGCCATGCCGACGATCCCGACGGCCTGAATCAGGCCCACGGCAAGGATCGGCCACACCGCCGCGCCGACCACGACCACCAGTGCGCGGGTGGCCGACGGCGGTACATGCCAGACGGAAAAGTGCTCGGCCACAAGGTAACCGATCACCGCCGTGAGAACGGCTCCGCAGAGGTACATGGACATCATGGTGGGCAATACTGTCCTCCCGCGGTGAGTGGGTCCACTGTTTGACTCGCCGTGAGTATGTGAACCGGCGGTTCGTCCTTCCGGGGGCGGCGACGTTCGCCTCACATGCCGGGATCGGCCAGGAAACTGCGCGGGGTGCCGGCCATCGTGGCGACCGCGTCGAGAAAGGCCGTCACCGCCTTCGGGTCCTGGGAACGTTGCCAACCGAAGGTCGTGGGGCGTTGGGCGCGGTCGTGCCAGAAATGCCCGGGTCCGGAGTCGGGGCAGGTGGCCACCAGCCACACGGGGGTGTCGGCACCGTCGGCAGGATCACGCAGCAGCGGTCTGGTGACACTGCGGAACACCGGCAGCGCGTCGGCCACCCCCGGCGTCTCGACCCACCCGGGGTGGGCGCTGTAGACGTGAACACCGCTGCGCGCCAACCGCTGCGCCCATGCATCGGCGAGGACCACCTGCATCCGTTTGGTTCTCGCGTACACCCGGATTCCGCTGTAGGCGCCGTCCCGGGACTCGAGGTCGTCGACCGACCAGCGTTGCAGCGGAGCGGTATACATCCCGCCCGAGGACAGGAACACCACCGCGGCCCGGTCGGGCACGTGCAGCAATCCGAGCAGCTGCTCGGTCATCAGGTGCGGCCCCAACACGTGGGTGGCGAGTTGGATCTCGTGGCCCTGGGGTGTCTCGGCGCGCACCTTGGGCATACCCCCGGCGTTGTGCACGAGCCCGTGCAGCGCCTCCACGCGGCCCGAGAAGTCCGCCGCCCACCCGCGTACGGCCTCCAGATCGGACACGTCGCAGACCTCTTCGATGACCACCGCGCCGGTCACCGCACCGCGGATGATCCCGGCCTGGCGTCGGACCTTGTCGGGGTCGCGCCCGAGCAGATGCACCGTCGCACCCAGCTGCGCGAAGCGGCGGGCGGTCGCGGCGCCGATACCCGCTGTCGCCCCAGTCACCACGACGCGCTTGCCCGCCATCGATTCGGGGGCCGGGTCTGCGGGCCACCACAGGCGGCGCACCCCGGAGCCCAGCTTCGTGTAGCCCAGCACCACCGAGCGGTCCAGCGCAGCATCCACCGCGCCGGTCAGGTTCTCGATGATCGTCACGACAGGGAAGGTAGCCGACGGCACCGCACCACAAACTAGGCGAACGGCGCCAGCACGTCGATGACGTCGATGAGCGTCGCCCGGGCGGTCACCCGCGGGCCGCCGCCGTCTCCCACCAACGCGGTGACCACGGCGCCGTCGACCGCGCACACCAACGCACTGACCAACTCGGGGCGCACCGACCGCCCCGAGCGTTCGATGATCTCGACGACGGAGTCAGTGCGCTGTTTGAGGATGTCGCGCTGGATGTCGCGCAGACCCGGCTGGCGCGCGCAGGCGATGAAGCGTTCGTAGCGCGAGATCAGCTGCTCGCTCGCCCGCTCCGGGCTGTCCCCCACCAGGAGGTCGACCAGGATGTC
Organism: Actinomycetota bacterium; assembly: GCA_034190095.1. GTDB lineage: Bacteria > Actinomycetota > Actinomycetes > Mycobacteriales > Mycobacteriaceae > Mycobacterium. The sequence goes on from JAXHTL010000020.1 coordinate 1,839, forward strand.
GGCGATGGCCTCGGCGCCGCGGCGGCGACGGGGCAACAGCTCGACGCGCTCGTGCAGCTGTTGGGTCTCCAGGGTCCCGACGTGTTCGACGGCCTTGGCTATCAAGTCCTCCAGCGAAGAGAAATAGTACGTCGTGGAGGCCAGCGGCAGACCCGCCCGGCGCGCGACTGCCCGGTGGCGCACCGCGTCGAATCCCCCTTCACAAAGAAGATCGGCAGCGGCGCTGACCAGCGCACACCGCCGTCGTTCCCCCTTGGGGGTGACCGCAGCCGTCACCCTGTGCATGCTGCCAGTCACCCGGTTTGAGCATCGGGCTTTCGACCAAACATCAGGCAATCCTCATCCAGGGTCCGGTGGCATGATGTCCTTCCATGTCAGCCATCGACCGCCGCGCTGCGCTGCGTCTCGGGCTGCGCGCAGGTATCGCGGCCCTGGGCGCACACTCGATCGGCACCGCCCTGGGAGCCGCACCGGTCACAGCGGCACCACCGGCACCTCAGGCACCGCCACACGAGGCCCAGACCTACCAAACGGGCTCATTTGCATCAGCAGCCCGCGGCGGCGCGCCGACCACCTGGATCATCGCGCGCCCGCCAGGGCAGACCGCCCCCTTGCGCCCGGTCATTCTTCTGCACGGCAAGGACTCCAACGCCCACACGGTGATGTCGATGGGCGCCGAACGATTCCTCGCCGATGCGGTGGCCGCCGGGGTTCCGCCCTTCGCCCTGGCCGCCGTCGACGGCGGGAACGGCTACTGGCACCGGCGCGCCTCGGGCGACGATTCGGGAGCGATGGTGCTCGACGAGTTCATTCCGCTGCTCGCCGAACAGGGCCTGGACACCTCGCGGGTGGGGTTCCTCGGCTGGTCGATGGGCGGATACGGGGCACTGCTGCTCGGCTCTCGGCTCGGCGCGGGCCGGACCGCGGCCATCTGCGCGGTCAGTCCGGCACTGTGGACGTCCTCGGGCGCGGCGGCGCCGGGAGCCTTCGACGGCGCCGAGGACTACGCCGCCAACAGCGTGTGGGGCCTGGCCGCGCTGAACGGAATCCCGCTGCGTGTCGACTGCGGCTACGACGACCCGTTCTACGCGGCGACCCGGCAGTTCGTCGCCCAGCTGCCCACTGCGCCCGCGGGCGGATTCGGACCCGGCGGACACAACGCCGCCTACTGGTCGTCGCAGCTCACCCCGGAACTACTCTGGGCCGCGCCGCTACTGACCGCCTAGACCGAAATCTTGCCCTCGTAGGCGGCGAGCCCGATGTCGCTGCGGAAATGGCTGCCCGGGAATCGAATCGAACCGATCCGCGAATAGGCGGCATCGCGGGCGGCGGCGAGATCGGGACCCACACCGACCACCGACAGCACGCGCCCGCCCGAGGAGACGACGGCGCCGTCGTCACGGCGGGCGGTCCCGGCGTGCAGCACGCTACTGCCGGAGTCCAGCGCGGCTTCGGGAATGACGTCCACGCCGTGGATCACATCACCCACCCGCGGCCGGCCGGGATAGTTCTCCGCGGCCACCACGACGGTGACGGCCGCGCCGTCATGCCAGTTCAGGGGCGGCTGATCGGCCAGGTTTCCGGTGGCCGCCGCGGCCAGCAGCTGCCCGAGCGGGGATTCCAGCAGGGCGAGCACCGCCTGGGTCTCGGGATCGCCGAACCGGCAGTTGAATTCGACCACCGCCGGCCCGTTGGAGGTGATCGCCAGGCCCGCGTAGAGCAGACCCGAGAATGGGCAGCCACGCGTGACGAGTTCGGCGGCAACGGGTTTGACGATCTCGTCGACGATGCGGGCGGTCAGCTCGGCGGGCAGCCACGGTAGCGGGGTGTAGGCGCCCATGCCGCCGGTGTTCGGTCCACTGTCACCGTCGCCGACCCTCTTGAAGTCCTGGGCCGGCAGCAGCGGCACCACGACGTCGCCGTCGACGACGCAGAACAGCGACACCTCGGGGCCGTCGAGAAAGGACTCCAGCAGGACGGGGTGACCGGCTTCGAGCAGACTCGCGGCGTGTGCGCGGGCGGCGTCGCGGTCGGCGGTGACCACCACCCCCTTACCCGCGGCCAGCCCGTCGTCTTTGACCACCCAGGACTGGTAGCCGCCCGCAGGCCCGAATCGGTCCAGCGCGGCGTCCAGGTGCGCCGGGTTGTCCACGATCTCACTGGTGGCCGTCCGGACGCCGGCGGCCGCCATGACATCCTTCGCGAACGCCTTCGATCCCTCGATGCGTGCGGCGTCCTTGGTCGGGCCGAAGCAGTCGATCCCGGCGGCGCGCACCGCGTCGGCCACCCCGAGCACCAGCGGCACCTCGGGTCCGATCACGACGAGGTCGGCGCCGATCCGCTGGGCCAGCGCCGTGACCGCCTCGCCGGAGGTCATGTCGACGTCGTACTGATCCGCGACGGCGGAGGTGCCCGCATTTCCGGGCGCCACCGACAACGCGTCGACCTCGGGGTCTCGGCGCAGCGCAAGCAGCAGCGCGTGTTCACGGGCTCCGGATCCGACTACCAGGACGTGCACAGGTGCCCACCCTAATGGCACGGCGTCCCGCCCGGTCGACAACTCCCGGCCATACAGTTCCGGGACGGAGTGTATGGTCTAGGAAGAGTGCCTCCCCTGCCCCAGGAGCGAATCGATATGTCCACTGCCGCGAACCGCCCCTCCCCGCCCCAGGACTCCTCCCATCCCCAAGGCGCTCCGCGCCTGCCCCAGGGGTATGACTTCACCGACCCCGACGTCCTCGTCGAGGGCATCCCGGTCACGGAGTTCGCCGAGCTGCGCAAGACCGCCCCGGTCTGGTGGAACGAACAGGCCGACACCATCTTCGGCGACGGCGGCTACTGGGTGATCACCCGTCACTCCGATATCAAGGACATCTCCCGTAACAACGCGCAGTGGTCGACCAACCGCAAGGGCGCGGTGATGCGCCTGCCCGACGGAGTGACCGCCGAGCAACTCGAGCTCACCAAGGCCTTGCTGATCAACCACGACGCCCCCGAGCACACCCGGCTGCGCAAGATCGTGTCGCGGTTGTTCACCCCGCGCGCGGTCGCCGGGCTCGAAGCCACGCTGGCCGGCGCCGCCCGCGACATCGTCGCCGCCGCCGCCAAGAAGGACACCGGCAATTTCGTCGACGACGTGGCAATGAACCTTCCGTTGCAGGCCATCGCCGACCTGATCGGGGTGCCCGCGCCCGACCGCGAGCAGTTGTTCCACTGGACGAACTGCATCATGAACACCGACGATCCCGACTTCGACTCCGACCCCACCACCGCCAACGCCGAGCTGATGGGCTACGCCTACGCGATGGCCGAACAGCGCCGGCGCTGCCCCGCCGACGACATCGTGACGCGGCTGGTGCAGGCGGACATGAACAGCGGGGACGGCGAGGCGATGGAGGACGTCGAGTTCGCGTTCTTCGTCATCCTGCTGGCCGTCGCCGGCAACGAGACCACCCGCAACGCGATGACGCACGGGATGAACGCGTTCCTCGACCACCCCGAGCAGTGGGAACTGTTCAAGAGGGACCGCCCCGACACCGCGATCGACGAGATCATCCGGTGGGCCACCCCGGTGCACTGCTTTCAGCGCACCGCACTCGAGGACGTCCCGATCGGCGGGGTGACCGTCCGGGAGGGCCAGCGGGTCGGCCTGTTCTACAGCTCGGCCAACTTCGACGACGCCGTCTTCGACCGCCCGTTCGACTTCGACATCCTGCGCAATCCCAACCCCCACTTGGCCTTCGGAGGCAACGGGGCGCACTTCTGCATCGGCGCCAACCTGGCCCGCATGGAGATCAAGCTGATCTTCAACGAACTCGCCGATCAGGTCCCCGACATCACCAAGCTGGCCGAACCGAAGCGGCTGCGTTCGGGCTGGATCAACGGGGTCAAGGATCTTCAGGTCTCCTACCGCTAGCCCCGGGCCGCCGGGTGGCTAGAGTTCCCCCGTGCGCACCCATGGTTGGTCAGGAGCCAAACCGGCCTCCGATGAAGAGGCGGTCGCGCGGATTCTCGCGGCGGCCGGCAAGGCCATCGAGGTGCACGGCGCCGAGTTCAGCATCTCCGATGTGGCGCGCACCGTCGGTGTCACCCGCCAGACCGTCTACCGCTACTTCGCCAGCACCGAGGCGCTGCTCGTCGCAGGGGCGGTGCACGCCGTCGACGGCTTCCTGGACCGGCTGACCCAGCACATGGCCGGCATCACCAGCCCGCCCGACGCCGTCACCGAAGCAGTGGCCACCGCGCTGGAGTGGCTGCCGCGAGAAAAGTACATCGGTCTGATCATGGTTCCGGGCGGCTCCAAGCACGTCGAGTCCGTCACCTCGGATATGGCCCTGAAGTTCGCCCGGGACATGGTGGGGCGCCTCGACGTCGACTGGGCGGCGGCCGGCTATCGCGACAGCGACCTCGACGAACTCGCCGAACACCTGCTGCGCATCATTCAGTCGTTCGTCATCGACCCGGGCCGACCACCCCGTCAGGGCGATGCACTGCGGTCCTATCTGCGCCGGTGGGTCGGCAACGCGCTACCGGGAACGGTCGCGGACTAGACGACGGTCAACGGCAACGACGTCCGGTTCTCGAAGACCCACGACGCACCACCGGAGACCTTGCACACCGCCACCTCGGACATCTCCTCGGCGGCGGCGTCGGTTTCGGTGACGCGCACCGTCCAGTCCGTTTCGGTACCGGCGAGTTCGGCTCTCAGATACGGGTTGACCGCCGCGACGATCGCCTGCAGCGGCCGGTCCGCGCCCGGGGACACCAGCGAGATCCAGGCACCGTCGTCGCGGGCCGGCGAGGGCCGCACATGCAGGAATTCCGGGTCGACGTCGGCCCAGACGTAGGCGGCCGGATTGAGCAGCGGGTGCAGTTCCAGCACCCGCAGCGCGCCCGTGGCGTCGGCGGGGATGCCCAGCGCGTTCGTGATGCGCTCGGCGGCCACTCCGGCGATTCCGGTCAGCGCCTTGTAGCGGATCGACCGCTCCAGCGCCGCGTCACCGTCGGCGCGGCTACGCACCGCCAGGGTGAACGACAGCATCAACAGGTGCATCTGCAGGCACACCTCGTCGGCGATGCGCACCAACGCGGAATGGGAGAACGCCGCGAAGTCGACGTCGGAGAGCAACGGGCCCGAATAGTCCGACAGCCCCTCGTCGTTCGCGTCGATCGGCTCGAGTTCTGTGTGATAGGCGTTGCTGGCCGCGACGATGTCGAGTTGCGGGATGAAATCGACCTCGGGGTAGGAGTCGTCGATGATCACCGTCCATGCGCAGTGCGGGTGCCGGTCGGCAGGTGTGCGCGGCGGACGGTGGATCGGGCGCACCTGGCATCTGCGGTTGGTGGCCAGCGCGGTGGCGTCGAACGTCGGGTCCTCGATGTCGTGACACATCCCGCGCACGTAGTCCTCGCCCATCGGCTCCACGTCGAGCAGGGCACCGCAGTGGTCGAGGTGGAATTCGCCGTGCCAGCGGTCGTGCACGGTGTAGCGGAAGTCCATGAACTGCGGTGGGGCGCCGATGTCGAGCTGCAGACCCTTGAACACCGTGACGACGTCGACGCCCTCGTAGCCGAGCGCCTTCTGCATCCGCTTGGTGTAGAGCGGGCTCGCCCCCGCCCACTCCTCGATCGCGATCTGCACCATCGCGTCGCGCCCGAAAGACGATATGCACCAGGCCATCCCGGAGCGGTCGATCAGCTGGCCGATCAGCAGCAGCTCGGGAACCAGAACCGCGAGCTCGTCGCGTGACAGCGCGGCGTACCTACTCATCATCGAGCGTGCTCCCCGAGTGCATGTTCAAGGCGGCGTTGACATTCGCCTTCTTGTCTTCCCCCTGCCCCTTCTCGGCCGCCTTCTTTCGCTGCTTGGCGACCTTGGAGACCACGCCGTCGAGTTTGGAGCCCAGCGGGAAACCCAGATAGTGGGTCAGGAAGACGGCCATCTCCTTGAGCTCCTCGACGGTGAGCTCCCCGTTCGCCAGGGCCGCATTGGCCTGGATCTCGGCCAGGTCGGCGTTCCCGACGGCGGTGACCACGGTCAGCGTCATCATGCGTTTCTCCCGCATCGACAACCCGGGCCGGGTCCAGATGGTGCCGAAGAGGTGATCGACGGTGAGATCGAAATACGGGTCGCCCTCGATGTTGGGCATCTCCCAGCCGTAGACCTCGTTCATCTTCTCGAGGCCTTTGCGGCGCAGCTCATCCATCGCTACTCCTTCGTATCAGCTGTGTGTGGCACACCCAGACCGGCGGCGAGGTCGCGCAGTGCGATCTCGGCCAGCGGCAACTCGACACCGGTGGCCACGCCGAGCCCCAGCGCCAGCCGCAGGTCCTTCTCGGCGAGCCCGCGGGTGTGGACGAACATGTCGTGCAGAAAGTGGTCCGGGGCCAGCGGTTTGGTGTCGTCGCGAGCCATGATGGCGCCCGGCCCACCGCTCTGTGCGTCGCTGTGACGCACCACGCGACCCAGCTTCTGCAGATCGATGCCGGCCGCCTCGGCCAGTTTCTGCGCCTCGCAGGCGGCGGCGAAACCGATGAAGGTCAGCATGTTGCGCGCGATCTTCATCCGGGTGCCCGCGCCGGGCTCGCCGGCGCGCACCACCATCGACGCCCACTGCTTGAACACCGGCTTGACCTTGTCGTAGGCCTCGTCGTCGGCGCCGACCATCACCGCCAACTCGCCCTTCTCGGCGGCGGCCGCACCGCCGCTGACCGGAGCGTCGACGACGTGGACGCCCTTGGGCCGCAGCTTCTCGGCGAGCTCACCGGCGGTGCCCGGCTCGATGGTGGAGTGGATGGCGATGACGGTCCCGGGCCTCGCGTGCTCACCGAGCTCACCGACGACCTCGCGGACCTGCGCGTCGTTGAGGACCGTCACGCTGATGACGTCGGCCGCCGAGACGGCGGCGACGTCCTCTGCCACCGAGGCGCCCAGCTCGGCGAACGGCGTCATCGCGTCGGTGCGCACATCGAAGACGGTCAGCCCGCCCGGCCAGTCGACCAGCCGCTTGGCCATCGGGGCGCCCTGGTTGCCCAGACCGATGTAGCCCAGCTTCGGCTCAGTCATCTGCACTCTCTCACGCAAGCGCTCATCAGTACTTTCCCTTCTTCGCGCAAGCGCTCATCAGTACTTTCTCTTCTTCACGCAAGCGCTCATCAGTACTTTCCCTTCTTCGCGCAAGCGCTCATCAGCGGATGATCTGTCCGCCGTCGACGTTGAAGATCTGCCCGGTGATCCACTTGGCCTGGTCGGAGAGCAGGAACAGGCACATGCCGACCAGGTCCTCGGGCTCTCCCATCCGCGCCAGCGGCAGCTTCTTGACGATGTCCTCGACGATCTCCTGCGGTGTCGAGGACCGGTTGGCCTCGGTGTCGATCGGCCCCGGCGCGATGGCGTTGACCCGGATGTTCTGCCCGCCCAGCTCCGTGGCCAGCTGCTGGGTCAGGCCATTGACGCCAACCTTGGCCAGACCGTAGAAGTTCGAGTACAGCCATGCCGCCGTCGAGGACTGGTTGACGATGGCGCCACCACCGCGCTTGGCCATCTTGCGGTAGACCGCCCGGGTACACACCAGCGCACCGTCGAGGTTCACGCTCATGAACTTCTTGTAGTAGTCCCAGTCCACGGTGATCAGGAAGTCGAGCTTCATCCCGCCGAAGATCGCCGCATTGTTGACCAGGTAGTCGATGCCGCCGAACTCCGAGAGCGCCTGGGCGGCCATCTCTTTGGCGGAGTCGGGGTCGGAGACGTCGACCGGCACCGCCAACGCCGTACCGCCCTCGCCCTTGATGCCGTCGGCGACCTTGCTGGCGCCCTCGGTGTTGATGTCGGCGACCACGACGGCCGCACCCTCGCGGGCCAGCGCCTCGGCGTAGGCCTGACCGATGCCACCGCCGGCGCCGGTGACGATCGCCACCTTCTCGTGGAACTGGTCACCATATAGACCCATGGAAAGGCACTCCGCTTCTGTTAGTTGGCCGCTGTGGCAATGGCTTTGATCTCGAGGTATTCCTCGAACCCGGCAAGGCCCATCTCGCGCCCGATGCCGGACTGCTTGTATCCACCGAAGGGCATGTCCGCCGAGTACCAGACGCCGCCGTTGATGTTGACCGTCCCGACCCGCATCCTGGCAGCCACTGCGTTGGCACGGTCGAGATCGGGCGAGAACACCGTTCCGGACAGGCCGTACGGCGAGTCGTTGGCGATGCGCACCGCATCGTCGTCGCCGTCGTGGGCGATGACCGTCAGCACCGGGCCGAAGATCTCCTCACGAGCGACCTTGGCACTGTTGTCCAGGCCCGCGATGACCGTCGGCTCGATGAAGAAGCCGGCGTCGCGGTTACCGGGACGTCCGCCGCCGCAGGCGAACGTGCCTCCTTCGGCGATTGCCGAATCCAGGTAGCCCTGCACCCGTTCACGCTGGCGCTCGGAGATCAGCGGACCGCAGATCGTGCCCGGATCGGTCGGATCCCCGGGTGCGAGGCCGGCCATGGTGGCCGCCGCGGCCTCCACGGCCTCGGCGTAGCGGTTGCGCGGTACCACCAGGCGGGTGGTGATCGCACATCCCTGGCCGGCGTGCATCGAGGCGGTGAACGCCGACATCGAGCAGGCTCCCGCGAGGTCGGCGTCGTCGAGCACCAGAAACGCCGACTTACCGCCGAGTTCGAGGAACACCTTCTTCAGAGTGGCCGCCCCGTCTGCCATCACGGCGCGCCCGGTGTTCGTCGACCCGGTGAACGAGACCATGTCCACCCGGGGATCTTTCGACAGCAGGGCACCCACGCCGTGATCGGCTGCGGTGACGATGTTGACGACACCGGCCGGGAAGTCGGTGTGCTCGGCGATCAGCTCTCCCAGCACCGCCGCGGCCCACGGTGTGTCGGGGGCGGGCTTGAGCACCAGCGTGTTTCCCGCGGCCAGCGCCGGCCCGACCTTGGCGAGGTTGATCTGGTGGGGGAAGTTCCACGGGGTGATCGCCCCGACCACGCCGATGGCCTCGCGGGCGACGGTGCGGTGGGTCTTGATCCCCATCGGCGAGGCGATGCCCAGATCAGTGGTCCACGGGTAGGACTCGGCGGTGTCGGCGCAGAAGCTCAGGTCCTCGACCGGCCCTTCGAGCTGGGCTGCCGAGGTCAGCATGCGCGGGGCACCGACCTCGGAGATGGTCAGCTCTCGCAGTTCCTCGATGTGATCGCGCATCGCCTGCTGAAGCTGGCGGATGCACCGGACCCGCAGTTCGGTGTCGGTCGACCAGTCCGACTCGTCGAACGCGCGCCGCGCGGCACCGATCGCGGCACCCATGTCCTCGGCACTCGCATCGGCTGCGACGCCCAGCGTCTCTTCGGTGGCGGGGTTGATCGTCGGGAAGACCCCCGAGCTGCCGGCGACGAGCTTGCCGTCGATGAGCAGCCGGCTCTCGCGATCGGCCAGGATTGCCATTCGAACTCCTGTCGGTGCGACCTGGACAGCTGTCCGGGAACATCGCTTCGAACGATAGCCTCAGATCGCGCGACGAATCAAGGTCGAGCTTCGCCGCATCCGATTTCAGGCTTGCTGACATGGGTTTTCACTCGGTCCCTTGCCGGGCGGCGGGTGAGTCCGATAACTTGGACATGTGTCCAGTGATGCCGTTGCCGCGCTCACCGAGCAGCCGCAGGGGACGCCTCGCAACCGCCGGCAGGAAGAGACCTTCCGCAAGGTCCTCTCGGCCGGCATCGAGATGTTGCGTGAGTCGTCCTATGCCGATCTGACGGTGCGCGCCGTGGCCGCCCGCGCCAAGGTCGCGCCGGCGACCGCCTACACGTACTTCTCGTCGAAGAACCACCTCATCGCCGAGGTCTACCTGGATCTGATCCGCCAGGTCGACTACTTCACCGACGTGAACGAGTCGATGACCACCCGGGTCGAGAAGACCCTGCGCGCGATGACGCTGACCCTGGCCGACGAACCGGAGGTCGCGGCCGCGTGCACCACGGCGCTGCTGTCGGGCAACGATCCGGCGGTGCGGTCCGCCCGCGAGCGCATCGGCGCCGAGATCCACCGCAGGATCAGGGCGGCCGTCGGGCCGGACGCCGATCCCCGGACCCTGGCCGCGCTGGAGATGACGTTCTTCGGCGCGCTGGTCAACGCCGGCAGCGGCGCCTTCACCTACCACCAGATCGCCGACCGGCTCAGCTATGTCGTCGGCCTCATCGTCGGAGACGACAAATGAAACCCAGCGTCGGAGACGACAAATGACACTGAGCGACGTCAAGCTCGACCCGTACGACTACGACTTCCACGAGGATCCTTACCCGTACTACCAGCGACTGCGTGACGAGGCACCGCTGTACCGCAACGACGAGCTGGGCTTCTGGGCCGTCTCGCGCCACGCGGACGTGCTGCAGGGCTTCCGCAACAGCACGACGTTGTCCAACAAGTTCGGCGTCTCCCTCGACCCGGCCTCACGCGGTCCGCATGCGTCGAAGACCATGTCGTTCCTGGCCATGGACGATCCCGACCACCTGCGGTTGCGCACCCTGGTGTCGAAGGGCTTCACCCCGCGCCGCATCCGTGAGCTCGAACCCCGGGTGACCGAGATCGCCGTCGCGCATCTGGACACGATGCTCGAGAAGGCCCGCAGCAGCGAGACCGTCGACTACGTCGACGAATTCGCCGGCAAGCTGCCGATGGACGTGATCTCCGAGCTGATGGGTGTGCCGCAGGCCGACCGCGCTCAGGTCCGGGCCTGGGCGGACGGCGTCATGCACCGCGACGAGGGGGTCACCGACGTGCCGGCAGCGGCGGTCGAGGCCTCGATCAACCTGATCGTCTACTACCAGGAGATGGTCGCCGAGCGCCGCAAGGGCCTGACCAACGATCTGACCTCGGCCCTGCTGGAGGCCGAGATCGACGGGGACCGTCTCACCGATGACGAGATCCTGGGCTTCATGTTCCTGATGGTCATCGCCGGCAACGAGACCACCACCAAACTCCTTGCCAACGCCGCGTTCTGGGGGCACCGCAACCCCGACCAGCTCGCCGGCGTCTACGACGACATCGACCGGGTACCGCTGTGGGTGGAGGAGACCCTGCGCTACGACACCTCCAGTCAGATCCTGGCCCGTACCGTGACCGGCGAACTGGAGTTGTACGGCACCACGATCCCCGACGGTGACGTGCTGTTGCTGCTCCCCGGTTCGGCACATCGCGACGAGCGAGCCTTCCAACGCCCCGACGACTACCTCATCGGACGCGAGATCGGCTCCAAACTGGTGAGTTTCGGCAGTGGTGCACATTTCTGCCTGGGCGCGCATCTGGCGCGGATGGAGGCCCGGGTGGCGCTGACCGAGTTGTTCAAGCGAATCCGCGGATACCAGGTCGACGAGGCCAACGCCGTCCGCGTCCACTCCAGCAATGTCCGCGGATTCGCTCATCTGCCGATCTCCGTCCAGCTCCGCTGAGAGGTACACCGAATGCCCCGTTTCGACCCGTTGCCCGACCGTCGCCCCGCGCTGGTCGCCGGCGCCTCCTCCGGAATCGGCGAGGCCACCGCGATCGATCTGGCCGCGCACGGCTTTCCGGTGGCGCTGGGCGCCCGCCGGGTGGAGAAGTGCCAGCAGACCGTGGACAAGATCCGCGCCGACGGCGGTGAGGCGATCGCGGTGCATCTCGATGTCACCGATGCCGATTCGGTGAAGGCCTGTGTCGAGCAGACGACCGCGGAGCTGGGCGACATCGAGGTGCTGGTCGCCGGCGCCGGCGACACCTATTTCGGCAAGCTGGACTCGATCAGCACCGAGCAGTTCGAGTCCCAGGTGCAGATCCACCTGATCGGCGCCAACCGGGTCGCGACCGCGGTGTTGCCGGGCATGATCGAGCGCCAGCGCGGCGACCTGATCTTCGTGGGATCCGATGTGGCACTGCGCCAACGGCCGCACATGGGCGCCTACGGCGCGGCCAAGGCCGCCCTCGTCGCGATGGTCACCAACCTGCAGATGGAGCTCGAAGGCACCGGGGTGCGAGCCTCGATCGTGCATCCGGGCCCGACGAAGACGGCGATGGGCTGGAGCCTGCCCGCCGAGCTGATCGGGCCCGCCCTGGAGGACTGGGCGAAATGGGGCCAGGCCCGACACGACTACTTCCTGCGCGCCGCCGATCTGGCCCGGGCCATCACGTTCGTCGCCGAAACCCCGCGGGGCGGATTCATCGCCAACATGGAACTACAGCCCGAGGCCCCGTTGGCGTCCACCACCGACCGACAGAAACTCGCCCTCGGCGAGGAAGGAATGCCGTCATGACGACCACCACGAGCGTCCAGCGCGTCTCCGGCGGCGAAGAGGAGCACGGCCACCTCGAAGAGTTCCGCACCGATCCGATCGGCCTGATGAAACGGATCCGGCAGGAGTGCGGCGACGTGGGCTGGTTCCAGCTCGCCGGCAAGCAGGTCGTGATGCTCTCCGGAGCCGAGGCCAACGAGTTCTTCTTCCGCTCCAGCGACAGCGAACTGAACCAGGCCGAGGCCTACCCGTTCATGACGCCGATCTTCGGCGAGGGCGTGGTGTTCGACGCCGATCCCGAGCGGCGCGCGGAGATGCTGCACAACTCGGCGCTGCGCGGCGAACAGATGAAGGGCCATGCGGCCACCATCGAGAACGAAGTGAAGCGGATGATCGCCGACTGGGGCGACTCGGGTGAGATAGACCTGCTGGAGTTCTTCGCCGAGCTGACCATCTACACCTCGACGGCCTGCCTGATCGGGCTGAAGTTCCGCAACCAACTCGACTCGCGGTTCGCCAACTACTACCACCTGCTCGAGCGCGGCACCGATCCGCTCTGTTACGTCGACCCGTACCTGCCGATCGAGAGCTTCCGCATCCGCGACGAGGCCCGCGCCGGCCTCGTCGAACTGGTCCAGGAGGTCATGAACGGCCGAATCGCCAACCCGCCCAAGGACAAGAGCGATCGCGACATGCTCGATGTCCTGGTCTCGATCAAGGACGAGGACGGCAACCCCCGGTTCTCGGCCAACGAGATCACCGGCATGTTCATCTCGCTGATGTTCGCCGGTCACCACACCAGCTCGGGCACGTCGAGCTGGACGTTGATCGAACTGCTGCGCCACCCCGACTACTACGCCGCGGTCCAGCAGGAACTCGACGACCTCTACGCCGACGGCCAGGAGGTCAGCTTCCACGCGCTGCGCCAGATCCCGAAGCTGGACAACGCGCTCAAGGAGACGCTGCGGCTGCATCCGCCGCTGATCATCCTGATGCGGGTGGCCCAGGACGAGTTCGAGGTGGCCGGCCACCCGATCCACAAGGGCCAGATGGTGGCCGCCTCCCCGGCGGTCTCCAACCGCATCCCCGAGGACTTCCCCGACCCGGACGCGTTCGATCCCGACCGCTACAACAAGCCCCGTCAGGAGGATCTGATCAACCGCTGGAC
>JAXHTL010000020.1:15364-43377 GCA_034190095.1 Actinomycetota bacterium
CTGGCCGATTTCTACACCGACGACGCCACCTACGGCTGGAACATCGGCCCGAAGGAAGACGTCATGTGCGTCAACAAGCAGGAGATCCGCGACGTGGCGCTGGGCCTGGAGATGGAAGGCCTGGAGAACTGGGTCTACGAGTACCAGAAGGTCCTCATCGACGAGAAGCAGAACGAGATCGTCGGCTTCTGGAAGCAGATCGCCAACAAGTCCGACGGCACCCGCGACGAGATCTACGGCATCGGCGGCAGTTGGTTCCGCCTCGACGATCAGCTGCTGATCGAGTGGCAACGCGACTTCTTCGACTTCGGCCACGTGCAGAAGGCGTTCATGAAGCTGATCGAGTCCGGGGACCTCACCCCCACCATGCAGAAGCGCATCGAACGGTCGCTGGCCGGCGAGAAGCTGCCCGGGTACTACCCGTTGGGTGAGGCGCCCGTGCCGATCTGGTGAGCACACCACCAAGCAGTTGCTTGGGGGTCCTGTGATATGGCTAACTAGACCCTCTAGTCTGGACTCAGATGCTCTAGTCGAAAGCGGGAGATATGAAGACCAAAGGCGCTCTGATCTGGGAATTCAACCAGCCATGGTCGATCGAAGAGATCGAGATGGGTGACCCGGTCAAGGATGAGGTCAAGATCCGGATGGAAGCCTCCGGGATGTGCCATTCCGACCACCACCTGGTCACCGGCGGTATCCCGATGATGGGCTTCCCGGTGCTCGGCGGCCACGAGGGCGCCGGTGTCATCGAAGAGGTCGGTCCGGGCGTGGAGAACCTCGCCCCCGGCGACCACGTGGTGCTGTCGTTCATCCCGTCGTGCGGGCAGTGCCCGTCGTGTCAGGCCGGCCTGCGCAACCTGTGCGACCTGGGCGCCGGCCTGCTGGGCGGCGTCGCGGTCTCCGACGGCACCCACCGCATCCACGCCAAGGGCCAGCCGGTGTTCCCCATGACGCTGCTCGGCACGTTCAGCCCGTACATGGTGGTGCACAAGAGCTCGGTGGTGAAGATCGACCCCTCGGTCCCGTTCGAGGTCGCCTGCCTGGTCGGCTGCGGCGTCACCACCGGCTACGGCTCGGCGGTGCGCAGCGGCGACATCCGCCCCGGCGAGGACGTCGCGATCATCGGCATCGGCGGCGTCGGGATGGGCGCGCTGCAGGGTGCGGTCACCGCGGGCGCCCGCAACATCTTCGCGATCGACCCGGTGGAGTGGAAGCGCGATCAGGCGCTCAAGTTCGGCGCCACCCACGTCTACCCCGACATCGAGACGGCGATGATGGGCATCGCCGAGGTCACCGCCGGTGGGATGGCCCGCAAGACGATCATCACCGTGGGCGAACTCAAGGGTGAGGACATCGAGAACTACCTCAACCTGACCTCCAAGGGCGGCACCGCGGTGGTGACTGCGGTGGGCAGCATGCTCGACACCAACGTGACGCTGAACCTGTCCATGCTGACGCTGCTGCAGAAGAACCTGCAGGGCACCATCTTCGGCGGCGGCAACCCGCACTTCGACATCCCGCAGCTGCTGTCGATGTACAAGATGGGCAAGCTCAACCTCGATGACATGGTGACCCGCCAGTACAAGCTGGAACAGATCAACGAGGGCTACCAGGACATGCTCGAGGGCAAGAACATCCGCGGCGTGATCCGCTACACCGACGACGATCGGTAGGCCGCGATGAGCAACACCGACACCGTGGCGCAGTCACCCGTGGTCGCCGCTTCGCAGGGTTCCTGGCGGGCGGTGCAGGCCGGGGACAAGGCGGGCTGGCTGGCGTTGATGGCCGACGACGTCGTCATCGAGGATCCGATCGGCGAGGCGGTCACCAACCCGGACGGCACCGGGGTCCGGGGCAAGGCCGCGGTGGCGGACTTCTTCGACACCAACATCGGGCCGAACCGGCTGCGCATCACCTGCGAGGAGACCTTTCCGTCCAGCAGCCCCACCGAGATCGCCTACATCCTGGTACTCGAGACGACGTTCCCGAACGGGTTCGTCGCCACGGTGCGCGGGGTCTTCACCTACCGTGTCGACGACGCGGGGCTGATCACCAACCTGCGCGGCTTCTGGAACATGGACGCGATGACGTTCTCCGAGAAGGGTTCAACGGATTAACCCGGGTCCGCCGATGCTCGCCGGCCGAGGCGCGGTGGTCGTCGGCGGAACCCGTGGTGTCGGCCTGGCGGTGGCAGAGCTGCTCGCCTCCCTCGGCGCCGGGGTGCTGGTCAACGGCCGCGACGAGGCGGTCTGCGCCGAGGCGGCGCTCAGCATTCCCGGCGCGGTCGGCCACCCCGGCTCCCCCGCCGACCCGGCGGTGGCCGATGCGGTGATCGACGCGTGCGTGGCCGAGTTCGGCAGCGTCGACATCCTGGTCAACTGCGCCGGGACGGCCGAGCCGGCCGGGTCGTCGATCCTTAACATCACCAGCGCGCAGTTCCACGATCTGCTCGACGCGCATCTGGGCACGACGTTCGAGACCTGCCGCGCCGCCGCGCCGCGAATGGTGGCCCAGGGACGCGGTGCGATCGTCAACACCAGCTCGTTCGCGTTCCTCGGCGACTACGGCGGCACCGGATACCCGGCGGGCAAGGGCGCGGTGAACAGCCTCACGCTGGCGATCGCCGCCGAACTCGCCGAACACGGGGTGCGGGCCAACGCGGTCTGCCCGGGTGCGAAGACCCGGTTGTCCAGCGGGGCGCAGTACGAGGAGCACATCGGCACGCTGAACCGTCGCGGCCTCCTCGACGACGTCAGCTACCAGGGCGCACTCGACGCCGCCCCCGCAGCCTATGCGGCCCCCACCTACGCGTATCTGGCCAGCGACCTGGCCCAGCAGATGACCGGCCAGATCTTCGTCGCCGCAGGTGGTTTCGTCGGCCGCTTCGAGCGGCAGACGCCGTCGATCCTGGCCTACCGCGACCACCACGACGCACCACCGTGGACGGTGGACGAGATCGCGCAGCAGCTCACACCGTAGGCAGCGGGCGGTCGCGGTACTGCTCGCGCAGCGTCTTCTTGAGCACCTTGCCGGTGGCGCTGTGGGGCAATTCGTCGACGAACACCACATCGTCGGGCAGCCACCACTTGACGACATGGCCGGCCAGATGGTCGAGGACGTCGTCCCGGGTGACGCTGCGCCCCTCGCGGGTGACCACCACCAGCAGCGGGCGCTCCTGCCACTTCGGGTGCGGCACCGCGATGACGGCGGCCTCGGCGACCGCCGGGTGGCTCATCGCCGCGTTCTCCAGATCGATCGAGCTGACCCATTCGCCCCCGGATTTGATGACGTCCTTGGCGCGATCCACCAGCTGCAGGTAGCCGTCCGGGTCGATGGTGGCGATGTCGCCGGTGGGGAAGAATCCTTCGGCGTCGAGCTTGTCGCCACCTTCACCCCGGTAGTAGCCGCTGGCGATCCACGGCCCACGCACCCATACCTCACCGAAAGCCTTTCCGTCCCAGGGCAGCCGGTCGCCGTTCTCGTCGACGATCTTGAGCTCGACGCCGTAGACGCCGCGGCCCTGCTTGAGTTTGATCTGCTGCTGCTCGGCGACGCCGAGCGAACGGTGCTTGGGCAGCAGCCGGCTCACCACGCAGATCGGGCTGGTCTCGGTCATCCCCCAGCCCTGCCCGCCCTCGGCACCCAGGTCGCCCTCGATCCGCTCCAGCATCGACTTCGGCAACGCCGACCCGCCGATACCGGCCCACTCCAGATCGAGCTCCGACGGGTCGATCTCGGGGTGCTCGTCGAGGTAGCCGAACAGCAGCAGCCACACCGTCGGCACCCCCTGCATGAGGGTGACCCGTTCGTCTTTCATCAGCCGGTACACGCTCTCGCCGTCCAGGTGCGGGCCGGGCAGCACCAGCTTGGCGCCGACCATCGCCGCCGAGTAGGGCGTCCCCCAGGCGTTGGCGTGGAACATCGGCACCACCAGCAGCAGCGTCGCGCCGCTGTGGATGTCGAAGGTGTCCCGCGACAGCGAGAGCATCGCGTGCAGCACCGTCGAACGATGTGAGTACAGAACGCCTTTCGGGTTTCCGGTGGTGCCGGACGTGTAGCACAGCGACGACGCGCTGTTCTCGTCGAACTCCGGCCACACGTAGTGGGTGGACTGTGCCCAGATGAGTTCCTCCCAGCACAGCAGCCGGTCGGCGGGGATGCCGGGGATGTCGGGCATGTGGGCGCGGTCGGTCATGACGACGTAGTGCTCGACGGTCCGCAGCTCGGCCGCCAGCTCCCCCACCAGCGGCGCGAACGTCACGTCGAAGAACAACACCCGGTCCTCGGCGTGGTTGATGATGTAGGCGATCTGCTCGGAGAACAGCCGCGGGTTGACGGTGTGCATGACCGCACCGCAGCCCGAGACGCCGTAGTAGAGCGCAAGGTGGCGGTCGCTGTTCCAGGCCAGCGTGGCGACACGATCGCCGGCGTCGACGCCGAGCCCCGCCAGCGCGTTGGCAACCTGCCTGGACTGGTCGGCGACCTGTCGCCAGGTGGCCCGCCGGACCGGCCCCTCCGGGAGCCGCGAGACGACCTCGGCATCGGGATGGAACGCCGCCGCGTGCTCGATCAGCGACGAGATCAACAGCGGCCGGTCCTGCATCAGTCCGAACATCCGGACAGGTTATCCAGGACGGGCGAGATGTCCGCCCGCTTCGCCGCTTTTCTCCCGCCGGTCAGGCTGACGGGCGACTGCGCCAGCGGCTCCGGTAGGCCGCCTGCACCGCCGAGGCGGGACGGCGAGGCGGGATGATCGCCTGCTCACGCTTGATCACCGAACGCATGGTCAGTGCCGTGAGCACCACCATGACGATCGCCGGAACGACACCCAACGGGGAGGCCAGCAGTAGTTGGCTCAGGTTGTTGCTATCCATGTGAGGCATTCGTAGCCGGCGCCGATCGGGATGGGCCGGGGCCGCACTTTCGTGCGGTGGGTCCTCCTGGGATGCTCAGAGTATGGCGAGCATCTTCACCAAGATCATCAACGGCGAGATTCCCGGTCGATTCGTCTACTCCGACGACGACGTCGTGGCGTTCCTGACCATCGAGCCGATGACCCAGGGGCACACGCTGGTGGTGCCGCGCGCCGAGATCGATCAGTGGCAGAACATCGAGCCGGCGGTGTTCGGCCGGGTCATGGAGGTCTCCCAGCTCATCGGCAAGGCGGTGTGCAAGGCCTTCGACGCCGAGCGCGCCGGGGTGATCATCGCCGGTCTGGAGGTGCCGCATCTGCACGTGCACGTGTTCCCGGCACGGGATCTGTCGGACTTCGGTTTCGCCAACGTCGAGCGCAACCCGTCCCCGGAGTCGCTCGACGAGGCGCAGTCCAGGATCACGGCTGCGCTGGCTGAGCTGGGCTGAGCACCGCCGCGTCGGTGATGCGCGGCAGGCCGACCCGGAACCGGCAGCCCTGGCCGGGCGCGGTGGACACCGCGACCCGCCCGCCGTGGGCGTAGACCAGCGAGTCGACGATGGACAACCCCAGTCCGGTGCCACCGCTGGCCCGGGTGCGTGACGAGTCGGCCCGGTAGAAGCGCTCGAAGACCCGTTGCGCATCGTCGGCCGACATGCCCGGTCCCTCGTCGCACACCTCGATCACCGCCTCGCCGCCTTCGGTGCCCACCCGCACCGTCACTCCGGCCGTCTCCGGGGTGTGCTGCAGCGCATTACCCATGAGGTTGCTCAGCACCTGCCGCAACCGGGCCTCGTCACCGAGCACCTCCGGGGTGCCGGGCCCGTCGAACACCTCCATCCGGATGCGCCGTTGCGGCGCGATCGACTGGGCGTCGTGGACGGTGTCGCTGGCCAGGGCCAGCAGATCCACCCGGTGCCGCTCCAGCGGGCGTTGGGCGTCGAGGCGGGCGAGCAGCAGCAGATCCTCGACCAGCAGGCCCATCCGGCGGGATTCGCTCTCGATGCGCCCCATCAGCATCTCGACATCGCTGGCGGCGCCCTGGCGGTAGAGCTCGGCGAAGCCGCGGATGGTGGTCAGCGGCGTTCTGAGCTCATGGCTCGCGTCGGTGATGAAGCGGCGCATCCGGTCCTCGGAGCTGCGCGCCTGCGCCGCCGACTCCTCCGAGGAGGCCATGGCCCGCTGGATCTGGGCGAGCATCCCGTTGAGTGCCAGCGACAGGCGCCCCACCTCGGTGCGTGGATCGCGTTCGGGCACCCGGCGGTCCAGCTGGCCCGCGGCGATCGCCGCGGCCGTCTGCTCGACCTCGCCCAGTGGGCGCAGGCTGCGGTGCACCACCGCGTACCCGGCGACACCCAGCACGATCAGCACCGCGGCACCGATCCCGATCTGGGCGTAGATCAGCGCGGTGACCGTCGAGTTCACGTTGGACAGATCGATGGCAACGGTGGTCAGCTCGCCGCTCAGACCGCGCACCGTCATCGCCCGCCACTGGGTGTCGGAGCCGTCGATCGAGCCCACGGTCACCGGCTCGGGTCCGACGTCGTTGTCGGCGGGCAGGGCGGGCTCGGTGTGACGGTCGTTGACCGCCATCCAGATGTGGCCGTCGGGATCCATGCCGCGCACGTAGAAGTCCGACGGCGGCCGGGCGGGGTTCGGTTCGACCGGGGTGGTCGGCAGCCGGCGCGGCACCTGCGCCCAGCCCCGCGACGCGTCGAGCAACGTGTCGTCGACCCGGTTCATCAGGCTGTGCTGCAACAGGGTGGTCACCGCGATGCCGGAGGCCAGCAAGCCCATCGCCACCAGCACCAGGGTGGCCGCGACAAGTCCGACCCGAAGCGGGACGCCGCGCCTGACCTGAGCCGTCACGCCACCATTGTCCAGCGTGCCTATCTGGGTTCGCGCAGCACGTAGCCGACGCCGCGCAGCGTGTGCAGCAGCCGCTTGTCTCCGGTGTCGACCTTGCGGCGCAGGTAGGAGACGTAGGACTCGACGACGTTGACGTCGCCGCCGAAGTCGTAGCGCCACACGTGGTCGAGGATCTTGGGCTTCGACAGCACCGTGCCCGCGTTGATGATGAAGTAGCGCAGCAGGGTGAACTCGGTGGGCGACAGCGATACCGGTTCGCCGGCTTTCCACACCTCGTGGGTGTCCTCGTCGATCTCGATGTCGGCGAATGTGAGACGCGAGGTGCGCGGCTCGTCGACGCCCCGGCCGGAGCGGCGCAGGATCACCCGCAGCCGCGCCACGACCTCTTCGAGGCTGAACGGCTTGGTCACGTAGTCGTCGCCGCCGAGGGTCAGGCCGGCGATCTTGTCCTGCAGCGAGTCACGGGCGGTCAGGAACAGCGCCGGGGCGTCGACGCCGTCGGCGCGCAGGCGCCGCAACAGAGCGAACCCGTCCATGCCGGGCATCATCACGTCGAGGATGATCGCGTCCGGGCGCACCTCACGCGCCCGGTCCAGCGCGGCGGGACCGTTGGTGGCGGTGTGCACCTCGAAACCCTGGAACTTCAGGCTCACCGACAACAGCTCGACGATGTTGGTCTCGTCGTCGACCACGAGCACGCGGGCCTCGGGCACAGTCTCCGATACGGGCATGGCCATAGCTGTCAATGATCGTCGGAGGCGTTGTCATTGTGCTGGACACTAACTGTGCACTTCCTGTGAATATCGCCTTGCGCGATCCCTAGACTGGGCAAATGAACCTCGCCAGATCCCTGACCGGCCTCGCGTTCACGCCCGTTCGGGCCGGCCTGGCCGTGGCCGACGCCGGCATCACGGTGGCCACCGGTGCGCTGGAGATGGCGCACCGCACGCTCGGCGAGGACAAGGACGGGGTCCGCGCAGCCCGGCCGGCGTCGATGGCGCAGGTGCTGGGCATCGAGGAGGCGGTCGAGCGGGCGAACCGGCTGGCCCGCCTGATGGACGAGGACCAGCCGCTGGGGCGGGCGCTGGCCACCGACGGCGCGCTGGACCGGCTGCTCAAACCGGGTGGCGTGGTGGACCGGCTGACGGCGCCGGGCGGGGTGCTCGATCGGCTCACCCAGGAGGACGGCGGCCTGATGCGGGCCATCGAGCCGGGTGGGCTGGTGGACCAGCTGCTCGACGAGGAGGGTCTGGTCGAGCGGCTGCTGGCCGAGGACGGCCTGGCCGACCGGCTGCTCGCCGAGGACGGGCTGATCGACAAGCTCACCGCGCGCAACGGCCCACTCGAGCAGCTCGCCGATGTGGCCGACACCCTGAACCGGCTGGCTCCGGGCCTGGAGGCACTGGAGCCGACGATCGAGGCGCTGCGCGAGGCGGTGATCGTGCTCAGCCAGGTGGTCAACCCGTTGAGCAACATCGCCGACCGCATCCCGCTGCCCGGCCGCCGCCCGCGAAGCCGGCCGACGTCGCGGCCGGTGACCACCCAGCGGATTGTCGACGTCGAGGACTGACCCGATAGGCTTGACCGGCCAGGCCTCCTTAGCTCAGTGGTAGAGCAACGCTCTTGTAAAGCGTAGGTCGTCAGTTCAATCCTGACAGGGGGCTCCACACAGCGTGGTCGCGTGCCGGGCTCAGATCCGCAGTGCCACCACCAGCAGCGCGACGATGCCCAGCACCGTCATCAGGACGGCCATGAATCCGGCCAGCGACCTGGGCAACGGGCCGGCCTCGGCACGAAGCGCCTTCATCTCGCTGAAGTGCTGCGCGCTGGCCACCGCCAGCGCGATGATCCCGAGCACGATCATCAGCATCCCGACCAGCCAGGGGCTGAGGACCTTCCGGTTCAGTTCCTCTGCCGAGGACAGGTACTCGAAGAACTTGAAGATCGTGAACCCGAAGGCGATCAGTGAGGTGCTGGTGCGGATCCAGGCCATCAGGGTGCGTTCGTGGGCCAGCCGGGTGCGGTCGATGGCCAGCCGGGTCGAGGTGTCGGCCGGCGGAACTGTCATGGGCTGGGCCTCCTGCACGGTGCGGTCCTGACGAAGGCTGCCCAGTTTCACCAGTTGCGTCAACTCCGCTCCGCATCTGCGATACGGTCCCCCCACATGGCTGGCGACCACAGTGCATCTCTTTTCTCGCGCCGGAACTTCCTCAGCGGCGCCTCGGCCGCATCCGCTCTCGCGCTCCTGACAGCCTGTTCGCCCTCCGACGGCGGCAGTGGTGCCGGCTCCACAGCGGCCAGCCCCGGCCCCAACGGCGGCATGGGCGACCAGAGCCGCTGGGCGGCCCTGCGCGACAAGGTCGGTGACCGACTCATCACCGTGGAGTCCCCGCTGGAGCCGTGCCGTACCGATGCCGCCGGCACCGCGTGTTCGGCCGCGCTGGACAACCTGAAGAACCCGTTCTGGATCGAGGAGCAGCCCGGGGCGACCCAGACCAACGGCTGGCTGGACGCGTGGACCTATCAGGTCAGCCCCTACGCCGTCGCCGCCCGCGACGCCGACGACATCGCCGCGGCGGTCGACTTCGCGCGCGAGAACCGGATCCGGCTGGCGGTCAAGGGCACCGGTCACGACTATCTGGGTCGCTCCAACGCCGCCGACTCGCTGCTGGTGTGGACCCACAACATGCGCGAGGTCGCCTTCGACGCCGCCTTCCGCCCGGCCGGGGCGCCCGCCGGGACCGCGCGCACGCCGGCGGTCAGCGCCGCCGCCGGGGCCCGCTGGCTCGAGGTCTACCAGACCGCCACGGCCAACGACGTCTACGTGCAGGGCGGGGGCTGCACCTCGGTCGGTGCGTGCGGCGGATTCACCCTCGGGGGCGGGTTCGGCAACTTCTCGAAGCGCTTCGGCAGTGGCGCCGGCGGCGTCCTCGAGATGGAGGTCGTCACCGCCGACGGTCAGGTGCGGGTCGTCAACGAATTCCAGGATCCCGATCTGTTCTGGGCGCTGCGCGGCGGTGGGGGCGGCACCTTCGGCATCGTCAGCCGGATCACCTATCGCGCCCACCCGATCCCGCAGACGGTCGGCGCCCTGGGCGGCACCATCACCGCGACCTCCGACGAGGCCTTCCGGGATCTGCTCGGCCGGTTCGTCCGGTTCTTCCCCGAGGCGCTGATCGACGGATCCTGGGGTGAGCAGATCGCTGTCCGGCCCGACAACTCGCTGAGCATGTCCATGGTGTGGCTCGACCTGACCGAGGAGCAGGCCCGGCAGGCGTGGGAACCGTTCACCGCGGCGGTGCAGGCCGACGGCATCGCCGAGGTGGATCTGAGCTTCGGGGCCCATCCGTTCCGCGAGCTGTGGAATGTGCAGTACTGGGAGCGGGTCGACCCCGACCTGATCACCGTCGACCCGCGACCGGACCAGCCGCCCGGCCAGTTCTGGTGGACGAGCAACCAGGGCGAGGTGGCGCAGTACATCTTCAGCTACCTGTCCCGGTGGATCCCGTTGAGCATGTTCGCCGACACCCCCGACGCCCTGGCCGACACGCTCTACGAGGCGTCCCGGCTCGGACGGGTGACCCTGCACGTCAACAAGGGCCTGGCGGGCGCCTCCGACGAGGTGCTGGCCCGGGAGCGGCAGACCAGCATCAACCCCGCGGTCCTCGACGCCGCCGCGTTCGCGACCATCGGCTCCCAGCAGGGGGCCGCGTTCCCGGAGATCCCCGGCCACGAGCCCGACCTCGAGGCCGGGCGCCGCGAGGCGCAGGAGACCAATACGGCGATCGGGATCATCCGCGCCGCCACCCCGGGGGCGGGCACCTACTCCAACGAGGCCGACTACTTCGAACCCGACTGGCAGCAGGCGTTCTGGGGCACCAACTACAACCGGCTGCTGGCCATCAAGCAGCGGGTCGACCCCGGCAATCTGTTCCGCGTCCACCACGGGGTCGGCAGCGAGCTCTGATCACTCAGTCGCCGAACGAGATGGACCGCGCCGAACAGCCGGTGACGCCGCGCCCCTGCGGGAACGCCGCCGGGTCGACGCCCGGGATCAGGGAGTGCCGGTAGTAGGCGCCGGAGGCGTCGGCCGCACATTCGAAGTTGGCGTTGAGCACCTCGAACGAAGCCGGGTCGGCACCATCGATGGTCTGCCCCATCCAGTAGACCTGTTGGGAATCAACGGCATAGGGACCTTCGAGAACCCGGAACCCGGCGGCGTCGCCGCCGTCGAGCTGACCGTCGAAATAGAACACACGCTCGGCGTCGCGGGAGTATCCACCCGAGATCACCTCGAAGGTGTCCGGGTCGGCCCCACGGATCGGCGTGTTGTTGACGTAGACGGTTCCGCTGTCCTTGGCGAACAGGTAGTCGTCCTGGTCGGAGATGATCTCGAACTCCTGCGGATCGTTGGACAACACCGCGCCGTCGGCCGTGTACACGCGGCGGCTGTCCCGCGCGAGACCGCCGCCGAGCAGTTCGAAATGGCCGGGATCGGTACTGATCGGCTGGTCATGCTGGTAGACGCGGCGACTGTCCCTGGAATACCCGGGGCGGTCCAGCAGTTCGAACGATCCGGGTTGGGCCCCGGGCAGGGCGTGACCGTTGATGTAGACCTGGCCGCTGTCGCGGGCATAGGTCCGGTCGAGGATGTCGAAAGAGGCGGCGTCGGCCCCGTCGACCTCAAAAGCCTTACCGGGAAATGGATTCAAGTAGAAGACGGCGCTGCCACGGACGTGATACCCGGCGTCGTCGACGGACGAGTCCGGCGCCTCGGCGGCGCTGCATCCCCCCGACAGCGCTGTGACCGCCAGCAGGGCCGCGGCAATGACTGTGCGCACCCCACCATCGAATCACCTATCCCAGTGGAACGTCGATGATCGGGCGCTGCACTCCGGCCCCGGGACCGTCGAAGTGCCACCATTCCGCCGCATAGGGCGAGAACCCGCCGGCTGTCATGGCCGCGCGCAACCGGGCCCGGTTGGCCTGCGCGGCGGCGCTGACCCCGGCGACCGCATCGGCATGACTGAGAGCCGAGAAATCGTCGAAACCGGTGCCCATGTCGACCAGGCCGTAGGCGCCGGCGAGCGTGACGTCCACCGACCGACCCGTTTCGTGGCTCTTCGAATAGGGCCCCGGCCGGGCGACCCACGTCGGGTCGGACACCACGTCGAACATCGCCACCTGCACCGAATGCGGGCGGTAGCAGTCCCAGAACACCAGCCGTTCGCCGCCCCGGCGCAGCAGGTCGGCCGCCGTGCGCAGACCCGGCGCCAGCGACTCGTGGACCAGACAGCGCGCTGCCGCCGGGTACAGCGCGGCGCCGACGAAGTTGTTCGTCGTCGCGTACCGCAGATCGATCACTGCGTCGGGAACCACGCTGCGGACGTCGACGAAGCCGACGGCGCGGGCCGCATCCGACACCGGCGGCACCGGTGAGGCCGACACCTGCCCGCCTCCCCCCGGCACGGCGCTGGTCAGCAAGCCGCCAATCACCATGCCGCACAGCGCAACGATCCGTCGACCGAGTCTCATGCTTGCAGCGTAGGCATACACTGCGCTGGTGCGCGACGTACTCGACGACCTGCTGGCGGTGTGGCGCGCAGGCGGCACCGCCGGCCTGGCGACGGTGGTGCGCACCATGCGCTCGGCGCCGCGCCCGCCGGGTGCCGCGATGGTGGTATCGCCCGAGGGCACCGTCGCCGGCTCGGTGTCCGGCGGTTGCGTGGAGGCCGCCGTGTACGAGGTGGCCAACGACGTCGTGGCCAGCGGCCGCCCCGAGTTGCAGCGCTACGGCGTCAGCGACGACGACGCCTTCGCGGTCGGGCTGACGTGCGGCGGCATCATCGATGTGTTCACCGAACCGGTGTCGCGCAACACCTTTCCGCAGCTGCAAGCTGTCGCCGACGACATCGCCGCGCACCGCCCCGTCGCGGTGGCCACCGTCATCGGCCATCCCGACCCGGATCGGGTCGGGATGCGGCTGATCGTCGGAACGGACTCGACCCAGGGCACACTCGGCTCTGCGCGCGTGGACGCAGCGATCACCGACGACGCACGCGGGCTGCTGGCGGCCGGGCAGTCGGGGGTGCTGTCCTACGGCCCCGACGGTCAGCGCCAGGAGGCCGGCATGGAGGTGTTCGTGGCCAGCCACGCACCCCGGCCCCGGATGCTGGTGTTCGGTGCCATCGATTTCGCGTCCGCGCTGGCCGCCCAGGGGGCGCTGCTGGGGTACCGGGTCACCGTGTGCGACGCCCGACCGGTGTTCGCCACCACCGCGCGTTTCCCGGCGGCCGAGGAGGTGGTGGTCGAGTGGCCCGACCGCTACCTGGCCGACCAGGCCGCCCGGGGTGGCATCGACGGCCGCACGGCGATCTGCGTCCTGACCCATGACCCGAAGTTCGACGTGCCGGTGCTGCAGGTTGCGCTGCGCCTGCCCGAGGCGGGATACATCGGGGTGATGGGCTCGCGCCGGACCCATGACGATCGGCTGCGCCGGCTTCGCGAGACCGGTCTGACAGAGACCGATCTGGCCCGCCTGCACAGCCCCATCGGCCTGGATCTCGGTGCCCGCACCCCGGAGGAGACGGCCGTCTCGATCGCCGCGGAGATCATCGCGCAACGCTGGGGCGGCAGCGGCCGGCCACTGGCCGGTCTGGACGGGCGCATCCATCACGAGGGCTGACCGGGACCGCTGCAGAACGTGAGACATTCATGGTGGAAATGTCTCTCTCGAATGCGATAACGTCACTCTCCAAGTGCAGAGGGGAGTGATCGAAGTGGCCGACACCGCCAGCCACACCGGCACGGCTACCGGCAGCGACACCGTCACCGCGCGCTACGCCGGACGCCGGGTCGCGCGCCTCGAGGACGGCCGGCTTCTCACTGGTCACGGCTCGTTTGTCGACGACATCAACCGGCCGGGCATGCTGCACGCGTGCTTCGTGCGCAGCCCGTTCGCCCGGGCGAAGATCACCCGGTTCGACGCCTCGTCGGCACGCGCACTGCCCGGTGTGCACGCCGTGCTCACCGCCGCCGACCTGAACCCCGACGTCCGCGAGGCCTGGCACGCCGTCGCCGGCAAGGACATCCCGGACACGCCCCGCCCGCCGCTCGCCGAGGGCGAGGTGAAATTCGTCGGCGACCCCATCGCGCTGGTCATCGCCGAGAGCCGATACCTGGCCGAGGACGCCGTCGAACACATCGACATCGACTACGAACCGCTGCCCGCGGTCGCCGATTTCACCCGCGCGGTCGGGGGTGCGGACGCCGGTGTTCCGGTCGTGCACGACGAATACCCCGACAACGTCGCCGGCGGCATGGGCGGCGCGCCGCCGGACGAGGAGACGTTCTCGTCGGCCGCGCACGTCGCCTCGGCGCACGTCTACCAGCAGATCCACGCGCCGGTGCCGATCGAGACGCGCGGCATGGTGGTCGACTGGCAGGCCACCTCCGGGGATCTGACGGTCTGGGCCTCCACCCAGACCCCGCACGAACTACGCGCGTTCGCCGCCCGGCTGCTCGGCATCCCGGCCCAGCATGTCCGGGTCATCATGCGCGACACCGGCGGCGGGTTCGGGCAGAAGGTCGTCCCGATGCGCGAGGACATGTGCGTGCTGCTGGCGGCCCGCAAGGTCGGCGCGCCGGTCAAGTGGATCGAGGACCGCCGGGAGAACCTGATGGCGGCCGGGCAGGCCCGCCACGTCGACGGCACCGTCCGGATGGCTTTCGACGACGAGGGCGCCATCCTGGCCGCCGACATCGATTTCATCCAGGACGTCGGCGCCTACCCGACGCCCTACCCGGTCCTGACCACCGCGGCGATCGGGATGTTCTTCCCCGGGCCCTATCGGGTGCCCAAGGCCAGCTTCAACTATCAGACGGTGTTCTCCAACACCGCGGGCCTGGCCGCCTACCGGGGGCCGTGGCAATACGAAACCCTCACCCGCGAAATACTTCTCGACATCGGCGCGCGCAAGATCGGCATCGATCCGCTCGAGCTGCGCCGGCGCAACATCCTGCGCGGGGACGAGATGCCGTACTTCAACCCCAACGGCATGCCCTACGACCACGTCGCTCCCGCCGACACCCTCGAGCAGGCGGTGAAGATCCTCGACCACGAGGGCTTCCGCAAGCTGCAGGCCGACGCGCTGGAGCAGGGCCGCTACCTGGGCCTGGGCTATTCGGCCTACATCGAACCGACCGGCGCCGCGACCGGGCATCTGGCGTCCGAGGGCGCGACCATCCGGATGGAGTCGACGGGCAAGATCAACGTCTACGTCAACGGCGGCTCCACCGGCAACAGCCTCGAGACCACCGTCGTACAGCTGACCGCGGATGCGCTCGGCGCCGACATCGGCGATGTCGCCAGCATCCAGGGCGACACGGCGGTCACGCCCTACGGAGCGGGCACCCAGGGCAGCCGCAGCGGCCCGATGACCGCCGGCGCGGTCAGCGAGGCGGGTGCGGTGCTGCGCGACCAGATCGTCGCGATGGCGGCCGCCCACCTGAGCGCCGAGGCCGCCGATATCGAATTGGCCGGGTCGAAAGCTGTTGTGCGCAGCGATCCCTCGAAGTCGGTGAGCTTCGCCGACCTCGCCTACCGGGCCTACTACGAACCCCAGCAGGTGCCGCCGGAGATATCGGCCTCCCTGGAGGCGACCGCGCGGTTCACCGCGCCGCCGACCGCACCGATCCACTGGGCCAACGCCACCCACGCGTGCACGTGCGAGGTCGACGTCGAGACCGGTGAGGTGACGTTGACCCGCTACATCGTCAGCGAGGACGTCGGCCCGATGATCAACCCGAACGTGGTCGAAGGGCAGATCGCCGGCGGCACCGCGCAGGGTATCGGCGGTGCGCTGCTGGAGCAGATGTCCTACGACGACGACGGCAACCCGCTGTCGTCGACCTTCGTCGACTACCTGCTTCCCACCGCCACCGAGGTGCCGCCGATCGAATACGGGCACGTGGAGATCCCGGGGCCGGGCGTCGGCGGATACAAGGGCTGCGGCGAGGGCGGCGCGATCGGGTCGACGCCCGCGGTGATCAATGCGATCAACGACGCCCTGGCTCCGCTGGGCGTGACGATCACCCGGTTGCCGGCCACCCCGGCCGCGATCGTCGAAGCCATCGAGCAAGCGAAGAAGTAGAGCGGGAGTGGAGCAAACATGGAGTTAGTCAACGAGTTTCGCGTGCCGGTTCCCGCGGCGACCGCGTGGACGGTGCTGACCGACGTGCAGCGGGTCGCGCCGTGCATCCCGGGCGCGCAGCTGCTCGCCGTCGACGGTGACGACTTCACCGGCGCGGTCAAGGTCAAGGTCGGCCCGATCACGGTGTCCTACCAGGGCGAGGCCACCTTCGCCGAGAAGGACGAGGCCGCCCAGCGGGTGGTCATCCGGGCCGCCGGCAAGGAGACCCGGGGCAGCGGGAACGCCACCGCGCTGGTCACCGCGCAACTCAAGGACGAGGGCGACGTCACCGGCGTGGTGATCACCACCGACCTGACGATCTCGGGCAAGGCCGCCCAGTTCGGCCGCGGCGTGCTCGCCGATGTCGCGGGCAACCTGATCGCGCAGTTCGCCACCCGTCTGGAGGCCGACCTGCTCGGCGGGGCCAGCGGCCAGGCGGTCTCGGCCACGACTGCGGCCACCGCCGAGCAGGCCACCGCGGCGGCCGCGCCGTCCGCCGACGACTCGGTGGATCTGTTCAAGGTCGTCGCGGTGCCGATGGCCCGCCGCTACGCGCCGGTTCTGGCCGCGGTCGCCGGGGGGTTGGCGGCCGGCTTCCTGATCGGGCGGCGCCGTCGCCGGCCCTCGCACAACCCGCCGGCGCTCGACGACCTGTTGGCCGCGCTGTCGCGGCTCACCTCATGAAGGCCGCCCCGTTCGCCTACCACCGGCCGGAGTCGGCCAAGGAGGCCGCCGACATCCTGGCCGAGCTCGGTGAGGACGCCAAGATCCTGGCAGGCGGGCAGAGTCTGGTCCCGATGCTGGCCATGCGGCTGACCCATTTCGAGAACCTCATCGACATCTCCCGGGTCGACGAGCTGTGCGGCATCGACCTCGACGACGGCATGGTGCGCGTCGGCGCGACGACCTCGCATGCGCTGGTCGGCCTGGACGACGAGGTCGCCGACTCGGTCCCGCTGCTGACCCTGGCGACCCCGCACATCGGTCATTTCCAGATCCGCACCCGCGGCACGCTGGGCGGTGCCATCGCCCACGCCGACCCGGCCGCCGAATACGCCGCGGTGGCACTGGCCCTGGACGCGCAGATCGAGGCGCTGTCTTCGCGCGGCCGCCGCGACATCCCCGCCGGTGAGCTGTTCACCGGGCTGTGGGAGACCTCGCTGAGCTCCGATGAGATCCTCACCGCGGTCCGGTTTCCGGTCTGGAGTGGCCGGTGCGGGTTCGCGGTGCAGGAATTCGCCCGCCGGCACGGCGATTTCGCGATCGCCGGCGCAACGGTCGCGGTCGAACTCGACGGAGACGACCGGGTCGCGCGGTGCGGGATCGGCCTGTTGGGCCTGGGCTCGACGCCGCTGCGGGGCACCCCCGGCGAACAGGCGATGCTGGGCCGCCCGCACAGCGAACTCGACGAGGACAGCCTGCGCGAGATCGGCCAGGTCGTCATCTCCGGGATCGACGACATTCCCGCCGACCTGCAGGGCTCCTCGAGCTACCGGGCCCGGGTCGGCTCCACGATGGTGGCCCGGGCGCTCTCGGCGGCGCTCGCGGCGGCGAGCGAGAGGGCTGCGTGACGATGCACGAGACACCGGTCGAGATGACCGTGAACGGCCAGCCGGTCCGCCACGTGGTGGAGCCGCGGCTGACCCTGGCCGACTACCTGCGCGAGAAGTGCGGACTGACGGGCACCCACCTGGGCTGCGAACACGGCGCCTGCGGTGCGTGCACCGTGCTGCTGGACGGCCAGGCCGTGCGGGCCTGCCTGATCTTCGCGGTGCAGGCGCAGGGCCAGGAGGTCACCACGGTCGAAGGCATCGCCGACGACTCGGGCGAACTGTCCCCGGTCCAGGCGGCCCTGCGCGACTGCCACGGACTGCAGTGCGGTTTCTGCACACCGGGATTCGTCACCAGCATCACCGCGCTGCTGCGGGACAACCCCACGCCCACCGACGACGAGATCCGCGAGGGCCTGTCCGGCAACTTCTGCCGGTGCACCGGCTACCAGGGCATCGTCAACGCGGTCAAGCAGGCCGCCCGCGCGCCATCAGCACCAACCCACTGAGCCCTGCTATCGCGGCGGTGACGACGAGCAGCGTCGCCAGCCCCAGGCCGGGGATGACCGCACCGGCCAGTGCCGGCGCTGCGACCGAGGTGACGGCGCCGACGACGAGGCAGCCGGTGAACGCCGCTGCAGCCCGGTCGGGTACCAGCTCGGCGGTCCACACCGCCAGCACGGCCGACCCGGTCATGTAGCCCATGCCGAAAATGCAGGCCGAGACCGCCGTGGCGATCACGGATTCGCTGGCCAGCCCGAGCAGTGCCAGGGCGGCGGCGACCGTCACCAGGCACAGGGCGGCTACCCGGGGACTGCCCAGCCGCCGCGAGGCGGCCCCGGTCCACATACCCACCACACCGGTGACACCGATCCCGATGTAGAGCGCCGGGACGGCCGCCGCCGGCAGGGAGCCCGCGGCGAGGACGTCGGCTGCGTAGGTGAAGTAGATGACGATGGCCGCGAAGTACACCACGGAGTAGCCGGCCGGGATGCGCAGCGCAGCGGCCAGGGCCCGGACGCCGCGCCCGTCCGGGTGCGCGGCCGGCGCGGTTCGCGGCACCAGGACCAGGTTCACCACGGCGGCGGCGACCGCGGCCAGGGCGATACCCACCCACACCAGGCGCCACGAGCCCAGCACCGCCAGGATCGCCAGCCCACCCAGCGCGACGAGCCCGCCGCTGGTGCCGGTCGTGATGATGGCCAGCGCTCTGGGCTGCTGGCGCAGCGGCACCGTCCGCGTCACGATGTCGGAGTAGGGTGCCCACACCCAGCCCCCCGCACCACCGGCCAGCACCGCCCCCACGGCCAACAGCCAGGGCGACTGCGCGACCGTCACGATCACCGCGCCCACCGCGCCGCAGGCCCCGCCGACCGTGGTCGGGGCACGCGAGCCACGGCGGGCGGCCAGCGGGCCCGACAACAGCAGCCCACCGAGGTAGCCGGCGAACGTGGCGCTGGCTATCAGTCCGAGCACCAGCTCGGACAAACCCAGGTCGTCGCGGATGTCGGGCAGCGTCAGGCCGTAGGCGTAGCGGGCCATCCCGAAGGCGACGCCGACCACCGCCGCTCCGGCCAGACCGATCCGGCCGCCCGGGGAGAGCCTCATGACACCGCGGCGCTAGGTCGAGACGACGCCGCGCAGCCCCTCGGCCCCGAACAGCGGCTCGAGCATGGACGACAGGTCCGGGCCGCGGCGCAGCCCGTGGCCGCCGTCGACGTTGATGATCTGGCCGGTGATGAAGTCCGCGGCGTCGCTGAGCAGGAAGACCGCCAGGTTGGCCACGTCTTCGACCTCTCCGACGCGGGGCAGCGGGGTGCAGTCCCGGTAGTCGTCGCTGATGGCCGGTGATTCCATGATCGGGGCCACCATGTCGGTGCGGGTCAGCCCGGGCCGGATGCCGTTGACCCGCACCGAGGACGGGCCCAGCTCGTCGGCTGCCACCATCATCAGGTGGTCGAGCGCGGCCTTGCTCGGGCCGTAGGCGCCGAACCAGCGGTGGGTGTTGCTCGACGCGATCGACGAGATCCCGACGAACGAACCGCCGCCGCCGCGGACCATCTCCCGGGCGGCGTGCTTGAGCACGTACATGGTGCCGTTGATGTTGAGGTCGACGGTGTTGCGCCACGCCGCCGAGTCGATCTGGGTCAGCGGGCCGATGGTCTCCGATCCGCCGGCGCTGTGCACCACACCGTCGAGGCGGCCGTGCCACGCGGTGGCGGCCTCGACCAGTCTGCTGGCCTCGTCCTCGTTGGTGATGTCGGCCGGTTCGTAGATCACCTGACCGGCGCCGTCGCCCGACGCTGCGGTGATCTCGTCTGCGGCCGCGGCCAGCTTGTCGGCGTTGCGCCCGGCGAGCACCACGTTGCCGCCCGAGGCCACGACGGCGGCGGCCACCCCCTTACCGATACCGCTGCCACCCCCGGTGACCAGGAACGTGCGATCCGTCAGCGAGAGCAGCATGCGGGTATCCCTCCAGAATGGAAGTGGGGCTAACTAGAACAGGTTCCAGTTATACGTCACGGCTCGTCGCGGCGGGCCAACTTGGGCGCCCCCAGACTCCGCCAGTCCGGCACGTTGGGCGGCAACCCGACCGGGAAACGGTTCTCGTTGTGGGCGGCCCAGTGCGCGTGGCCGAGCTCGTGGATGTGGAACGCGTGCCGCAGCGCCTCGGTGAAGCCCATCGCATCGCTGGCCGCGTTCACCGAATCCTTGACCAGCAGCGCGGCCATGGTGGGCCGCTCGGCGATCCGGCGGGCGAATTCGAGGGTCTTGTCCTCGAGCTCGGCGCGTGGGAACACCTTGGACACCATGCCCAGCCGGTGCGCCTCGTCGGCGTCGATGCAGTCCCCGGTCAGCAGCAGCTCCTTGGCCTTGCGCGCACCGAACTCCCACGGGTGGGCGTAGTACTCGACGCCGGGCATGCCCATCCGCACCCCGACGACGTCGCTGAACTTCGCGTCGTCGGCGGCCACGATCAGGTCGCAGGCCCAGATCAGCATCAGCCCCGCCGAGATCGCGTTGCCCTGGACCTGGGCGACGGTGATCTTGCGCAGATCGCGCCAGCGGCTGGTGTTCTCGAAGAAGTAATGCCATTCCTGCAGATAGGTGCGCTCGGCGACGGCCGCCCTGGTGGCCCCGTTGATCTGGAAGGTCGGATGCTGGCCGGGCCCCGGCTCACGCTCGGCCAGCGCCGCCTCCGAGCCCAGGTCGTGGCCGGCGGAGAAGTTCTTCCCCCGCGCGGCCAGGATGACCACCCGGACCTCGTCGTCGGCCTCGGCCCGGCCGAATGCCTCGTCGAGCTGCACCAACAGGGTCCGGGACTGCGCATTCTGCGCATCCGGCCGATTCAGCCAGATACGCGCGATGCGCCCCTGGTCGAGAGTTTCGTAGGTCACTTGTTCGGGGTTCGCCGCAGCAGCGCACATGCCAAGCACATTACGTCCAGGAGGCTGACCCACCAGCACTCACCTGGCAATTGGCTACAGTTGTGCCATGCCTGCGAAATCTGATCCCGCCGACATCGGCGACGTCGAGCCCATCGCCGACAGCACCGAGCGCCAGGCCCGGCGTGTTGTGGCTGCCTACGCGACCGACGCCGAGGAATGCCGCATGTTCTTGTCCATGCTCGGTATCGGACCGGCGAAGCTCGACGCCTGATGACCGCTCAGGGCGGTCCGGAGGAACGCTCGAGCGCGGCATCTCCGCCGCCGTCCACGGCGGGAGCCGACTTCGTCGTGGTGGCCAACCGGCTGCCCATCGACATGATCACCCAGCCCGACGGCACCGTGGAGTGGAAGCGCAGCCCGGGGGGCCTGGTCACCGCGCTGGAGCCGCTGCTGCGCAAGCGCCGCGGCGCGTGGATCGGCTGGCCCGGGGTGCCCCAGGAACCGGGCGATCCGAACGCCAGCGAAGAGCCGATCGTGCTGGACGAGATGT
The DNA here is from genome assembly GCA_034190095.1 of Actinomycetota bacterium. Classification (GTDB taxonomy): domain Bacteria; phylum Actinomycetota; class Actinomycetes; order Mycobacteriales; family Mycobacteriaceae; genus Mycobacterium. The sequence goes on from JAXHTL010000020.1 coordinate 36,826, forward strand.
CGCTGGTGCGGGTGCGGTTGTCCGCCGACGACGTCGCCCAGTACTACGAGGGCTTCTCCAACGGCACCCTGTGGCCGCTCTATCACGACGTCATCGTCAAACCGATCTACCACCGCAAATGGTGGGACCGCTACGTCGAGGTGAACCGGCGCTTCGCCGAGGCCACCGCGCGTATCGCGGCCGAGGGCGCCACCGTCTGGATCCAGGACTATCAGCTGCAGCTGGTGCCCAAGATGCTGCGGATGCTGCGCCCGGACCTGACCATCGGCTTCTTCCTGCACATCCCGTTCCCGCCGGTCGAGCTGTTCATGCAGATGCCGTGGCGCACCGAGATCACCGAGGGGCTGCTGGGCGCCGACCTGGTCGGGTTCCACCTACCCGGCGGTGCACAGAACTTCATGATCCTGGCGCGGCGCCTGGTGGGCGCGAACACCTCGCGCGCCACGGTGGGCGTCCGGTCGCGCTTCGGCGAGGTCCAGGTGGGCTTCCGCACGGTGAAGGTGGGCGCCTTCCCGATCTCCATCGACTCCACCGACCTCGACCAGAAGGCCCGCAGCAAGGCCATCCGCCAACGGGCCCGCGAGCTTCGCCAGGAACTGGGCAACCCCCGCAAGATCCTGCTGGGTGTGGACCGGTTGGACTACACCAAGGGCATCGACGTGCGGCTGCACGCGTTCTCCGAGCTGCTCGCCGAAAAACGGATCGATCCGAAGGACACCGTGCTGGTGCAGCTGGCCACCCCGAGCCGGGAACGGGTGGAGAGCTACAAGGTCATGCGCGAGGACATCGAACGCGAGGTCGGCCACATCAACGGTGAACACGGGGAGGTCGGTCATCCCGTCGTGCACTACCTGCACCGGCCGGTCCCCCGCGATGACCTGGTGGCATTCTTCGTGGCTGCCGACGTCATGCTCGTCACCCCGCTGCGCGACGGGATGAACCTCGTCGCCAAGGAGTACGTCGCGTGCCGCAGCGATCTGGGCGGGGCGTTGGTGCTCAGCGAGTTCACCGGCGCGGCGGCCGAACTCCGGCAGGCCTACCTCGCCAACCCGCACGACCTCGACGGCGTCAAGGACGCGATCGAGGCGGCGCTGAACCAGACGCCCGAGGAGGGCAAGCGCCGGATGCGGGCGCTGCGCCGCCAGGTGCTGGCCCACGACGTCGACCGCTGGGCCCGCTCGTTCCTGGACGCGCTCGCCTGAGGCGGACCACGACCTCCCGGCGGGTCAGATCGGGGTGATGTAGTTGATCAGCCAGTCGCCGTCGATCTTCTCGTAGTCGACCCGCAGCCGGCTGCCGTCGTAGACGGGCTGGCGCGACTTGTCGGTGACGGTGCGGTTCATGTACACCATCACCGATCCCGAATCCCGTTGCGCGTCGAGCACACCCACGCCGACCACGTTGGCCTGGCTCACCAGCTGGCGTTCCCGGGCCTGCGGGATGATGTCGGCGGTGGCCCGCTCCTCGAACTCCCGGCGGTAGCTCGGCGTCAGCAGCGGGTAGACGTCGAGCAGGCTGCGCTCCACCGTCTGGTAGTCGTAGCCGAACACCCGGGGAATCTGCTCGGCCGCCAGTGGGGCGAGCTCGGTGCGCGCCCGCTGCTCACCGATGAGCTGGATCCGGTCCCAGTACAGACTGCCGCCGGCCGCCGACAGCGCCACCACACCCGCGGCGAGCACCACCAGCAGCGCCGTCCACAGCCGCACCCGCCGCATCAGTTCCCGCCGTCCGGGTACTTCACGTCGTAGCCGGTCATGTGGCCGGCGTCGTCCTCGTGCACGATCACCCGCAGCCGGTAGGGCTGGGACGGCTTGTTGGTGCCGTCGATGTCGGTGACCGTCACCCGCACCGCCACCAGCACCGACGCGTTCTGGGTGAACTCGTCGATGTCCTCGAGCGCGGCGCCGTTGATGACCGCCTCCGAACTGGCGTTGGTGTCCCGGAAGATCGCCTTGAGGTTCTCGACGTTGTTGTCCTGGCTGAGCATGTCGCGCAGCGGCCCGCTGGTGGAGTCGACGAACCGGTCCACGCTGTCGTCGATGTTGTCCTGGGTGTAGCTGAACATGTTGACCACCAGCTGCGATGCGGTGTCGACGAACCGCTGGTCGCGGTCCTGTTCGGCCTGGATCTGATGCTGTCGCTGCGCCAGTACCCCCACGCCGACGCCCAGCCCCACGGCCATCACCACCAGGGTCAGCACCGACACCAGCGCCACCCGCCCGCGGTGCGGCGCACGGCGCGGCGGCGGCCCGGCAGGACGCACCGGCCGGACCCGCGTCGCCCCGTCGGGCGGTGCGGCAACCACGCCGCCCGGACCGGACTCGCCGGCAGTGCGGTTGGCCGGCCCCGCGGCCCGCGACGCGCGACGCCGCCCGGGACGGCCGTCGTCACGGGAGGTGTTGCGGGATACGTCTTCTGCCAAGGTGCCTTCTCGTCGGTGGCTAGATCTGCTTGGGCGACAACATCAGGTCGACCCAGTTCTCTGCAGGCGCCAGGGTGTCGGTTCCGGGCGCGAAGATACCAGTCCCGCCCTCGGGGTCGACGAACTCACCGTTGCGGTCATACGTCGCGGACGCCATCGGCGCCTCGGCGGGCAGCGGGCCGGCCGGTGCGGGGGCTTCGGGCGCCGGTCCCGGTGCCGGTGGCGTGCGGCCGTAGGGCGGCACCACGTGATCGGGTGGCGAGAAGTAGGGCCACGGCGCCGGCGGCGGGCCGACCTCGTTGGGTGGGACGGGTAGCGGGAACGGCGCGTGCGGCGCCGGGCCCGGGCCGGGTGCCACCCCGGGGGGCAGCTGTACCGACGGGGGGCCGGGGTCCGGGTCGACCTGCGGCGGGATCATCGGGAACTTGTTGGGCGGCAGGATGTTGCGGCCGTCCTCGATCGGTGTTCCGACCGGCACCGGCGGCCCCCGCCACGGGTTGCTGCCGATCGGGACGTAACCGTTGGGGTCGCGGCACAGCTGGATCGTGGGTGCGCGTTTGCCGGGGAACTCCTGGCACGGATAGTTGCGCGCGCCGCGCACCACGCTCGGATCGTTGTGCGGCACCTTGCAGTACATGTCCGTCGGCAGTTCCCGCAGTGTGGTGTCGGCCGGCGACCGGATCTGGGTGGGCGGAATGAACCCGACCGAACACGGCGGCGGATCACCGAGGTCGATCTTGAAGTCCAGCTTGCCGCCCTCGTCGGCGGGCAGCCCGCCGGCCACCGTGTTCAGCGCGGCCAGCAACGCCGGGAACACCACGAGCGAGTGCTCCAGCGAATCGCGGTAGATCACGCCGATGCGGCCGAAGTTGGCCAGGTTGGCGGCCAGCACCGGGAAGCTCGGCCGGATTCCGGCGAACGCCTCGTTGGCGGCACCGGCGGCGCCCGGCACCGCGCGCAGGGTCGAGCGCAGCTGCGGGTCGGCATCGGCCACCTGGCCGGTCAGCCGCGCCAGCCCATCGGCGAGCGAGCGGATGTCGTCGCCGCTGCGGATCTGCGCGTCGAGGAACGGGCCGGCCTGGTCGATCAGCTGCGCGGTCGGCCCGTAGCTGGCGTTGGCTTCGTCGACCAGCACGCGGGCCGACTGGATCAACCGGGCGAGTTCGGGACCCGATCCGTTGAACGCGGTGAACGTCTCGTCGAGCAGCTCGGAGATCCGGCTGTCCCCGACGCTGTTGACCAGGGCTTCGGCCTGCTGCAGCAGACCGTAGATGTCCTGCCCGATCGCGGTGCGCTGCACCGGGATCTGTGCGCCGTCGGCCAACGTCGCCTGCGCGGCCTGCTCGGGTGGCACCAGGTCGATGTACTGCTCGCCGACCGCCGAGACGCTCTTGACGGTCGCGGTGACGTTCTCGGGCACCGGCGTACCGCTGTTCAACCGCATCCGGGCGACCACGCCGTCATCGGAGAGTCCTACCGATTCGACCCGTCCGACGGTCACCCCGCGATAGGTGACGTTGGCGTTCTCGTAGAGACCTCCCGCCGCGGTGAAATTGGCGCTGACCTGATAGGAGCCGATACCGACGGCTTCGGGCAACCGCAGGTAGAAGATCGAGATGGCGCCCACGGTCAACACCGTCACGATCGCGAAGATGGTGAGCTGGATCCGGGTGAGACGGTCGATCATGGCGGCCCCTCGTGCTGGGTGGCCGTGCCGGGCGGCACCTGGAACGGGTCGGCCGCCTGGCCGGACAGGTTGGCCACTGAGCCGGTCAGGAAATCGGGCGGGTTGATGACTTCGTTCATCCGCTTCATGTTGGGATCCAGGCCCAGCGAGGTGGTGAACACCGTCTCACCGAGCCGGCGCACCGTCAGGTCGAACGTGACGAACACGTTGAGGTAGTCGCCGCGCACCGCGTTGCGCAGGTATTCGTAGTGGAACGGGAACGTCGGCAGGAACTCCAGCGCCTTGATGAAGTCGTCGGCGTTGTCGTTGAGCGCCTTGATCACCGGGTACAGGTCGGCGAAGTCGGCGACGAAGTCGTCCTTGGTCTGCTGCAGGATCCGGGAGCCGACCTCGGCGAAGCTGCGCAGCGCGGCGAACGCGTCGACGATGGTGGCCCGGTTGCGGTTGAGCACCTCCAGCGCGCCGGGCAGGGTGTCCAGTGTGCGCCCGAGGCTGTCCTTGCTGCGCGCGAGGATCCCGGCGAACCGGTTGAGCCCCTCGGCGGCGGTGATGATGTCCTCGGTCTGGCGGTCGAGCGAGCTGGTCAGCTCGGCCAGCCGCGGGATCAGCTCGGCGAAGGTGCCTTCCCGGCCGGCGACCGCGTTGAAGGTCTCGTCGGTGATGTCCTGCAGCGCACCGAGATTTCCCTTGTTCACCACGACGCCCAGCGAGGAGAGCACCTGCTCGGTGGTCGGGTAGCTCCCGGTGCGGTCCAGCGGGATCTCCGACCCCTGGGCCAACCGCCCGACCCCGGGCTGGCCGGGGGGCGGCTCGGTGAGTTCGATGTGCTGGGAACCCAGCAGCGACGTCTGCGCCACCCGCGCGAACGCGTTGGCCGGCAGGTTGACCTCGGGGTCCAGCGACAGTTGCACCGCGGCGAAGAAGCTGCCGTCCGGACGCTGCACCGCGTCGAGGCCGGACACGCTGCCGACGGTGACGTCGTCGATCATGACCGGTGAATTCTGCGGCAGCGTCGACACATCCGGCAGCTGCACCGTGACGGTGAACGAGCCCGGCCCATGTCCGGACGTGCCGGGCATGTCCAGTGAGTTCAGCCCGCCGAACTGGCAGCCGGCGAGCAGGGCGGCCAGTGAGGCGATGGCCAGCGCACGACGCATCATCCGCCCGCCCCCGGGATGTCGGGCGTGGCCTGCTGCGGCAGCAGCGGTCCCGGCACCGGGGCCGCCGGCGCCGGCGCGGCCGGGGCTCCAGCCGGCGGGGCCTCCGGCGCCGGCGGGGCCAACAGCGTCGACAGGTCGGCGTCCGGCGGGATCTCCGGCGGGGTGACCCCGGGTGCGTTCTGCCACTGCAGGTACGGCACCGGGGTCTCGGCCTTGGCCTCGGTCTCGGGGGTGTCGTAGATGACCTGGCCTTTGTAGGCGGTGATGGAGTTGACCGGGTGGAACAGCACCGGGGGGTAGTTCATCTGGATGCGCTTGAACACCGGCCCCATGCGCTGCCGGCAGATCTCGGCGCGTTTGTACTCGTCGGTCGTGGCACCGATGTCGAAGGCGCCTCCGCAGATGAACTGCACCGGATTGGCGAAGTTGGGCAGCGACAGCAGACCCGCCACGGTGCCCTGGGCGGGGTTGTAGATGTTGTAGAAGTTCGACAGACCGTTGGGTGTGACGTGCAGGACCTGTTCGATGTCCTCGCTGTGGTCGGTCAGGATCTGGGTGAAGTCGGCGAGCTTGCCGATCTGATCGATCAGCACCTGGTTGTTCTCGTCGAGGAAACCCCGCACGTCGGTCAGGGCCTGGGTGAGGGTGCCCAGCGTGTTGTCCAGATCGGTGGAGCTGTCGGCCAGGACCTGGGACACCGAGGCGACGTGGTCGGTGAACTGCACGATCTGCTCGTTGCTGTTGGACAGCGCGTCGACGAGCACCTGCAGGTTGCGGATCGTGCCGAACAGATCGCCGCGGGAGTCCCCGAGGCGGCCGGCGGTCTGGGACAGTTCGCGCACCGCCTGCCGGAACGAGTCGCCGTTGCCGTCGAACGTGTCGGCAGCCTGGTTGACCACCTCGCTCAGCGGACCCTGCATCGACCCCTGTTGCGGGCCGAGTTGGGCACTGAGCTGGGTGAGTTGTTCCTTGACCTCGTCCCACTCGACCGGGACCGCCGTGCGGTCCAGGCCGATCTCGGCTCCGTCGGCCATGGTCGGTCCGCCGGTGTAGGCGGGGGTCAGCTGAATGAAGCGGGCGGCCACCAGGTTCGGCGAGATGATCAGCGCCTTGGCGTTCTCCGGCACCGGCACGTCGTGCTGCACCGTCATGGTGATCTTGACGTCCTCGGCGCGCGGCTCGATCGAGTCGATACGCCCCACCGGCACCCCCACCACCCGGACTTCGTCACCGGGATACAGGCCGACCGCGGAGGTGAAGTACCCCACGATCGTGTGACCCTG
>JAXHTL010000200.1:0-8456 GCA_034190095.1 Actinomycetota bacterium
CTAGTTTCGACGATGCCAGCGTCAACTAGGCATTGTCAAGATCTATTCCGCCCGCGTCGAGACTGCGATCAGGGCGGCGAAGTGCGAGTGGACCGCGCCGTGAGCGCAGTCTCAACGCAGGGTGGATCAGCGGCCGGCGGCGAAGTCGCGCAGCGCCGCCACCTGGACCGGGTCCAGGGACGGCCGCACCGCCTCGCGCGCGGTGGCGACGTCGCCCGCGGTCACGTCGGCGGCGTCGATCGAGCGGCGCATCGCGGTCAGCGCCGCCTCCCGCAACAGCGCCACGCAGTCGGCGGCGCTGTAGCCGTCCAGGTCGGCGGCCAGCGCCTCCAGGTCGACGGCTTCGGGCCCGTCGGCGGCCAGCGGAACCGATTTGCCCGCGGTGCGCAGGATCTGGATGCGTGCCTCGGCGTCGGGCGGCTCGACGAACACCAGCTTCTCCAGCCGGCCGGGCCGCAGCAGCGCCGGGTCGATCAGATCGGGCCGGTTCGTCGCCCCCAGCACCACCACGTCACGCAGCGGCTCGATGCCGTCGAGTTCGGTCAGCATCGCCGCCACCACCCGATCGGTCACCCCCGAGTCGAAACTCTGCCCGCGCCGCGGCGCCAGCGCGTCGATCTCATCGAGGAACACCAGCGAGGGTGCCGAATCCCTGGCCCGGCGGAACAACTCGCGCACGGCCTTCTCGCTGGACCCCACCCACTTGTCCATCAGCTCGGCGCCCTTGACGGCGTGCACCGACAGCCGGCCCGAGCTGGCCAGGGCGCGCACCACGAACGTCTTGCCGCAACCGGGCGGCCCGTAGAGCAGCACCCCGCGTGGCGGCTCCACCCCCAGCCGCTCGAACGTGTCCGGGTGCTGCAGCGGCCACAGCACCGCCTCGGTCAGCGCCTGCTTGGTGTCGGCCATGTCGCCGACGTCGTCGAGCGTCACCGCGCCGACCGACACCTCCTCGGTCGACGACCGGGACAGTGGCCGGATCACGCTGAGCGCGCCGACCAGGTCCTCTTGACGCAGCTCCGGCGCCGACTCGTCCCTGCTGGCCCGAGCGGCAGCGCGCAATGCGGCCTCACGGACCAGTGCGGCCAGGTCGGCCACCACGAACCCCGGTGTCCGACCTGCGATCTCGGTGAGATCCAGGTCGCCGGCGGGCACAGTTCGCAGCAGCACCTCCAGCAGCTGCCTGCGGGTGGTGGCATCCGGCAGGCTCAGCCCGAGCTCGCGGTCACACAGATCCGGGGCGCGCAGCCGGGCATCGACGTTGTCGGGAACCGCCGAGGTGGCGATCACCGCGACCCCGTCGGCGGCCACCGCCTTGCGCAACTCGGCCAGGATCAGCCCCGCCACCGGTTCGGCGGAGGCCGGAAGCAGCGCGTCGATGTCGGTGATCAGCAGGATGCCGCCACCGTGGTCCGGTGCACCCGCCGTCGTCACGGCGTTGGCCACCGCGGTCAGCCGGTCGGCCGGGGTCAGCGAGCCGATCTCGGGACCGTCGAGTTCGACCAACCGGCGATCGGCGCACACGGTGCGCACCATCGTGGCCTTGCCGACTCCGGCCGGCCCGGTCACCAGCACCCCGAGATTGGCCGAGGCTCCCAGGGTCTCGAGCAGCTCGGGCTCGTCGAGGGCAAGTTTGAGCCATTCGGTCAGCTTGCCGGCCGCCACGTGCGCACCCTTGAGGTCGTCGAAGGCCACCGCGGGCGGACTCGGCAGCACCGGTGGTTCGTCGGTGCGCATCAGACCGGCGTCGGGGCCGCTCACCCGGGGCTCGGGGGGCACCCCGTCACCCCAGCTGACCAGTGAATTGGGTTGCACACTGACCGGTCCGGCCGGGTCGGCCCCGGTGACGGTCAACAGCTCCGAGGTCCAGGTGATGCCGACCGAGGCCGCCAGCGCCGTGCTGGCCTGCGACGTCGAGGTGCCCGGGCCCAGGTCGCGCGGCAACAGCGACACGATGTCGCCGACGGTCATCACCTTGCCCAGCAGGGCCTGGCGCAGGGTGGCCGCCGAAATCGACCGGGTCGCCAGCGCGGAGCCGCTCACGGTCACCGACCGCGCACCGAACACCGTCACCGGCGCGACGAGCACCGGGGCGTCCTCGCGTACCCCGGCGTTGGACAGGGTCACGTCGTCGAGCAGCGCCGTCCCCGTCGGAATGCCCGGCGGTGCGACCCCGACGACCGCGGCCGTGGTGCGCGACCCGGTCAACGACACCGCATCCCACTCCCGGATCCCGAGCGCGGCGATGGCCTCGGGATGCAGTCGCACCACCCCGCGCCGCGAGTCCAGCGCCGAGGTGTTCAGCCGCGCGGTCAGCGTCAGCTGCGGCCGCGGCGCCTCCCGGTCTGCGACCCCGAGGTCGGACATCTCAGCCTCTCGGGGGTCGGCGCAGGCCCAGCCGCATCATCGACCGGCGGTGCGGCTGGGCGCGCCGGATGGCGCGGCGCGCGGCCCGCTGCTGGCGGGGTTTGTCGTCCCACACCTCGGGGTGGGCGGCCAGGAACCGGCGGGTGCGGATCGCGAACGGGATGTGCAGCGCGTAGGCCAGGATGATCAGCAGGATCACCACGTAGCCGTAGAGGATCGAGGCGGCCACCCCGATCGCCAGCAGCGCCAGCAACGGTGCCACCATGTTCGGCGGCACCGAGAACGTGTGGATTTTGCGCATCGGCAGCGTGCTGACCACCAGCAGCGACACCACGATCATCCAGATCACCACGGCCGGCTCCGAGGTCCACCAGCCGTCGCCGAACTGCATCTTGGCCGCCAGCGGGCCGATCGCGCCGATGGCGCCCGCCGGCGCCGGCATCCCGACGAAATACTTCTTCTCGTAATCGGGCTGGTCGGCGCCGAGCATCGCGTTGTAGCGGGCCAGCCGCAGCACGATGCACACCGCGTACAGCAGCACCACGATCCAGCCGATCCGCGAGGTCGACAGCAATGTGCCGTAGACGATGAACGCCGGTGCCACACCGAAGTTCACCGCGTCGGCCAGCGAGTCGATCTCCTCGCCCATCCGCGACGTCGCCTTCAGCGCGCGGGCGATGCGGCCGTCGAGCGCGTCTAGGATCGCCGCGACGGCCAGGAACGCCATCGCCTCGGTGGGCCTGCCGTCGAGAGCGAACTTGACCGAGGACAGGCCCAGGCAGATCGCGGCCACCGTCATGGCGCTGGGCAGGATGCGCGCGCTGACCACGGGGGGCTTGATGCGGGGTCTCATGGCAGTTCGGCCAGGACGGTCTCGCCGGCCAGGGTGCGCTGCCCCACCGTGACCAGCACGGTGGAGCCGGCCGGCAGGTAGGTGTCCAGCCGCGACCCGTACCGGATCAGGCCGTAGGTGTCCCCGATACCGATCGTGTCGCCGGGCTTCACGGCGCAGACGATGCGGCGGGCCAGCAGTCCGGCGATCTGCACCGCGACCACCTCGGCGCCGTCCGGGGTGCGGATCACCACACTGTTGCGCTCGTTGTCCTGGCTGGCCGCGGCCAGGTCCGCGGACCCGAACAGGCCGGGGCGGTGCACCGTGGTGACCACCTCGCCGCCGACCGGGGCCCGCTGCACATGGGCGTCCAGCAGCGACAGGAAGATGCTGATCCGCGGCACCGGAACGGCGGGCAGCCCCAGCTCGATCGGCGGAGTCTCCTCGTCGACCACACAGATCAGCCCGTCAGCGGGGGCGACCACCACACCGGGCCGCAGCGGTGGGGTGCGTGGAGGGTGCCGGAAGAACGCGGCGTTGGCGGCGGCCGAGGTCAGGCCCGCGCGGCGCAGCCAGCGGCTGCGCCGGCCCGCCAGCGCGACCGCCAGGCTCACGCCGACGAACGGCAGGCCGGCGGGGTGCATGGGCGGAACAGCGGAACGGACCAGGGCCGCTAGCCGCGCGGGGCCTGTCTTGAGGTCGGGGCGTCTGGCCATCGTGCCCGCGATTCTACGACGAGCGCTTGCGCGAGGAGTCGGGCCTGTGGTCGAGCGCTTGCGCGAGGAGTCGGGCCTACAGCTAGCGCAGGTCCCACACCTGTACCCGGGTGCCTGCGGTGACCTCGGTGACATCCTCGGCGAGGTCCAGCAGGCAGTTCGCCGACGCCAGCCACCGCAGGTGATGCGACGCCGGCGGCCCGTAGCTGGTCACCGAGTCGCCGTCGAGAACCCCGCGGCGGAACTGCCGCTTCCCGCGGGGTGAGCTCAGGTCCTCGCGCAGCACGGCCTCCAGGCGGGGCCGCTCGGCGCCCGGCAGCCCCATCGCCGTGCGCAGCGCGGGGCGGACGAACACCTCGAAGGACACCAGAGCACTGACCGGGTTGCCGGGCAGTGTCACGATCGGGGTCCCGTCGACCCGGCCCGCACCCTGCGGCATGCCGGGCTGCATCGCCACCTTGACGAACTCGACCCCGCCGTCGGCGCCGCCGAACGCATCCTTGACCACCTCGTAGGCGCCCGCGCTCACCCCGCCGGTGGTCAGGATCAGATCGGCGTCGGCGGCGTGGGCGCGCAACATGGCACGGAAGGCCTCGACGTCGTCACCACTTGTCGGGGAGGCCAGCACGGTCGCACCCGCGTCACGGACCGCGGCTGCCAGCATCACCCCGTTGGATTCGTAGATCTGGCCCGGTTGCAACGGGGTGCCCGCACTGACCAGCTCTGTGCCGGTGGACAGCACCAGCACCCGCTGACGCGGGATCACGGTCAACTCGGCGAGTCCGAGCGCCGCGGCCAGGCCCAGTGCGGCCGGCGTGACGAGCTGCCCGGCCCGCAGCACCGTGGTGCCCGCGGTGACGTCCTCGCCGGCGCGGCGGATGTGCTGGCCGGCCCGGGCGGAGGCGCGGATCGTGACGACGTCGACCGCGCCGTTGGTGGCCTCCACCGGCACCACGGCGGTCGCCCCGTACGGCAGCGGCGCGCCGGTCATGATGCGGTGCGCGGTTCCGGCGGTCAGGGTCGGGATGTCGGTGCGCCCGGCCGGGATGTCCTCGGGCACCGGCAGCCGCACCGGGGTCTCGTCGGCGGCATCGGCGACGTCGGTGTCCAGCACGGCGTACCCGTCCATCGCCGAGTTGTCGAAGCCCGGCAGCGACAACGGCGCGACGACGTCGGCGGCCAGCACCAGGCCCAGCGTGTCGGCGATCGGCACCTTGGCCGGTTCGCGGGCGGCGATCAGCCCGGCGACGATCTGCCGGTGTTCCTCGACCGAACGCATCAGAGGTCGAACTTCACGCCGGTGAGTTCCTCCGACACCGTCCACAGCCGCTGCTGGACAGCGGCATCGCGCGACGCCGCGCTGGACTGCACCGGGACGGGGTGGCCGATCATCTCCTGGAATCCGGACGGCCCGAAGTACTGGCCGCCGCGCACGTCCGGACCGGTGGCCGCACGCAGCGTGGCCAGCGCCCCGACGGCCGGGCTGTTGGTCACCAGGCCGGCCAGCTTGATCACCCCCGGGATACCGGTGCCGGGGATGTGGCGCATCAACTCGGTGTTCGAGATTCCCGGGTGCGCGGCCACCGAGATCGTCGGCGCGTTCGTCGCGGCGAGCCGGCGCTGAAGCTCATAGCTGAACATCAGGTTGGCCAGCTTGGACTGGCCGTAGGCGGCGACCCGGTTGTACTTGCGCTCCCACTGCAGGTCGTCGAAGTGGATGTCGGCCATGTTCCGGTGCGCGATGCTGGCCACCGTAACCACCCGTGAGCCGTCGACGGCCAGCAGTCGGTCGAGCAGCAGACCGGTCAGGGCGAAATGACCGAGGTGGTTGGTGCCGAACTGGAGCTCGAAGCCGTCGGCGGTGGTCTGCTTGGGGGGATACATCACCCCCGCGTTGTTGATCAGCAGGTCGATGCGCGGGTGGGCGGCGCGCAGCGCGTCGGCCGCCTTGCGGACGCTGGCCAGCGACGACAGATCCAGTTCCTGCACCGCGACGTCGGCGCCGGGGTTGTCCCGGGTGAGCCTGGCCGCGGCCTCGGCGCCCTTGTCCACATTGCGGACCGCGATGACCACCCGGGCGCCTCGGCCGGCCAACACCGCGGCCGTCTCGTACCCGAGGCCGGCGTTGGCGCCGGTGACCACGGCCACCCGGCCGGATTGGTCGGGAACGTCGGCGGCGGTCCATTTGGCGCTCATGGCATCAACATACTGATCGGGGGCCGGCGCGACGGCGGCGCTGTGGTCCAATCTGGTCCGACACGAGGGGGACCGATGGCCGGGGTGGATGCTGGATCGTTGACGCTCGGCCGCACCGCACTGCTTGCCGGCGCTGCTGGTCTGGCCGCCGCGGTGCCGATGTCGGCTGGGGCATGGATGCTCTATGAGCTGCAGCTGGGCCCAGCCGCGGCCTGGCTGCTGGTGGCCGCGATGCTCGACCTCGTGGTGGCGGGGGCGCTGTACCGGCTGCTGGCTCCCGTCCACCGGGACGCGGCGGCGCTGGCGCTCGGGTTGCGGCTCGTCTACGCCGCCGTGTTCGTCGGGCTCACCGTCGACCTGGGGACCGCGCGCTACGCGGCACAGCAGGATCTCGAGACCTGGGCGGACTGGTACCTGAACGGGTGGCAAGTCCTGCTGGTGCTGTACGGAGTGCACCTGCTGCTCACCGGGTGGCTGATCTGGGTCTCCGGCTATCTCCCGCGGTGGTTGGGCGCACTGGTGGCGGTAGCCGGGGTGGGCTATCTGATCGATTGGTTCGTCGTGCTGATCGCCGACGCCGAGGCTCCGCTGGGGACGCTGGTGTTGTTCGTCGGTGAGCTCGTGTTCATGGTGTGGCTTCTGGTGTGGGGTCGAAAGCTGCAGGTGGGACCGCCGAGTCCGGAGCCGCAGCCAGCCTGAGCGCGCCCCGGGCGATGACGGAAGCCGAGCGCTGAGCCATGCTCGACTCATGCGACTGGCCGAACCCGCGAATCCACCGAGCCGCAAGGCGCCGCTGGTGTGGGCGATCGGTGCGGCGATCCCGTGGGCGCTGGCCGCGGTCGCCCAGCTGGTGTGGTTCGTGCTGGACCCCCGGCTGCTGTGGCTGCACATCCTGGCCGCCGTAGCCACCGTCGTCGCCGTGGTCGTGTTCGTCGGCGTCGTGCCGCTGTGGCGCTACCGGGTGCACCGCTGGGACCTCGACCCGACCGCGGTCTACACCCGCACCGGCTGGCTGGTGCAGGAACGGCGTATCGCGCCGATCTCCCGGGTGCAGACCGTCGACACCTATCGCGGCCCGCTGGACCAGCTGTTCGGCCTGACCAACGTCACCGTCACGACCGCGTCCTCGGCCGGTGCGGTGCGGATCGTGGCGCTCGACGATCACGTCGCCCACCAGGTGGTGGCGCAGCTGACCGATATCGCCGCGCTGGGCGGCGAGGACGCCACATGACCGCCGGTGGCGAACCCGGGTGGCAGCGACTGAGCCCGCGGATGCTGCTGGTCCACCCCGTGCATGAGGTGCTGCGTCAGCTTCCGGTGCTGATCGGGTCACTGGTGCTGGGCTCGGCCACGGGGAACCCGCTGTGGGCGGTGGCCGGTGTCGGGCTGATCGTGGTCTACGGGTTGGCCCGCTGGTTCACCACGGCCTACCGCATCGGCGCCGACGAAGTGGCGTTGCGGACCGGGGTGCTGCAGCGCTCGGTGCTGTCGGTGCCACGCAGCAGGATCCGGTCGGTGTCCACCGACGCGCGCCTGCTGCACCGGCTGCTGGGGCTGACCGTGCTGCGGGTGAGCACCGGGCGGGAAGCCACCGGTGACACGGTGTTCGCGCTGGATGCGGTGCCGGCCGGGGACGTGCCGCGGCTGCGGGCCGTCCTGCTGGCCGATTCGCTGCCGCCGGTGACCGGTGACCGGGTGCTGGCCCGGTGGCAGCCGTCCTGGCTGCGATACAGCCCGTTGACGTTCACCGGACTGCTGATGATCGCCGCGGCCGTCGGGGTGCTCTCACAGTCCGGGCTGCTGGTCGCGCTGCAGGATTCTGCGCTGCTGCGGGCGGGCGGCGACGCCGCGCAGGGGCTGGGGGTGTGGGGCGCTGTGGCGGCCGGGGCGCTGGTGGTGCTGCTGGTCTCGGTGGCGCTGTCGGTGACGCAGTCGCTGCTGACCTACGCCAACCTGGTGCTGCGGCGCGACGGAGAGGTGCTGCACCTGTCGCACGGGTTGCTGCGGGTGCGCGAACACACCTTCGACATGCGCCGGCTGCGCGGCGGCACCCTGCGGGAGCCGCTGCTGGTGCGGTTGTTCGGCGGTGCCCGGCTCGACGCCGTGATGACTGGCGTGGCCGGAGCGGGGGAGGCCTCGCAGCTGCTGCCGCCCTGCCCGCGGGCCACCGCCGAGTCGGTGCTCGTCGAACTGATCGAGCGGCCCGACGTGGTGACCGGCGCCCTGACCCCGCACGGGCCGGCGGCCACCCGCCGGCGCTGGTTCCGGGCGATGGCGCTCCCCGTGCTGCTGGTGGTCGCGGCGGCGGTGGCCACGGTGTTCTCCGCGGTCGGCGCCTGGGTGTG
>JAXHTL010000201.1:0-8447 GCA_034190095.1 Actinomycetota bacterium
GACGTCGATGCCGACGCCGAGAATGGTTCCGCCGGTGAAGGTTCCCGGTGCCTGATAGAGGCTCGAGACGTTGTCGCCGCTGTCGTAGCCCACGCACAGGCCGTCACCGGACAGGGTGAACTTGCCGACCTGGGCACGCATCGGCCCTTTCGCTGCCGCCTTGTCGTCGACGTACAGCGTTGTGGTGCCGTGTGATTCGCCGTACTCACCGGCGGATTCGCGAACGAACTCCATGCCCAGTGTGTGCTTGCCAGGGCTCAGCTCCTCGGAGACGAAGACCTGTTCGGGCTTGATACCGAGGAAGTTGTAGACGTAGTGCAGCTTGGCGTCCTTGAGGAACAGTGCGTGCCCGCCGAACCGGGAGCCGTGGGCGAAGATCACGCCCGCCGCGTCGGCGGTCATGTCGACGTCGGCGATGATCTTGTAGGACCTGCCCCGGACGTTGACGGCGACGCCCTCGGGTACCGGCGCCGTCCCCGGGTAGTAGACATACCGGTTGCGGGTCGGCTCCGACTGCGGCCGTTCGGTGGTGAGCAGTTCGGTGGCCGAGCGGTCGTCGAGCGGAAGCACGAAGTTGGCGTCCGCCTCGGAGAACCAGCTCGCGATCAGCTCCTGCAGCTTCTCCGGATGCTCGTCGGCGACGTTGTTGCATTCGGAGCGGTCCTCGTCGACGTGGTAGAGCTCCCAGCGGTCCTGGTCGAAATGGCCGGCCCCGCTCAGCGGTGCGTGGATCGCCGAGGCCTTCCAGCCGTCCTCCCAGATGCCGCGAGTGCCCAGCATCGTGTAGTACTGCCGCTTCTTGGTGGTGGGCGCGGCGGCGTCGTCGAAGCTGTAGCGCATGGACACCCCGTTGAGCGGGTGCTGTTCGACGCCGCGGTAGGTCGTGGGCATCTGCAGCCCGGCGGCGTCGAGGATGGTGGCCACCACGTCGGTGGCGTGGTGGTACTGGTGGCGCACCTCGCCCTTGGCCTTGATGCCGGCCGGCCAGTGGATCACCATCGGATCGCAGGTGCCCCCGGAGAACTGCGAGTACCGCTTGAACATCTGGAAGGGTGTGGAGAACGCCACCGCCCACCCGGTCGGGTAGTGGTTGTAGGTGTCCGCGCTGCCCAGCGTCTCCAGGTAGCGCATGTTCTCGGCGAGTTCGTCGGGGTAGCCGTTGAAGAACTTGTTCTCGTTGACCGACCCGTTCGGCGAGCCCTCACCCGACGCCCCGTTGTCGGCGCAGTAGAAGATCAGCGTGTTGTCCAGCTGCCCGGTCTTCTCGAGGTAGTCGATGATCCGCCCCACCTGGGCGTCGGTGTATTCGGAGAAGCCGGCGAACACCTCGGCCATCCGGGCGAACAGCTTCTTCTCGTCGTCGTTGAGTGATTCCCACGGCCGGACCTGATCGGCCGGCACGGCGATGTCGTCGGGCATCGGGTTCAGCGGGGTCATCTCGGTGCCCTCGGGCAGGATGCCCTTGTCGATCATCCGGGTCAGCACCCACTCGCGGTAGGCCTCATAGCCGTCGTCGAACATGCCCTTGTACTTGTCGGCGTACTCGATCGGCGAATGGTGTGGTGCGTGGTTGGCACCCGGGCAGAACCACAGGTACCAGGGTTTGGACGGGTTGGTTGCCTGCTGGTCGCGCAACATGCCCAGCGCCTGGTCGGCCATGTCCTTGGAGAGGTGGTAGCCGTCCTCGGGACCGTACGGTTGCTCGATGAACCTGTTGTCCTCGACCAGATCGGGATACCACTGGTTGGTCTCGCCACCCAGGAAGCCGTAGAACCGGTCGAACCCCTTCTGCAGCGGCCACTCCGAGCGGCTGCCGCCACTGGCGATGTCCTCCTCGGGGACGTTGTGGTTCTTGCCGACCCAGAACGTGCTGTACCCGTTGTCCTGCAGCACCTGTCCGATGGTGGCGCATTCCGCGGGAAGCCGTGCTGCCGCGCCCGGAAAGCCGTTGGAGGTCTCGGTGATCGCCGAGCAGCGGTTGACGTGGTGGTTACGACCGGTCAGGAAGCACGAGCGGGTCGGTGAGCACAGCGCGGTGGTGTGCCACTGCGAATAGGTGAGGCCGTTGTCGGCGAGCCGCTGCATGACCGGCATCTCGATACGGCCGCCGTAGGGCGACCACGCGGCCAGCCCGGTGTCGTCGTAGAGCACCACGAGAATGTTGGGGGCACCCTCGGGTGCCCGGTTGAGCACATACGGCGACCAGTCGGCCACCGAGTCGCGTACGTCGAGTTCGATCTTTCCGTTGAAGTCCTCGTTCATCGCTGCTCCCCGCCCGTGCATCCCGGTTTGTCCCCTGTAGCCCAATCCTGCGCTTCGCGGCTGCCCGCTGACAGCCTTTCCGGTGAACAATCCGCGACGGACTGTGAGCCCCCGCCTCCCCCTATTGCTTGGCCATCGCGATGTTGAATCGGTCCTCGGGCTTGATCAGGTGGTCGTGACTGTCGCCGCCCAGGTCGAGCTGCACCCATTCGATGGTTCCGGTGAACCGGTTACCCGTCGGCCCGTAGTCCAACGACGCCGGCGAGCCCGTGTCGCACCCGACGTCGCAGGCCTCGTCGGCGGAGAACGCCATCGGCTGGGTCCGGTCCACTCTGCCGCGGCCCACTTCCCGGCCGTCGTAGTAGAGGGTCACGTCACCGCCCTTGCCCAGGCCGTCGCCGTCGTAACCGAACTCCATGCGCACCTGGTGTTTTCCGGCCGGAATGTCCTCGGTCGCCGCGGTGACAAAGTAGTCGATCCCGAAGAAGTTGTAGCAGTACCTGAGCTTGCCCTCGTGCGCGTAGAGCGTCCACCCGCCGGCGCTGCCGCCCTGGGTGACGATGACCCCGCCCGCACCCGACTCGGGGACGTCCAGGTTCGCGGTCACCGAATGCGACTTGTTCTTCAGGTTCACCACACACCATTCGCTGACCCGCATGCCGTCGAACAGCAGCTGGCTGTCGCCGCGGATGAGCTGGGGCCGTCCGGCGATGTCGGGGTTGATCCGTTCGAACCCCCGGTCGTCGAGCGGCACCACGTTGTACTTGGTCGCTTCGATGAGCCAGAGTCGTTGCAGCTCAGCGAGCTTCGCTGGGTTCTCGGCGGCGAGGTCGTGGGCCTGGGTCCAGTCGCCGGGAGCGTAGAGCTCCCACACGTCGTCGTCGAACGGCGGTGGGACGTCGGCCTTCCACGGGGTGCGGTGTTTGGTCACCGCGGTCCAGCCCTGGAAGTAGATGCCGCGGTTGCCCATCATCTCGAAGTACTGCACCTCGTGGTTCTCGGGTGCGGTCGCCTCGCGCAGGGTCGCCATCATGCTGACCCCCTCCAGCGGAGCCTGGGTGGTGCCGTTGACCGAGTGCGGCGCGGGCAGGCCGGCCGCCTCCAGGATGGTCGGGACCACGTCGATGACATGGTGGAACTGATTGCGGGTGGTTCCCTTGTCGGACAGCCCATTCGGCCACGACACGATGGTGCCGTTGCGGGTGCCGCCCCAGTGTGAGGCGACCTGCTTGGTCCACTGGTACGGCGCGCACAGCGCGTGCGCCCACCCGACCGCGTAGTGGTTGTAGGCCTCCGGGGTGCCGAAGTCGTCGATCTTGGACAGCAGGAACTCGGGTGTCTCGATGCCCGGCAACCCGTTGAGCGTGGTCATCTCGTTGAAGCAGCCGTTGAGGGTGCCCTCGGCCGAGGCCCCGTTGTCGCCGATGATGTAGTAGATCAGCGTGTCGCCGAGCACGCCCAGATCGTCGATCGCGTCGACCACGCGTCCGACGGCGTGGTCGGTCTGCTCCAGGAACCCGGCGTAGATCTCCATCTGTTTGGCCAGCACCGGCTTGAGCTCGTCGGGCATGTCGTCCCACGCCGGGATCTCGTCGTGCCGGGCGGTCAGTTCGGCGTCCGGGGGCACCACGCCGAGGTCCTTCTGCCGGGCCAGGATCTGCTCGCGCAGCGCGTCCCAGCCCTCGTCGAACCTGCCGCGGTACTTGTCAGACCACTGTTTGGGCACGTGGTGCGGGGCGTGGGTGGCCCCAGGGGCGAAGTACATGAAGAACGGCTTGTCCGGCATCAGCGCCTTCTGCTGGCGCACCCAGGTGATGGCCCGGTCGGCCAGGTCGTCGGTGAGGGTGTAGCCCTCCTCCGGGGTGCGCGGCGGCTCGACGGCGGTGGTGCCCTCGTAGAGCCCCGGATAGTACTGATTGGCCTCGCCGCCGACGAAGCCGTAGAAGTACTCGAAGCCCGACCCGGTGGGCCACTGGTGGAACGGTCCGACCGGGGTGACCTCCCAGCCGGGAACCTCGTGGCATTTGCCGAACTGCGCGGTCGAATAGCCGTTGAGCTTCAGCGTCTCGGCCACCGGCGCCTTGTCCTTGGGCCGGATGCTGTTGTTGCCGGGCGCCGAGGTGGCCATCTCGGTGATCGCCCCCATCCCGACCGAGTGGTGGTTGCGTCCGGTGAGCAGCGCCTGTCGGGTCGGCGAGCACAGCGCCGTGGTGTGGAACCGGTTGAGCTTGACCCCGTCGGCGGCCAACCGTTCGGCTACCGGGGTCGCGCAGGGGCCGCCGAACGCCGAGGACGCCCCGAAACCGACGTCGTCGATCAGCACGATCAGCACGTTCGGGGCGCCGGCGGGCGGGCGCAGCTCGGTGATCGGCGGATACTTCGTGTTGGGGTCCTTGGCGTCGTAGGTGGTGACGCCGACATGCTTGGCGTCCGGGATGGGCAGGTGCTCACGTGCCAGGTGCGGCTCGGAAGCTTCACTGTTGCGGCCCACGATGTTCATCTCCTCGTCACGTCACACCCGCACCACGGCGAATGATGCTCACCAACAGAACTTTTGATCCATCCCGCTGACAGCGCCCGTAACCAGCGCAGAACCACCGGTCACGGGCACCACCTAGAGATTCTGGTCGATCGCGCGCGGCCACGCGCCGGATCCAGCAGACTGGGTTACCCATATCAGCGGTGCACGGCGCGGCACGCGTCGCGCCGGTTGACCACACCCAGCTTGCGGTAGAGGGAACGCTGATGCGTCTTGAGGGTGTTGACCGAGACCGACATCTGCTCGGCGATCTCGGCGGAGGTCATGGGGGTGCGCAGATAGGCCAGCACCTCCTTCTCCCGCCGGGTGAGCGGCGGCATCGACGCCGGAACACCGCGACCGGCGGCGCTGTAGCACGCGTCCAGGCAGTGCTGGAGGAAGTCGCGGTACCCGGTCACCGGCAGGTGCGCGGCCAGCATCTCCAGACACTGCGCATCGGCGTTGTCCAGGAACGGATAGACGATGCGCTCGACCTCGGCCTGCGCCAGCGCGTCCTCGAGCTTGTCGTGGGCAGCGCTCCCGGCGCCGCGGCTCCAATCGATGATCGCCAGCGTCACCAGTGCGTAGACCCGGGTGTAGCGCTGAAGTTCGGTGCCCACCGCAGCCTCGGCGTACCGGCCGGCCAACGCCGGCTCGCCGAGGCGCCGCGCGATACCCGACGCGATCGCCGACATCGCCGGGGTGTTCGCGCCCTGCCCCAGCCGCCTGACCATGGCCAGTGCCGTCCGTCGCTCGCCACGAGCCTCGGCCAGCCTGGCCCCGGCCACCAACTTGTAGATGCCCAGCGGAGCGCCGTGGCAGTCGATGTCGTGGATGCGCGCGACGGCCTCGGCCGCCTCGGCCATCCCGTCGCCGAGGGTTGCTGCGGTGAACGCGAGCAGCGAGCGTGCGATGTCCGGGTAGCCGATGCCCGCCACTGCCTCGGCGGCCGCCAGATCAGCACGGGCACGGTCGAGTTCACCACGCCACATCCGGGCGTAACCGCGCGTCAGCGGCTCGATTCCCACCCAATAGTGGACGAGCGACAGCTCCGGGTCGCCGGTCCGAACCGAATCCAGTTCGCTCACCACCGTCAGCGCGCGCTCGAACTCGCCGACGGCGACCGCGGAGAACGCCAGGGTCTGCCGGGCCCGCAGCGCGAGCTCGGTCAGACCCAACGCCTCACTCTCGGTGACTGCGGCCTCCAGCAGATCCAGCCCCCCTCGGCGCAAACTCGATTGCGCCCACCCCAGCACGAACAGCGCTCCGGCATACACCGGCCCCGGCACGAGGCCGCGGTCGGCGAGAGCGGCCACGGCGCGATCTCCCGCCGCCAGCATCTCCTCGTCGTCGGCGGAGACCAGGATGCACGCGATGTCGGCGACGAAGGCCGATCGCGCCGACAGTGCCCCGCCCGGTTCGGCGATCCGCGCCCGCTGCAATAGCAACTGCGCATTCGCTATGTCGCCCAACAGATCCCGACAGCAGGCCCGGATCATCAGCAGCATCGGATGCTCGCCGAAGGCCGTCATCACGGCGACGCAGACCCGATCCAGCGCCTCCGGCCGAGACTGCAGCAGCAACTCCAGCCAGTGGTCGAAGATCACGGCGTGGGCCAGTTCGGAATCACCGGCCCGGATGGCGTGCTCGACCGACGCCAGCGGGTGTGCGTCCGCCAACTCCCTGGCAGCGACGGCATTCAACCGTTCCCAGCGGGTGACGTCAGTGCGGCGCAGGATGCTCTGGCAACTCGTGGTGAGCATCGAATGCCACTGATAGACAGTGCTTCCACCGGATTGGAACCGCTCGATGAACAGCCCCGCGGCGATACATTCGGCGAGCAACGCGCCGGCGTCCGCACGCCCTGACAGAGTTTGGGCCAATCTCTCGTCCACCCGGCCGGTGACCGTCACCGACAACACGAAATCGGCCAGGTCCGGGCGCATCCGCTGCAATACCGCGGAATCGACATAGTCGGCGGGATCGATGTCGGTGGCCAGGTCCGGAGACTGGCCGCCGTTGTTCAGCGCCAGCCGAACGGCCGCGGGCCAGCCGCCGGTCGCCGACATGATCTCCGCGGCGGCCCCGTGATCGACGGGCAGTCCGACCCGCGTGCCCGCGGCGACGATGTCGGCGGGCGCGAAGGCCAGATCCGCCGGCCCCAGGACCCTCACCCGGCCGTGGGCCCGGAGCCGCACCAGGACGGGATCCGCTGCATCGGTGGTGACCACGATCAGGTGCAGCCACTGCGGACCGTATTCGACCAGTCGGGCGAACCGGGGATCGCTGAGCGCGTCGCGCGCATTCTGGGCGTCGTCGACCACGACGGCGACCGACTGATGATGCTCGATCGCCGCCAGAACCGTCATCGCGTCGTCGAATGATGCCGCCTCCAGAACCACCGACAGGGAGCCCTCCAACAGCGAGTCCCCGGCGTCCTGCGAGGCCTGACGCAGGGCGGTGACGACAGCGCGCAGCACGTCCCAGAGGTCGATCATCTGATCGCTGAGGGTCACCCACGAGACGCTGCCCGGCCGCTCGGCGCAGCGTGCGGCGGCGTATTGCGCGACCGCCACCGTCTTGCCGAAGCCCGAGGGTGCCGAGACGATCGTCGCCCTCTCCCGAACCGATGCGCGGAGCTTGCCGACGACCGTCGGGCGGGGCACCATCTCCGGGCTGTCCTGCGGAGCGACGGTCAGGAACCAGGGCACCCGGCCCATCGACGGCGTCCTCAAACGCATGGCCCACGATCTCACACGGTCAGGGTGATGTGCAGGTTCACCAGCAGGACGACGATATGCGCTCGTGTATCAGACGCTCTTCGAACTGGCAAGTGGCACCACCCATGCCACCGGGCTCGTTGGAGACACCCTACGACGCATCGAGGCAACCAAGCCGGAACTCAATGCCTTCACCGCCGTGCTGGCCGATTCGGCACGTGACGAGGCGGCCGAGGCAGATCGCCGGCGCGCACGCGAGGATGCCGCTCTACTGCTCGGCGTTCCGCTGGCGGTCAACGACGAGATCGACGTCGCGGGCGCGCCGACCTCCTTCGGGATCCCGACAGTCACCACGAAGGCCACGACCGATGCTTCCGTGGTACGCCGGCTCCGGGACGCCGGGGCGATCATCGTCGGCAAGACGGCAGCAGGTGTGCTCGGTCAACAACTGTGCCCGACGGGACCCGATGGCCGTCCGGTCCGCAATCCGTGGGCACCCGACCACACTGCCGGCGCCAGTTCCGGCGGCGCCGCGGCCGCCGTCGCCGCCGGTCTCGTCCCCGCGGCCATCGGAACCGACACCGGCGGCGGGTTGCGCATCGCAGCGGCGTGGACGAACCTCGTTGGCCTCAAGCCTGGCCGTGGTGTGCTGGGCGCCGCTCCCCCGGACGAGAGCTTCAACGGCCTGAAGACCTGCGGAGTCCTGGCCCGGACAGCGACCGATGCCGCGCTGGTGCTGTCCGCGCTGGCCGGCGAAGGAACCTACCGGCCGCCGGGCGTCGACCGGCGGCTACGGATCGCCGTATCCGGACGGCTGCCTTTCCCGGCCGGGCTGCTCGCCGGCTTCATCGACGCCGAGATCGCGGCCACCCTGGTGCAGACCGGCGAAGTCCTCGAATCGCTGGGCCATCACGTTGTCAGACCAGGCTCGGCCGACTACGGCGTCC
>JAXHTL010000202.1:0-2656 GCA_034190095.1 Actinomycetota bacterium
GCAGGTGCGCGATGCCGTTGAGGGGATGCCCGGAGACGTAGAGGCCGAGCATCTCGCGCTCGAGCGCGAGTTTGTGCTTGTCCTCCCACTCCTCGTCGGGCACCTTGATGGTGAACACCGAGCCCGCGCCGTCCGAGTCCGCCCCGTCGGCGCCGCCGAACAGGTCGAACTGCCCCATCGCCTCGGCTTTCTTGGTGCCCAGCACCGAGTCGACAGCGTCGGTGTGCACCAGGAACAGCCCCTTGCGGGGATGCTCGAGCGAATCGAAGGCGCCCGCCTTGATCAACGACTCGGTCACCTTCTTGGTGCACGCGGCGATGTCGATCTTGTTCAGGTAGTCGGAGAAGTCGGTGTATTTGCCCCGCTCGGTGCGGGTTTTCACCAGGGAGGACACCACATTGGCGCCGACGTTGCGGACCGCACCCAGACCGAACCGGATGTCGTTGCCCACCGAGGCGAAGTTCTGCACCGACTCGTTGACGTCCGGCGGCAGCACCGTGATCCCCAAGCGCCGGCAGTCCGCGAGGTACACCGCGGCCTTGTCCTTGTCGTCACCGACCGAGGTGAGCAGCCCCGCCATGTACTCGGCGGGATAGTTCGCCTTCAGATAGGCCGTCCAGTACGACACCAGTCCGTAGCCGGCGGCATGGGACTTGTTGAACGCGTACCCGGCGAACGGAAGGATGGTGTCCCACAGCGCCTTCACCGCGCCTTCGGAGAAGCCGTTGTTGGTCATGCCCTCGTGGAAGCTCTTGTACTCGGCCTCGAGCACCTCGAGTTTCTTCTTGCCCATCGCCTTTCGCAGCGCATCGGCCTTACCCATGGTGTAGGAGGCCACCTTCTGCGCGATGAACATGATCTGCTCTTGGTAGACGATCAAGCCGTAGGTCTCGGCAAGAATTTCCTGCAGCGGCTCCTCGAGCTCGGGGTGGATGGGTTTGATCGGCTGGCGACCGTTCTTGCGGTCGGCGTAGTCGTTGTGGGCGTTCATGCCCATCGGGCCGGGCCGGTACAGCGCCAGCACGGCCACGATGTCGTTGAACTCGGTGGGTTGCATGCGACGCAGCAGGTCACGCATCGGACCGCCGTCGAGCTGGAATACCCCCAACGTGTCGCCGCGGCCGAGCAGTTCGTAGGCCTTGGGGTCCTCGAGCGCCAGGTTCTCCAGGTCCAGGTCGACGCCACGGTTGGTCTTGATGTTCTCGATGCAGTCCCCGATGATCGTCAGGTTCCGCAGCCCCAGGAAGTCCATCTTCAGCAGCCCGATGGCCTCACACGACGGGTAGTCCCAGCCGGTGATGACTGCGCCGTCCTGTGGGCGCTTCCACAGCGGGATCGCGTCGATGAGCGGTTCGGAGCTCATGATCACCGCACACGCGTGCACACCGGCGTTGCGGACCAGCCCCTCCAGCCCGCGCGCGGTCTCGTAGATGGTGCGCACATCGGGGTCGGTGTCGATGAGGGCCCGAACCTCTGCGGCCTCCTTGTAGCGCTCGTGGTTCGGGTCGGTGATGCCCGAGACCGGGATGTCCTTGGCCATGATCGGCGGCGGCAGCGCCTTGGTGATCCGGTCGGCGATCGCGAAACCAGGCTGGCCGTAGTGCACCCGCGCCGAATCCTTCAACGCTGCCTTGGTCTTGATGGTGCCGAAGGTGATGACCTGGGCAACCCGGTCACTACCCCACCTGTTGGCGGCATAACGCAGCATCTCACCGCGGCGACGGTCGTCGAAGTCGATGTCGATGTCGGGGGCGGACGGCCGTTCCGGGTTGAGGAACCGCTCGAACAGCAGACCGTGCGGGATGGGGTCGATGTTGGTGATGCCCAGTGCGAAGGCCACCAGCGAACCGGCCGCCGAGCCACGGCCCGGCCCCACCCGGATGTCGACGGACTTGGCGTAGTTGATCAGGTCGGCCACGATCAGGAAGTACGACGGGAAACCCTTGTCGCAGATCACCTTGATCTCGTAGTCGGCCCGGTCGATGTAGTTCTGCCCCACCCCGGACGGGAAGCGGTGCCGCAGACCCGCCATGACCTCGTGGTGCAGCCAGGACGCCTGGTCGTGCCCATCGGGCACCGGGAAGATCGGCATCCGGTCCCGGGGCTCCCAGACATCGGCATAGGAACTCACCCGCTCGGCGATCAGCAGCGTCGAGTCGCACGCGCCGGGGACCTGGTCGTCCCACAGGGCGCGCATCTCGGCCGCCGATTTCAGGTAATAGCCGTCACCGTCGAACTTGAAGCGGTTGGGATCCGAGAGCGTCTTGCCGGTCTGGATGCACAGCAGCGCTTCGTGGTTCTGCGACGCGTCGCGGGTGACGTAGTGGCAGTCATTGGTGGCCAGCGGCGGGATGCCCAACTTCTGGCCGATCTCGAGCAGCCCCTCGCGCACCCGCCGCTCGATGTCGAGTCCGTGGTCCATCAACTCCAGGAAGAAGTTCTCCGGACCGAAGATCTCGCGCCACTTGGCGGCCGCCTCGACGGCCTCGTCGAAATGACCGAGGCGCAGCCGGGTCTGCACCTCGCCGGACGGGCAGCCCGTCGTGGCGATGATGCCCTGGGCGTGCTCGGCGATGATCTCGGCGTCCATCCGCGACCACTTGCCCAGCTGACCCTCGAACGAGGCCAGCGACGACAGCTTGAACAGGTTGCGCAG
>JAXHTL010000202.1:2756-8444 GCA_034190095.1 Actinomycetota bacterium
GATGCGACCCCGCGCGCCGCGGACCGGCCTCAGGCGTCCACCGACGCGGGCGTCCGCGCAGATAGCAATCCAAACTCCAGCAGCTGAAGCAATTGCCTGGCAACACCCTTACCGCCGTCGCCCGACCGTCGCGGAGTGATGAAGCCGGTGTGAAAGCCCATCCCCCAGAACACTGCAGCCAGCATGTCGGCCACCGCCCGGGCGTCCACGTCGGGGCTCAGCTCGCCGCGACGGACGGCCGACTCGACCACCGAGCGGTAGAACGCCTGCACCGTCGCGCGCACCCGCGCGGCGGCGTCGACACCACGCGGGTCCCGTTGGCGCTCGAGGCGTGCCGCGACCAGCAGCCGCATGGTCGTGTTCTCCTCGACGCTCCACCGCTGCAACAGGTCGATGAACCTGGCCAACTGGTTTCGCGGGGAATGCTCGGCGCGGGCCTGGTCGATGCAGTCGACCATCCGGTCGTGCACGGCGACCAACAGCACCTCGTAGACATCCTCGCGGCTGTCGAAGTAGTAGTGCAGCGTGGGCCTGCTGACCCCGGCCCGCATCGCGATCTGCTGGAAGGTCGCCGCGTGGTAGCCACGCTCGGCGATGACGTCGCGCGCCGCCTCGAGAATGTCCTGCCGAGTCGACTCGGAATCAGCCCCCACCGGGCGCCCCCGCCGCCGACCAGGCGCAACCGGGTTGGCGTTCTCCACGAGCAAACTTTATTTCATAGCTACTGACGGGTCAATCGCTAAGGTCGCAAACCTCGGGTAAATCACGTCACATCGCCCGGGCGGCCACGGCGCGCCGTTCGGCCCGGGCACGACGCACCGCGTCGACGGTGAAGACCGCCAGCGCAACCCAGATCAGCGCGAAGCCCAGCCACCGGGCCGGCGGCATCGGCTCCTGGCCGACCAGCACGCCCCAACTCAGCTGCATGGCCGGCGTCATGTAGAACAGCAGGCCGAGGCTGACCAGGGCCAGGCGTTGAGCCGCGGCGGCGAACAACAGCAACGGCAGCGCAGTCAGCACACCGGCCAGAACCATCAAAGCAGTGTGTCCCGAGCCGTACCCGGCGAACGTCGCATGCCCACCTGCCTGCAGGGCCACCACGTAGATCAGCGCGAACGGTGTCGCCAGGCCCGCCTCCACACCCACGCTCACCCGCGGATCGGTGGACACCGACTTCTTCACGGCTCCGTACAGACCGAACGACAGGGCCAGCCCGAGCCCGATCACCGGCGGCGCGCCGACGTTGACCGTCAGCACCAGCACCGCCACCACCGCGATCCCCAGCGCGCTGAGCTGCCAACGGTTGAGCCGCTCCCCGAAGATCAGCAGACCCAGCGCGATCGACACCAGCGGATTGATGAAGTACCCCAGCGCGGCGTCGACGACATGGCCGTTGTTCACCGCGTAGACGTAGATCAGCCAGTTCACCGCGATCAGCGCCGAGGCCGCGGTCAACAGCACCCAGGTCCGCCGGTCGATCCCGCGCAGATCCCCGAGCCTGCGCACCGCAGCGACGACGACCAGCATGAACAGGAAACTCCAGATGATGCGGTGCGCGAGCACCTCGACCGCGCCGGCCGGCTTCAGCAGCGGGAAGAACGCCGGGAACAGGCCCCACATGCCGTAGGCGCCGACCCCGAACAGCAGGCCCGATCTCACAGCCGGTCATGGCGCAGCACGTCGAGCGCGTGCTGCAGATCGGCCGGATAGTCGCTGGTGATCTCCATGCGCCGGCCGTCGGCCGGGTGCGCGAACGCCAGCGAGCTGGCGTGCAGCCACTGCCGTTCCAGCCCGAGCTTGGCGGCCAGTGTCGGGTCCGCCCCGTAGGTCAGGTCACCGCAGCACGGGTGGTGCAGCGCGGCGAAGTGGACGCGGATCTGATGGGTGCGGCCGGTCTCCAGCTCGACGTCGAGCAGGCTGGCGGCCTGATGCGCCTCGAGCGTGTCGTAGTGCGTCACGCTGTGCCTGCCGTCCTCGACCACGGCGAACTTCCAGTCGTGGCCACGGTGGCGGCCGATCGGTGCGTCGATCGTCCCGCTCGACGGATCCGGATGACCCTGCACCAGCGCGTGGTAGCGCTTCTGCACGGTGCGCTGCTTGAACGCGCGCTTGAGCACCGTGTAGGCCCGCTCCGAGAGCGCCACCACCATGACCCCGGAGGTGCCGACGTCGAGCCGGTGCACGATGCCCTGACGTTCGTGGATGCCCGACGTGCTGATCCGGAACCCCGCGGCCGCCAGCCCGCCCAGCACCGTCGGACCGTGCCAGCCGACCGTCGCATGGGCCGCCACACCCGGCGGCTTGTCCACCGCGACAAGATCGTCGTCGCTGTAGAGGATCTCCATGCCCTCGATGTCGACCGGGGTGTTCTCGACCGGAGCCGGGGCGTCGGGCAGCCGCACCTCCAGCCATGCGCCGGCGACGAGCTTGTCGGACTTGGCCGCCCGCACCCCGTCGACCTCCACGCCGCCGTCCTCGGCCATCGCCGCGACCGCGGTGCGCGACAGACCGAGCAGGCGGGCGAGTCCGGCGTCGACCCGCATACCGGCGAGCCCCTCGGGCACCGGCATCGACCGTGTGGTCATTCCTGGCCCGATCCGCCGGGGTCCGATTTCCCGGGGTCCGATTTGTCGGGATCCGCTGCGCCCTCGGGCCTGCGCCGCCCGACCGAGTCGAAATCGAAGCCGAACAGCGACAACACCACCAGCATGATCGCGCCGCCCACCACCGACGGGTCGGCCACGTTGAACACCGGCCACCAGCCGATGGACAGGAAGTCCACCACGTGGCCGCGCAGCGGTCCGGGCGACCGGAAGAACCGATCGACCAGATTGCCCATCGCACCGCCGAGGATCAGGCCCAGCCCGATCGCCCACCACGGCGAGACCAGCCGGCGCCCCATCCAGATGATGCCGATCACCACTCCGGTTGCGACCAGCGTGAGCACCCAGGTGTATCCGGTCGCCATCGAGAACGCCGCACCGGAGTTGCGCACCAGGGTCCAGGTCACCGTGTCGCCGATGATCGACACCGGCTGCCCCGGGGTGAGCAGTGCCACCGCCGCCACCTTGGTGACGATGTCCAGCACGAGCACCACAGCCGCCACCCCGAGCAGCAGGCGCAGCCGGCGCGGCGGCGACTCCGCGGGCGCCGCGTCACCGGCCGTCGGGTCGGCCGGGCTGGAGGATTCATCAGTCACGCACCCATCATCGCAAAGCGCCGGTGGGGAACAATTCCACCCATGGCTCGCCTCCTCGTCATCGCCACCGGTGGCACGATCTCGACCAGCGCTGATTCCGCCGGAGTGAAACGTCCGACTCGATCCGGGGCGGACCTGACCGCAGGGATGGACGTCGAGGTGATCGACGCGATGGCCGTCGACAGCTCCCAGCTGACCCCGGCCGACTGGGATGTGATCGGCGCGGCTGTGCGCGATGCGTCCGCCGGCGCGGCGGTCGACGGCATCGTGATCACCCACGGCACCGACACCATGGAGGAAACGGCGCTGTGGCTGCAGCTCACCCACCCCGGGGGGCCTCCGGTGGTCCTCACCGGCGCGCAGTACAGCGCCGATTCCCCGGAGTCCGACGGGCCGGCCAATCTGCGCGACGCGCTGACGGTGGCGGCCAGCCCGCACGTCCGTGGGCTCGGAGTGGTGGTCAGCTTCGCCGGGACCGTGTTCGAGGCACTCGGCCTGCACAAGGTGGCCACCGCAGGCCGCCAGGGTTTCGCCGGACGCCCCGCCGGTCAGGTCACCGAGGCCGGGTTCACCCTGACCGCGCAGCCTCCCGAGAGCCCGGTCTTCGGCCCCCTGACGGCGGCCCGGGCGCCACGGGTCGACATCGTGGCCGTCTACCCCGGAGCCGACGGCGCAGCGATGGACGCCTGTGCGGCGGCCGGGGCCCGCGGCATCGTGCTCGAGGCGCTGGGCGCGGGCAATGCCGGCGCCGCGGTCATCGATGCGGTGCGCCGGCACACCCGCGAGGGCATCACCGTCGCGGTGTCGACGCGGGTCCCCGGCGGGCGGGTCAACCCGGGTTACGGGCCGGGACGCGACCTGGTCGACGCCGGCGCCGTGGTGGTGCCGGGGCTGCGCCCACCCCAGGCCAGGGTGCTGCTGATGGCCACGTTGGCGGCCGGTATGCCGGTTCGGGAAACCTTCGCCCGCTGGGGCTGACCCGGCAGCGGGCTACGGTGGGTCCTGATGGCGGGCCGTCTGCTCGACGAACTGCGGCCAGTCCAGGCTGTCGACCGGATTGGCCCGGGACACAGCGGGATCGGTGGCAGCGAAGGTCCGCGCGATGCCGGGGCCGCTACTGCGGGTCTCGAACCGCACCGTCATCACCCCGTGGCCGGCACCCTGGATCCATCCGTGCCCGTACTCGGTGTGCACCACGTCGTCTCCGACCCGCCACGCCGGTGCCGCGTCCGGAGCCGGTGCCGCCTGCGGTTCGGCCATGCTGGCCACCTCCTCGGTGGCGGCCAGCTCCAGATCCGGGAACAGCGACTCCTGCTGGACCTCCGAGAGACCGGAAAAGCCCACCCCCGCAAGGCGAATCGGGCCGATCTCGATCGGGTCGAGAAGCAGCCGGCGCGCCATCGCGATCAACGTCGGGGCG
Source organism: Actinomycetota bacterium (assembly GCA_034190095.1). GTDB lineage: Bacteria > Actinomycetota > Actinomycetes > Mycobacteriales > Mycobacteriaceae > Mycobacterium. The sequence goes on from JAXHTL010000202.1 coordinate 7,376, forward strand.
TCGGTGGTCGCGTAGGGCAGCGTCGCCGAGCGGGTCAGGATGCCCATATCGGATTTGCGCAGCTTGACCGTCACGGTGCGGGCACCGCGCCCGTCCTTGAGCAGTCGCCGGTGGGCGTGCTCGCCGATCGGGCCGACTGCCTCACGGAGCTGATCGAGGGTGGTCAGATCCTCGGCGAAGGTGGATTCGGCGCTGATCTGTTTGGCCGGCGCGTTCTCGGCGACCGGCCGGTCGTCGATGCCCAGTGCCAGGCGGTGCAACGCGGGGCCGACGGTGGGCCCGAGGATGTTGGCGACCTCGGTGTCCGACAGCGCGGCGAAACCGCCGATCGTCTCGATGCCCAGCCGGTGCAGCTTCTCCTCGGCCACCGGACCGATACCCCAGAGCTTGCGCACCGGCAGGGCGTGCAGCAACCCGGCTTCCTCGTCGCGGCCCACCACCGTGACACCGTCCGGCTTGGCCAGCCCGGAGGCGATCTTGGCGATCTGCTTGCCCGAGCCCGCCCCCACCGAGGCCACCAGACCGGTCGCGGCCATCACGTCGGCACGCAACTCCTCGCAGAAGGCCTCGACCTGGTCGGCCGTCGCCCCGGCCAGGCTCACGGGCTCACCGAACGCCTCGTCGAACGACAACTGCTCGAGCACCGGCACCCGGGAGCGCACGGTCTCGAACACCCGGCGGCTGGCCAGCCCGTACACCACCCCACGGGGCGGCAGCACCACCGCCGCCGCGCCGACGAGCCGGCGGGCCTGATGCATCGGCATCGCCGAGCGCGCCCCGAAAACCCGCGCCTCGTAACTGGCCCCGGCCACCACGCCGCGGCCACCGAGGCCGCCCACGAGCACCGGGCGGCCCTTGAGCGTGGGGCGGGTCAGCTGCTCCACCGACGCGAAGAATGCGTCCATGTCCAGGTGCAGGACCCACCGTGCGTGCACACGGCGAATCGTAGGCGCTACCGTTGCGCCCGTGTCCGAAGTGCCGATCCGTGACGAGTCGATCCGGCTGGGTCAGTTCCTCAAGCTGGCCAACCTCATCGACAGCGGCGCCGACGCCAAGGCGGTGATCGCCG
>JAXHTL010000203.1:0-8443 GCA_034190095.1 Actinomycetota bacterium
GCCAGGCCGTCGGCAGCCGCGGCGAATGCCTCGTCCCAGGACACTTCGGTCAGCACGCCGTCCCGGCGCACCAGCGGCGCTGCCAGCCGGTCGGGATCGTTGTCCAGTTCGGGGAAGCTAGCCCCCTTCGGGCAGATGTATCCCGCACTGAACACGTCGTCGCGGTCGCCGCGGGCGCCGACGACACTCCCGTCGTCGATGGTCAGCGTCAGACCGCAGGTGGCCTCACACAGCGGGCAGATGCGTAAAGCGGTTCTGGTCACACCTGTCTTCATAACTGGCATTGTGCGCCTGCCAGTCAACCCCGACTAGTCCTGGTACACCTTCGGGTCCAACGTGCCGATGTAGGGCAGGTCGCGGTAGCGCTCGGCGTAGTCCAGCCCGTAGCCGACGACGAACTCGTTGGGGATGTCGAAACCCACGTAGCTGATGTCCACGTCGGCGCGCACCGCCTCGGGCTTGCGCAGCAGCGTGCAGACCCGCAGCGACCGCGGGTGCCGGGTGGCCAGGTTGCGCAGCAGCCAGGACAGCGTCAGGCCGGAGTCCACGATGTCCTCGACGATCAGCACGTCACGGTCGTGGATGTCGCGGTCGAGGTCCTTGAGGATGCGCACCACCCCCGACGACGACGTCGACGATCCGTAGGAGCTGACCGCCATGAACTCCAGCTGGGTGGGCACCGGAATCGCCCGGGCCAGGTCGGTCACGAACATGACCGCACCCTTGAGCACCGTGATCAGCAGCAGGTCCTGGGCCGACGCCGCGTCTCCGTAGTCGGCGCCGATCTGCGCCCCGAGTTCAGCGGTCTTGGATTGGATCTGCTCCTCCGAGAGCAACACCGACTTGATGTCCCCGGGGTACAGCTGCGCAGGATGGGCAGACACGCTCACAGCGTAGCGGTGTCGCCCAGCGGCTGTGCCGCGTGACCGGCCCAGCGGCGGTGCCGCGTGATCACACCGGTTCGGTGTACAGGATCAGCTTTCCGTCCCGTCGCCCGGCGAACAGGCGCCGGCCGGGAAGCGAACCGGGCACCGCCACCCCGCCCTGGCCGCGCCACGCGGACACCAGCGCATCGACGCCGCGGATCTGTGTGTCGGTCAGTCCACCCGCCCCGCCCGCCAGCAGCCACGCCCGGACCGCCCGCCGCCGCACCGCCGGTGCCAGCCCGGTCAGGTCGTCCACCGACAGCGCAGCACCGCGGCGGGCACGGTCGACCGCCGCCACGGCCAGCCGGTCGAGGGCCTCGTCGTCGTCGCGCAGCGCGTTCGCCGTGCGGGCCAGCGCCTCGGCCACCCCGCCGCCGAGGACGTCCTCGAGCAGCGGAAGCACCTCGGTGCGCAGCCGCACCCGCGTGAAGCGCCGGTCGGAGTTGTGCGGGTCCTGCCACGGCGTCAGCCCCGCCTCGGCGCACGCCGCCCGGGTGACTGCGCGGCGCACCCCGAGCAGCGGGCGACACCACGGCGGGTCGTACGCCCGCATACCGGCGATGGACCGTGCCCCCGAGCCGCGCCCCAGGCCGAGCAGGACCGTCTCGGCCTGATCGTCGAGGGTGTGCGCCAGCAGCACCGGGGCGCCGGCGCGGGCGGCGTCCAGAGCCCGGTAGCGGGCGGTCCGGGCGGCCGCCTCGGGCCCGCCCCCGGTGCCGACATCGACGGCGAGCACCTGCGCATCGACACAGCCGAGGTCCGCGGCCTGGGTGGCGGCGGTCCGGGCCACCGCGTCCGAGCCGGGTTGCAGACGATGATCGACGATCAGCGCGGTGGTCGGCCGCATCGCCGCCGCCGCCGCGGTGAGCGCCAGCGAATCGGCTCCTCCGGACAGGGCGACGCACCATCCGCTGTCCCCGACGCCGTGGTCACCGACGAAGCGGGCCAGCACGGCCCGCAGTTCGGCTAGAGCACCCGGTCGATCCATCGCTGTGGCTCGTCGATTTCCGTTGGTAGCGGCAGGGTTTCGGCACTCGACCAGACCGCGTTGAAACGCGCCATCCCGACCCTGGCCACCACGGCGTCGACGAACGCCTTGCCCCGGGTGTACTGGCTCATCTTGGCGTCGATCCCCAGCAGCGCCCGCATCAGGCGCTGCAGCGGTGGCTGGTGGCGCTGCCGGCGGTCGTCGAATCGGCGTCTGATGGTGGCCACCGACGGCACCACCGCGGGCCCGACGGCGTCCATCACGTGATCGGCATGCCCCTCCAGCAGTGTTCCCAGGACCAGGAGCCGGTCGAGCGCCGCACGCTGATGCTCGGACTGCACCGCCCGCAACAGACCCAGCACACCGGAGGAATTCGGTTCGCCGCCCTGTCCGTCTGGCTGGCTGCGGCGCTCGCGCACGTATCCGGCGAGCCGGCCCAGCATCGCGGCGACGTCGTCCCCACCGTCGTCGGTCAGCACGGCCAGTGATTCCGACATCAGCTCGGCCAGCCACGGATTGGCCCGGAACTGGACCCGGTGGGTGACCTCGTGCAGGCAGACCCACATCCGGAAGTCGCTCGGGACGACCCGCAACTGCCGCTCCACGGCGATGACGTTGGGATAGACGAGCAGCAACTCGCCGCCACCGGCGGCGAAGGGGTCGTACTGCCCGAGGATCCCCGAGGAGACGAAGGCCAGCACCGCGCCGGTCTGGGCACCGGCGATGCGCCCGCTGACCATCCGCGGTTTCGCGTCGTCGTCGGCGTTCCCGCCGGTCATCACCCGCATGGAGCGGGTGGCCGCGGCGATCCACTCGGGTCGGTCGACGATCCGGGCCTCGGGGATGTCACCGCCTTCGGCCAGACCGGTGACGTCGCGCACCGGGATCTCGGCGGCGCGCGCCGAGGCGCTCAGCTGATCGATCACCTGCGTGCGGGTGTACTCGGTGGCGGCCGGCTGTGGACGGGCCAGTTTGCCGCCCAGCGCGGCCGCCAGATTCCAGTCGACGGCGCGGCCCACGTCGAAGGCCGTCCCACGCTGCGGGCTCATCCGGAGCACCCGCAGGAGCGAATCGTCGCGGCGAAGGCATCGAGTGCGGTACGGCCGGTGGGGCCGGCCTCGTTGGACAGCAGCGCGAACGTCAGCACCCGGCCGCCGGCATCGGTGACGATGCCGGCCAGGGTGTTGGTGCCGGTCAGGGAGCCCGTCTTGGCCCGCAGGTAGCCGACGGCCTCCAGGCCCGCCTCGGTGTCGTGGTAGCGGTTGGACAGTGTTCCGCTGCCGCCTGCGATGGGCAGCAGGTCCACCAGCGGCCGCAGCGCCGGCTGGGCGTCGCCGGTGGCCGCGTTGAGCACCTCGTCGAGGGTCCTGGCGGTCAGCCGGTCGTCGACCGACAACCCGCTGTTGTCGAACAACCGCGCCCCGGTGATGTCGATGTCCGCCTCGGCGAGAGTGTCCAGGACGGCTCGCGCGGCGCCGGTGAAACTCGCCTGCCGATTCAGCGCATCGGCGACCTCCCGGCCGATGGACTCGGCCATCACGTTGTCGGAGAAGTTCATCATGTCGTGCAGGCGCTCCATCAGCGGCGGGGACTGCACCGACGCCAGCTCGGTGCCCTCGACGCCGCGATCGGGAGGCAGCACCCGCACCGTCGCGGGGTCGACACCCAACGCCACCGCCAGCGCGCGTCCCGCGTCCAGCGCCGGCGTCTTGGACCGCCGCGACTCCACACTGACCGGCTGGGTGCGTCCCCCGTCGAGCATCACCGGTTCGATCGGGGAGATGTCGCCACCGTCGATGTCGCGCGGATCCCAGCCCACCGCCATGGTCGGCCCGCTGTAGGCGCTGACGTCGACCTGCACGGCCCGGACCGCGAAACCGCTGCGCCGCACCTGGTCGGCGAGGTCGACGATGCGGGCCGCGTCCTCGTACCAGGTCTCCTCGCCGCGCGGTGCCGCCGACAGCGTCGGGTCACCACCGCCGACGAGCACCACCACCCCCGGGGTGTCCGACACCACGCGGGTGGTCAACCGGTCCTCACGGTCCAGTGCGAGCAGCGCCGCGGCGGTGGTCAGCAGCTTGTTGGTCGAGGCCGGCTGCATGGGCACCCCGGCGCCCAGCGCCCACAGCTCGTCGCCGGTCGAGGCGTCGCTGATGCGGCCGGTGAACCGGCCCAGGTTCGGGTCGGCCAGCACCGGCGCCAGCACCGTGGCCAGGCCACGCGGTGTCGGGGTGTCGGCCGAGTCGGACACCGGCACGACCTCGGGTTGCGCGGTGGCCGGTGGCGGAACGGGCGGTATCGCGATCTGCTCGCCGGGCTGGCGGGAGGCCACCAGCACGGCGGCCGCCACGACCGCCACCACCAGCAGCAGAACCCCCGCGCCGACCACCACGTAGGTGGACCGCTGCCAACGAGCGGGCCGCATGTTTCTCCTGCCCTCGATCGACAACCAGAACCACCCCTGTAGAGCAGGGTATCCCTCGTTTAGGGTTAAGCCGCGCCGTCACCCGACGGCCCATGGTCACACGCCAGGTCCAGGATCATCGAACAACAACATTGAGGAGTCGAGACGGTGCAGTTCGATGTGCTCATCGAGATCCAGAAGGGTTCCCGCAACAAGTACGAGGTGGACCACGACACCGGCAAGGTGAAGCTGGACCGCTACCTGTTCACCGCCATGGGCTACCCCACCGACTACGGCTACATCGAGGACACCCTCGGCGAGGACGGCGACCCGCTGGACGCGTTGGTGCTGCTGCCCGAACCGGTGTTCCCGGGGTGTGTGCTCGAGGCGCGCCCGGTGGGCATGTTCCGGATGACCGACGAGAAGGGCGGCGACGACAAGGTGCTGTGTGTGCTGGCCGACCCGCGCTGGGACCACATCACCGACATCGGCGACGTGTCGTCGTTCGAACTGGACGCGATCAAGCACTTCTTCGTGCACTACAAGGACCTCGAACCGGGCAAGTTCGTCAAGGCCGCCGACTGGGTCGGCCGCGAAGAGGCCGAGGCCGAGGTGAACCGCTCCATCGAGCGCTTCAAGACCGCCGGGCACTAGGGCGGCGTCACCCGCACGCTGTCGGTGAGACGTTCACCACAGCTGAATTTGCGCGGTCGTAACACTGTGTAACGCCGTTGTTCCATCGGGCTTCGATCATGGCGGTGTGTTACTGCATCAAGGGATCGGCCTGGACGCGTTCAACGCGATGCCGATGCGGCGGGCCGTGCACGCGATCTTCGAGTGCTGCTACAGCGTGCCGCTGGCTGCCGACCTGGCCCGCGCACGCCCGTTCGACAGCCACGACCAGCTGTTCCGCTACGCCGACACGCTGTTGTTCGGGCTCGGCGAGGATTCGATCGATTCGATCCTGCAGGCCTACCCGGATGTGGGCCGGCGACCGGGCAGCGAGAAGTCCCAGGCCGAGCAGTGCGCCATCATCGACGAGCGCCCCGAGATCATGACGGAGCTGACCACCGCCTCGAAGGCCTACCTGGACCACTTCGGCTTCGGGTTCGTCATGTACGTCAACGGTTTCGGCGCCGACGAGGTGCTCGCCACGATGCGCGACCGGATGCACAACGACCCCGAGACCGAACGCAAGGTGGTCCGCAACGAGCTGGCCCGGATCAACCGCACCCGCCTGGAGCGGATGCTCGGCCCCGAAGGCGGCTACGACAATTGGGGCTGACGCTCGCATAGGCTCGTCCCGGTGAGCACCCCGTCGAGACCCACAGGTCATTCCCACTTTCTGTCCCTTCCCGACCTCGCCGCCCGCTCTGCGGGCGGGGCAGTGCTGTGGGCCAACGACGACGTGTTCGCCGAGAAGGAGAACCTGGTCAAGCCCACCCCCGCCGAACACCGCCCGGCCACCTTCGGACACAAGGGCCAGGTCTACGACGGTTGGGAGACCCGCCGCCGCCGCGGGGTGACCAAGGAGTCGCACGACTCGGCGGTCATCCGGCTCGGGGCCCCCGCCGTCGTCCGCGGCGTCGTCGTGGACACGGCGTGGTTCACCGGCAACTATCCACCCGAGATCTCCGTCGAGGCCGCCCACGTCGAGGGTTTTCCGTCGGTGGAGGAGCTGGTCGAGAAGGCCGAGTGGACCACCATCGTGGAACGCTCACCGGTCAACGGAGACACCCGCAATCCGTTCACCACCACCTCGTCGCGGCGCTGGACGCACGTGCGGCTGTCCATCTACCCCGACGGCGGCGTGGCGCGATTCCGGGTCCACGGCGAGGGGCTGATCAACCCCGACTTCGCCGAGAACATGACGCTGGACCTGGCCGCACTGGAGAACGGCGGCCGGATCACGGCCTGCTCCAACATGTTCTACAGCTCGCCGAACAACCTGCTGCTGCCCGGCGTGGCACGGACCATGGGTGAGGGTTGGGAGACCTCACGGCGGCGCGACGCCGGCAACGACTGGGTGGAGATCAGGCTGGCCGGTCAGGGCGTGCTCAACGCCGTGGAGCTGGACACGTCCTACTTCATCGGCAACGCACCGGGTTCGGCCCGGCTGTCCGGCCGCGACGGCGACGGCGCGTGGTTCGAGATCCTGCCGCTCACCGAGCTGCAGCCCGACACCCGGCACCGCTTCCGGATCTACGACGAGCGCCCGGTGACCGCGGCGCGCCTCGACGTCTATCCCGACGGCGGGATGGCCCGGGTGCGGCTGTTCGGCGCGCTGACCCCCGCGGGCCTGCGCGACGTCTGCGACCGATGGGAAGCCAGCGCCTGATCGGGCTCAGGGCCGCGGGTCGGCCTGCCCGCTGATGTCCTCGGCCTCGGCAGCCAGCCGGCGGGCGTCCTTGCGGGTCTTGTAGAGGCTGGCCGCGGTGGTGATCAGCAGCGTCACGACGATGACCGCGAGCGACCACAGCGTCGGGATCTCCGGCACCGGAACGCCCCGGCCCCCGTTGATGAACGGAAGTTCGTTCTCGTGCAGGGCGTGCAGCAGCAGCTTGACCCCGATGAAGAACAGGATGAACGCCAGCCCCTGCGACAGGTACACCAGCCGCTTGAGCAGATCGCCGAGCAGGAAGTACAGCTGGCGCAGGCCCATCAGCGCGAACACGTTGGCGGTGAACACCAGGTAGGGCTCCTGGGTCAGGCCGTAGATCGCCGGGATCGAGTCCAGCGCGAAGATCAGGTCGGTGGTCCCCAGCGCGACGATGACCAGGAACATCGGCGTCATCAGACGTTTGCCGGTGGAGCCGTGCTCCTTGATCCACAGCTTGAGCCCGTCCCACTTGTCGGTGAACGACAGGTGGCGCTGAGCGAACCGCACGACCGCGTTGTCGGCGTCGTCGTCGTGCTCGGTGTCGCGCACCAACTTGATCGCGGTGTAGAGCAGGAACGCGCCGAAAATGTAGAAGACCCAGGAGAACCGGGCGATGGCCACCGCGCCGAGGGCGATGAAGATACCCCGGAACACCAGCGCCAGGATGATTCCGACCAGCAGGGCCTGCTGCTGGTAGATCCGCGGCACCTTGAAGCTGGCCATGATGATCAAGAAGATGAACAGGTTGTCCACCGAGAGGCTGTATTCGGTGAGCCAGCCCGCGAAGAACTCCAGACCGTACTGGCTGCCGTGGAAGAACCAGGTCCACAGCCCGAACGCGATCGCCAGGCCGATGTAGACCCCCAGCGCGATCGACACCTCGCGCCGGGACGGTTCATGGGGGCGTCGCCCGATCACGATCACATCGAAGAGCAGGATCGCGATGGTGACGGTGAGCGTGATCGCCCACTCCAGCCCGCTGACGTTCATCTAACCTCCGGTCGTTGTTCAACGCCGGAGGTCTCTTCCACCACCGTCGCGTGACCGGCAGCCCACAACACCGGTCGCAGATTGGGAGACGACGTGGTGACGACGCTGTGGCGAAAGGAATACTCCCCTCCAGGCGCGTCATTCTGCCAGGCGCTGTTCCGACACGCGAAACGAGCCACCACCCGACGCCGCCGGCCGGCCGCCGACAGTTAGTAGTTTGTACCCGTGACAGCAGCGGATCCAACGCCCGAGATCCCGGCCCAGTTCGTGCTGTCGGGCCTGGCGCCCGAATCGCGCACCCTCATCGACATCCTCTACGACACCGCACGCCGTCACCCGGACGCGCCGGCCCTCGACGACGGCTCCGTCCAGCTGACCTACGCCGAACTGATCTCCGACATCGAAGACAGTGTGGCGTGGCTGGCCGCCCGCGGGATCGGCCGCGGCGACCGCATCGGCATCCGGATGCCGTCGGGCAGCTACGCGCTCTACGTCGCGATCCTGGCGACGCTGGCCACCGGCGCGGCCTATGTCCCGGTCGACGCCGACGACCCGCCCGAACGCGCCGAACTGGTGTTCGCCGAGGCCGCCGTCGTCGCGGTGATCACCGAACAGGGGATGGTCCGCGGGCCCGGGTCGTCTCGCGGCTGGCGCGCCGCCGCCCCGTTGAGCCGCGACGACGCATGGATCATCTTCACCTCCGGCTCCACCGGCACCCCCAAGGGCGTCGCGGTCACCCACCGCAGCGCGGCCGC
>JAXHTL010000204.1:0-8254 GCA_034190095.1 Actinomycetota bacterium
GTGCCGAGATCAGCGGCGCCGCCTGCTCGAAGGGGACGATCGTCGGCGCCTCGGCGTGATAGAGCTTGCCCCGGTGCTCGATGGTGCACCGCCCCGCCGCGGTGACGTTGGCCGACCAGTCGGTGATCCCGTAGGGCAGCGGAATGTAGAACCGGTTCCCGGCTTCCTCGACGACGACCGGCGTCGCGTAGGACCGCCCCGATTTCCTGCCCTGGTGGTGGATCACCGAGGCATACCAGTGCGCCGACCCGGCCAGCTTCATCATCGCCGGGTTGAGCACCGCCTTGTTGAAGCGGCGTACGGCGTCGACCAATGGACGTGCCTGCAGGCGGAAGGCGACGATCAGGATCGCCTCGAACACCACCAGGGCCAGCGCCACCCGGAACAGGACAACCCGGCGGCAGGACGTCGATTCCCTCATTCTGCTCAGGATCGAGACTTCTCGGCCGGTGCTGTAGGGGCAAAGGTCACCGACCGGCAGCCGGACCGGCCTGCCGGTCAGCGGCTCGGTGTCGTGGTGACGTGGATGTGGTCGTAGTGGCCGTATCCCGATCCGGACGGACCGCTCGGTGTGTAGTAGGTGCCGCGCCAGATCACGTCCTGCAAACCGAACCTGCCTGCGTTGGCCAGCACGAACGCCAGGATCTCGTCGCCCAGCGCGATGCCCGCGGCGCTGCCGTGATTCGGGATCATCACATCGATGGCCAGACCGCTCGGGTGCCACGGCTTCGGGTCCGGCCGAACCCCGTCGATGTTGGCGATCTGCGGAAACCGCGCGCTGATCGCCCGGGCCGCCAAGACGGTGTTCGGTTGCAGCCCGGCCTCCGAGGCCACGCCGACCGGCAACATCTCCGGGATGTCCGCGGGAGCCATGACAGGGGGCGGGGCAGCCTCGGCGGGGGGCGGCGCAGGCACCGCGGCGATCGGCGGGTCGGGAATCGGCGCGGCGGGCGCGGGCAGTGCGGCGATCGGTGGCGGGGCCGGAGCAGGTGCCGCCGGCGCCGGGGGCACCACGGCGGCGGCGTTGTCGACCACCGCGCGCTGAGGAGGTGTCAATGCCGCATACTGCGCCTCCGCGGCCAGTATCTGGCGCTGCAGATCACCGTATTTGGCCTGCAGGTTCGCGCGCACCGCAGCGGAATACTCGGCCGCCTCGCGAGCCTGGGCGGCCGAACTCTCCGAAGCCCGGACTGCCGCGGTGGCGCGGTCCCGTCCGGATCGGAACTCCTTGACCTGTTCGGCCATCTCAGCGCCAACCACCCGCTGGACCGAGAGCTCGTCGATCAGCTGTTGTGGGGAGGATGCGCTCAGCACTGTCGCCAGCTGCCCGGTGCCGCCACCCACGTATGACGCCGCCGCCACCCGGTTGACCGCCGCTTGGTAGGGCTCGAGCTGTGCGTTGGCGGCCTCGAGGGCCTGCAGGTCGGCGTGATGGCGGTCTTCGGCCGCCGTCTGGGCGGCCAGCTTGGCCTCGACATCGCGCTGGGCCGCGGTGACAGCCTCCCGGCTCTGCAGCGCCTCCCGGGACAGTTCGTCGAGCCGGGACAGCGCATCCGACGCCGGGTCTGCTGCGACCTGGCCCCCCGTCAGCACCACCACCAGGACCGCGGCCGCCGAACCGCATACCGTTCGCCGAAGCGAACGGCGCATCCCGGTCATACGGATGTCACGATCCTTCGTTGCAGGGACCACCGTGGTCCGGCCAATGGGTCCCGCAAAGGGTACGAAGTGGTCTCGATGATGTCTACTCAGCAAACACCTCGGCGCCACGCCCGGCACCGCTGCGGCGCCTGCCGAGCACGCAGTTCGGCGACTTCGGCCCCGACGTGTGAGCAACGTCGACCGTCAGGGCACGATGGGACGAATGGACGTATTGGTGGTCGGAGCGGGGCCGGCGGGTTTGGCGCTGGCGGGTCAGTGCGCCCGGAGCGGTCTGACGACCGGGCTGGTCGACCCCGCTCCGGAGCGGCCGTGGACGGCCACCTACGGCATGTGGAGCCGGGAGCTCCCCGGCGATCTGCCGCCGTCGGTGATCGCCGCCCGCGCCGCCGGCCGGGTGTTCGCACAGACGCAGCACCACCTGGGTTGGGAGTACGCCGTCGTCGACGTACCCGCACTGCATGCGCACCTCGTCCAACAGCTCACCGGCGTGCACATCCATGCCGGCCGAGTCGTCGGCTCGCCCGGCCCGGGGGTGGTCGCCCTGGCCGACGGGTCGTCGCTGCGCGCCGAGGTCGTCGTGGACGCCGGGGGCCGATGGCGGCCGCTCGACCCGCTTCCGACGCGCCGCGGGGCGGCCGAACAGACCGCCTACGGGCTGATCATCGGCGAGGACGACGCGGCTGCCCTGCTCGGTCCCGGCGACGCGCTGTTCATGGACTGGCGCCCGGACCACGGCGAGGCCGGCTGGCCGACCTTTCTCTACGCCGTCCCGCTCGGCGGCGGCGAGGTGCTGGTGGAGGAGACCTCCCTGGCGCGCCGGCCCGGGCTGCCGATGCCGACGCTGCGCCGGCGGCTGCACGCCCGGCTGGCCCGGCACGGCATATCGCCTCCGCCGGACGCCCGCAGTGAGAAGGTCTGGTTCCCGGTGGACCATCCGCGACACGACATGCGCGGAGTGCTCGGCTTCGGCGCGGCCGCGCCGCTGATCCACCCGGCGACCGGTTTCAGCCTGGCGGCGTCGCTGCAGCTGGCACCCCAGGTGGCCGAGGCGCTGGCTGCGCATCTGCCCGACGGCCCCGGCCGAGCGCTGACCGCGGCCCAGCGAACCGTCTGGCCACGAGCGGCGACGGTGATCCACCGGCTGCGGCGGATCGGTCTGGAGGCACTGCTGCGGATGCCGCCAGACGAGGTTCCCGTGTTCTTCGAGCAGTTCTTCACCATGCCCGAGCGGCACCGCTGGACCTACCTCACCGCCCGCGACGATGTCCGCGGCACCGCGGCGGCGATGGCGTGCCTGTATCGCAGCACCGGCGGCCCGTTACGCCGCCGCCTCGTCACCTCGGCGGTGCGCCCTCCGGTGAAGTCCAACGACGCGACGCCGACGGGTGACGCACCCGTCGGCCGCTGACGAACCATCCCGGCCTGCGGCGTGTCTCCCCTGTTCACAACAGTCACTCTGTTAACGTCGCGCGGTGCGAGACGCGTCGGGGACCACGGGCGGCCGCCCACCGCGCCCAGTTTCGCGGCGCGACGTGCTGCGCTACGCCGGCGCGGTTCCCGCCCTGGCCGGGTTCGGCGCCGTGGCGGCGGGTATCGACATGCCGTCGGCCTCCGCCGCCTCTGCGACTCTGATCGACTTCGCCATGCGCCAGATCCCCGCCGCCGACATCCGGGCCGCCGGCCACGCCGGGGTGATCAACTACGTCTCGACATCGCGGCCCGGCTCGAACTTCGGCGCCAAGCCGATCACCCTGCCCTACGCCCGGTCACTGAACGCCGCCGGCCTGGTGATCGTCAGCAACTACCAGTACGGCAAGCCGGGCGGCACGGCACCGTCGGACTTCACCCGCGGGTTCGCCGGCGGCGTCGCCGACGCGCGCACCGCCTGGCACCTGCACACCGCCGCCGGCGGGGGCCGCACCGCCCCGATCTTCTTCAGCGTCGACGACGACATCGACCGCACCACCTGGAACGATCTGGCACTGCCGTGGTTTCGCGGCATCAACTCGGTGATCGGTGCACTGCGCACCGGCATCTATGCCGGCATCAATCCCTGTATGTGGGCCGCCGCCGACGGCGTCATCGGGCGCTCGAGCTCGCCGGGCCATGTCTGGGCGTGGCAGACCCGGTCCTGGTCGCGGGGCCAGATCTACCCCGCCGCCGTGCTCTACCAGCGCATCATCGACACCGCCTCGAATCCGGGACCGGTGGTCGGCGGCATCCGCGTCGACGTCAACGACGTCCTGGCCCAGGATTGCGGCCAGTGGAATCTGCATCCCTGATCCCCGGCCCGGCTTCGTCGCATCTTTGAGATCGGGCCCGCGCGGGTAGCCCACGTAGAATCGCGGTCCATGCCGGCGAGCCGGCAGTTCGGGCACGGCCGGCGGGCGGCAGTCCGGGCAGCGATGCGGGAGCGCACAGCATCCGCGGGCTCACGATCACTCGGAGGACTTATGCGGCGCCAGCTGTCGACATGGGTGCTGGCGGTCGCCGGCGTGACCATGCTGGTGAGTTCCTGCGCGGCACCGGCCGGCGAGGCGCCGCCGGGTTCGGCGAGCACCGCCGGCGCCCCGGTGGTCGCCCCGAAGGCCACGTCGGCCGAGTTGCCCCAGCAGCCTCCCGCCCGGCCCGCTGACGCCTTCGCCGGACTCGACGCCCGCACCCGTGCAGCCACCGCCGACGCAGCCGCCGCCGGGGCCGACGTCACCGTCGAGGTGTTGGATCGCAACACCGGCCAGGTCGTGTCCCACAGCGCCAACCAGCCGTTCCCGATCGCGTCGGTGGTGAAGCTGTTCATCGCCGACGACCTGTTGCTGCAGGTGTCCAGGGGCGAGACAGAACTGACGCCGGCCGACCGCGGGTCCCTCGACGCCATGCTCCGGTCCTCGGATGACAGTGCGGCCCAGATGTTCTGGGACCGCAGCGGCGGCAGCGCGATCATCGGGCGCGTGGTGGCGCGGTACGGCCTGACCGGAACGACCGCGCCCTACAACGGCAAATGGGACGTCACTCAGAGCACCGCAAGCGATCTCGTCCGCTACTACAACGGGCTGTTGAGCGGCAGCGGGGCCCTGCCGCCCGAGCAGGCCGACGTGATCATGCGCAACCTCGCCGGACACACCCCGACGGGAACCGACGGATACCCGCAACGATTCGGCATCCCCGATGGACTCTATGCGGAGCCCGTCGCGGTCAAGCAGGGCTGGTTCTGCTGCTGGAACGGCGCCAACCAGTTGCACGTTTCCACCGGCGCCATCGGACCCGAACGCCGCTATGTGATGGCCATCAGCTCACTGCAACCGGTGAGTGCCGCCGCGGCCCGCGACACCATCACAGAGGTGGTCAAGACGATGTTCCCGGACGGCCGGATCTAACGCCGCGCCACGAAGCGGTCGCGAGCTATCAGCGCTTCTGGCGCGGGATCCCGGTGGCCCACAGCGCCCAGGCGATCAGGACGGGTTGGAACAACAGCCGGATGAAGCGGCTGGTGTCGCTGTTGAGCCCGAAACCATCGGCGTGGTTGACGAACTGGGCGATGTTACCCGGGAAGATCAGGATGAAGAACGCCGCCAGCAGCCGGCCGACCAGGACGCGGTCGCGGTTGAGCAAGGCCAGCCCGACGCCGAGGGTGATCTCGACTCCGCCGGAGGCCATGACCACACCGTCGGCGTCCATCGGCACCCACTGCGGCACCTGAGCCTGGAACTCCTCACGGGCCCAGAACAGGTGGCCCAGCCCGGCGAAGATCATGGCGAATGCCAGCGCGAACCTGCCGATGGTACGGGCGCGGGTGGTGGGCGGCGGTGGGGGCAGTTGCGACAACGGTCGGGCCTTTCGTCGTGGTTTCACGCGCGGCTGCGGGCGTGCAGCTCAGCGGTCATCAGGTTGAGCGCGTCACGCAGCGCCGCGAGGTCCTCGGCAGCGGCGTCGGTCGATCCCAGCAGGCGATCGGGGATGCACGCCGCTCGCTCCTCGAGGGCGCGGCCCTCGGGTGTGAGGGTGACGCTGACCCGCCGCTCATCGGCCGCGCTGCGTTGGCGGCGCACGAAGCCCGCCGCCTCGAGCCGCTTGAGCAGGGGTGAGAGGGTGCCCGAGTCCAGGTGCAGCCGGTCACCGAGGTGCCCGACCGAACACGTCTCTTCCTCCCACAGCACCAACAGGACCAGGTACTGCGGATAGGTCAGGTTCAGTTCGTCGAGGAGTGGGCGGTAGGCGGCCGTGACCGCCCGCGACGCCGAGTACAACGCGAAGCACAACTGCTCGTCGAGCCGTAACCGTGACACGACACAACTGTATCGCACACTGTTTAATTGTGCACAATCATTTATCGACCCGGGCGCGCGCCGTAAGGTCGTTGGGGTGTGCGCCGTCGACCTGCCAGCGCTACGTCGACGACGAGGCTGGGCCGATCCCGGATACCCGGGGCCCACGTGATCGCCCTTCTCGTGGCGTTGGCGGGTCTGGCGTTCCTCGACTCGCTCAACGTTCTCAACATCGGCGTGGTCTCCGCGGTCGTCTACGGCAGCCGGCTGAATCGGCGGTCCGCACTGCCCGGCGGGCTGAGCTACGTCGCCGGGGTGTTCACGGTGCTGTTCACCTTCGGCGTCAGCGTCGTCCTCGGAATCGGTTTCCTGACCGAGCTCACCGACTTCGAACTCACGCCCACCGTCCGGTATTGGGGCGAGCTGCTCATCGGGGTCACGCTGATCGCGCTGGCGTTCTTTCCGCTGGTCGCCCAGAGCACCGCCCCCGGCTGGGCGATGGCGACCATGCGCGACCGTCCCTGGCTTCTCGGGTTCGTCGGCGTGGCGGTGGGTGCGGGCCAGGCGCCGACCGCGGTCCCCTACCTGGCCGGACTGGCGATGATCGCCGCCCGCGATCCGCTGCCGCCGGCCTGGCCGGCGATCGTGCTCGCCTACTGCCTCATCGCCGTATTGCCCTGCCTGCTCGTGCTGGCCCTGTCCACCAGTCGGAGCCGTCGGGCGGACCGCGCCCAGCGCTGGTTGGTGCGGACGCTGACCCGCTACGGGCCCATCGGGGTGCGCATCCTGTTCGTCATCGCCGGTGTGGCTCTGGTCGCCGATGCGCTGATCCACCGCCGCCTGTGGTGGTGACGCGCGGCGACGGGGACGAACCCAGCGTCTCGGCGGTGGCGCGGGCCGCGGTGAGACGCCGCCGGTCACGCAACAGAGCTCCCAGGGACGTCTGAGCGGACAGATGGGCCAGCTCGCCCATGCGGGCCGGGCCGGACCCGTCACGCCGGTAGCGGTACTGCAGGCCCTCGTTCATCGCCAGAGCGGCCGCGGTGGCCGAATCGGGTTCGGCGCTGCGGAATTCACCGGCGCTCTGCCCCTGCCGGATCACCGTGCTCATCAGTTCACCGAGTTCGCGGTAGTCGGCGAAGAAGTACTTGCCGAACTCGGCGGGCTGGGCGAGCGCGACACTCTCGAGATCGTAGAAGTCCAAGGGTGCCGAGCACATCTGCACCACATCGATGAAGATGATCCGGTACAGCCGCGCCGAGGCCGGCTCCGGCCGGTCCACCATCTCGCGGGCGATCTCGAGCGACTCCCTGTTCTTGTCGATGAGTTCCTCGACGATCGCCTCTTTGTTGGGAAACCAGTAGTACAACGAGGACTGGCGCAGGCCGGCGGCCCGGGCGATGGCGCTCACGCTGGTCTGGGCGTAGCCGTCGGCGGCGAACAGCCTGGCTGCCGCAGCGACGATCTCCTCGCGTGGCGACTCTGCGTTCACGTTGCTGTTACGCGGTCTGCCCACCCGCGGCACGTCACCCTTGCCCATACCGAGATAGTGGATCATCGGAGCACCCTTTACCACTCCGAAACAGTCAGGTCACCGCGCAGAAATCGCGCAGCGCGAGAGTTTCGATAGGTCATCGAAAAAGGCCAGCTCTGTGCCGCGCGAAGGAGTCCCATGACCACGACCGAGCCCACCGCCGACATCGACGTCGTCAAGGAGCAACTGCGCCAGTCCGGCGTCAAGTACGCCATCGCGAGCTTCGTCGACATCCACGGGATCTCGAAGGGAAAGTTCGTCCCGATCGATCATCTGGACAACATGCTGGGCGGGTCCGAACTGTTCACCGGCGCCGCGCTCGACGGCCTGCCGCAGGACGTCAGCGACGAGGAGCTCTCCGCGCGCCCGGACCTGTCCCGGTGGTTCCCCTTGCCGTGGAACAAGGAGTTCGCCTACTTTCCCAGCAGCCTGTACACCGCGGGGAAGCCGTTCGCGGCGTCCTCGCGCGACGTCCTGAAGCGGCAACTCGGACACGCCGCGGAGCTGGGCTACACCTTCAATCTGGGCGTCGAGACCGAGTTCTTCGTGCTGCAGGACGCCGCGGGCGGCCCGGTCGAGGTCAGCGACCGGGACACCCTGGCCAAGGCCGCCTACAACGTGTCGACCACCCTCGACAACGCCGGCTGGCTCGGCGAGCTCGTCTCGGCGATGAACGAACTCGGCTGGGATGTCTACTCGTTCGACCACGAGGACGGATCCGAACTGGGTGCCCGTGGATCTTCAGGATGTCACCAGCCCCTTTTGTCTCGACGAGTTTCGCCAAGGCTATGACATC
>JAXHTL010000205.1:0-8207 GCA_034190095.1 Actinomycetota bacterium
CCCAACCCGGCCGCATGGGCGAGCGCGGCGGCCGGGTTGGGCGCGGTCTGCGTGTGGCTCGGGGTCAACCAGCAGAACCGGCGCGCGCAACGCTTCTACGCCAAACACGGATTCACCGTCGCCGGCACCAAGACCTTCCGGCTGGGTGAGGACATCGAGAACGACTATGTGATGGTGCGCCCGCTCTGACCGGCCGCGGTCAGCGCCAGCAGCCGCGAGGTGGCACGCAGGTACTTCTTGCGGAATCCGCCGGCGAGCATGTCGTCGCTGAAGATCGTGTCCAGCTTGGCCCCCGAGGCCACGACCGGGATCCCGGCGTCGTAGAGCCGGTCGGTCAGCGACACCAGCCGCAGCGCCACGTTCTGGTCGTCGATCGGGTGCACCCCGGTGATGTAGACCTCGGCGACCCCTTCGATCAGCGTCAGATACCGCGACGGGTGCATGGTGGCCAGGTGTGCGCACAGCGCGTCGAAGTCGTCCAGCGTGGCTCCCGGGACCTGCGCGGCGCGCTCGGCCACCTCGGCGTCGCCGGGTGGCTCGGGCGCCGGCGGCAGGTCGCGGTGCCGATAATCGGGGCCCTCGATCCGCACCGTGGTGAACATCGCTGCCAGCGTGTGGATCTCACGCAGAAAGTCCTGGGCGGCGAACCGCCCTTCGCCCAGCTGCTCGGGAAGCGTGTTCGAGGTGGCGGCCACCGACACCCCGCGCTCCACCAGAGCCGACAGCAGCCGCGAGATCAGCGTGGTGTTGCCGGGGTCGTCCAACTCGAACTCGTCGATGCAGACCAGCGCGTAGTCCGAGAGCAGATCGATGCACTCGACGAACCCGAACACCCCGGCCAGCTGGGTCAACTCACCGAAGGTCGCGAACGCCTGCCGGTAGTCTGAGGCCCGGGCCACCTCGTAGTACGACGACGCCAGCAGGTGGGTCTTGCCGACACCGAAGCCGCCGTCGAGATACACCCCGACCCCGGGCAGCACCTCACGCTTGCCGAACAGCTTCTTCTTGCCCGCTCGCCGCTCGATGGCCTGCTCGCAGAACCGCCGGCACGCGCTGACCGCCTCGGCCTGCGACGGCTCGGCGGGATCGGGCTGGTAGGTGTCGAACCCCACGTCGGCGAAAGTGGGGGGCGGGACCAGCTGTTCGATCAGCCGTTCCGGGGTGACGCTGGGGTGCCGATCAACCAGATGCCCGACATCGCTGGACCCGTGCATGCACCGCACCCTATCGGCGTGCTGTGATTCTGCGTATGTCCGACGAGGGTGACGGGACGCAGTTCACACTGCTGGGCAGCGGCGACCGGATCGGCGCCGGCGCGCTGGTCCACCATTACGGCTATCCCGCCGACCTGGATCGCGCCTGGGTGCGGGGCAACATGATCACCTCCGTCGACGGGGGTGCCACCAGCGGCGGCAAGTCCGGCGCGCTGGGCGGCGACGCGGACCGCGCGGTGTTCGGCGTGCTGCGCGAACTCGCCGACGTCGTCGTCGTCGGCGCCTCGACCGCACTGGTGGAGAACTACGCCGGGGTGCAGTTGAGCGCCGCGCAGCGCGACGCTCGGCGCCGCCGCGGACAGGCCGAGGTCCCGCCGATCGCCGTGCTGTCCCGCTCGGGTCGGCTGGACCGCGACGCACGGCTGTTCCACCGCACCGACGTCGCACCGCTGATCCTGACCAGCAGTGACGCTGCCACCGAAACCCGTCGCCGGCTCGGTGGACTCGCCGAGGTCATCGACACCTCGGGCCCCGACCCGTCCTCGGTCGACCTGCACACCGCACTGCAGGTACTGACCGCACGGGGCTTGTTCCGGGTGCTGACCGAGGGGGGCCCCGGGGTGCTGGGCATGTTCACCGAAGCCGACCTGCTCGACGAGATGTGCCTGACGGTGGCCCCGGTGCTCGTCGGCGGCGCCTCCGGTCGCATCGTGGCCGGCTCCGGGGAGGTGCGGTCGGCGCTGCGGCTCGACCAGGTGCTGGCCGATGCCGAGGGGTACCTGTGCCTGCGCTATCGCCGCGCTCGCTCGGATCCGCCGCGCTGACCGCGATCAGTACTGTGGTCGGCATGCGTTTGCGTGTTGGTGCGGTGCTGGCGGTCGCGCTGAGCACCGTGCTGGCCGGGTGCGCTCCCGGCCTTGCCGCCAATCCCCGGTACGCCACCGATTCCGGTGCCGGCCCCCAAGGGGCCCCCGAGACCACCCAGCAGGCCTCCGGCCCGCCGGCGATCGAGGCCCCCAAGAACGAACTGTCGTGGCAGGAATGCACCTCACGGGTGTTCGGGGCCGCCGACCTCTCCCCCGTCGACGGGGTTGCGCTGGAGTGCGCCAGCTACGACGCCGACCTGGATCCGATCGCCGGCGCCAGCGGCACCGTCAGCATCGGGGTGGTGCGGGCCCGCTCCAGCGACACCCCGGCCGACGCGGGGCCGCTGGTCATGACCACCGGTACGGATCTGCCGTCCTCGGTGCAGCTGCCGGTGTGGCTGTCCCGCTCGGGCACCGAGGTGCTCAAGAGCCATCCGGTGGTCTCGGTGGACCGCCGCGGCATGGGCATGTCCGGCGCGCTGGACTGCCGCGACCTGTTCGACCGCCAGGAGATGTTCGACCAGGCCCAGTTCGAGCCCGGCGACGACCCGGTGGCCAACCTGCGCGAGGTCACCATGAACGCCACCACCAGCTGCACCGACGCCATCGCCCCCGGCGACTCGGCCTACGACAACGCCCACGCCGCCGAGGACCTCGAACGCCTGCGCACCACGTGGGATGTGCCCGCGCTGGCGTTGTACGGCATCGGCAACGGCGCACAGGTGGCCCTGGCCTATGCCGGATCACATCCGAGCAAGGTGGCCCGGCTGGTGCTGGACTCCCCGCTGCCGCTGGGCATCGCCGACGAGATGGCCACCGAGCAGCGGGTCAAGGGCGAACAGGCGGCGCTGGACGCCTGGGCGGCGCAGTGCCAGGCGACCAACTGCCCGCTGGGCTCGGATCCCAAGGCCGCGGTCGAGGATCTGCTGGCGGCGGCGCGGGCCGGTCGCG
The DNA here is from genome assembly GCA_034190095.1 of Actinomycetota bacterium. Classification (GTDB taxonomy): domain Bacteria; phylum Actinomycetota; class Actinomycetes; order Mycobacteriales; family Mycobacteriaceae; genus Mycobacterium. Next base: position 3,032 of record JAXHTL010000205.1, read on the forward strand.
GTCCCGGCGGCGCCTCGGTGGCAGCGGTCACCGAGGCGATCTCCACCGCGCTGGGCTTTCCGCGCGGCGGCCGCGTCGACGCGGGCAACGAGCTCGCGCTGGCCGTGGCCGACGCTCGTGCCGGCAACACCGGCCGGCTCAACGCCCTGATCAACGAGGCCGAGGCAGTGCGCCAGACCGACGGCCAGTTCGTCAACCGGTGCAGCGACGCGCTGGCCCGCCCGACCCCGGACCGGGTCCGCGAACTCGTCGTCGCCTGGGGCAGGGAGTACCCCCAGTTCGGCACCGTCGGGGCACTCGACATGGTCAAGTGCCTGAACTGGCCCAGCGGGTCGACCCCCCCGGATCCCGGAGACCTCGAGATCCCGACCCTGCTCCTGGGGGTCCGCAACGACCCGATCGTCGGCAACGAGGGCGTCGCCGCTGTCGCCGCCACAGCGATCAACGCCGGGTCGGCGAATCGGCGGGTCATCTGGCAGGGCACCGGCCACGGGGCGGCCATCTACTCGCCGTGCGCGCTGCCGCCGGTCATCGGCTATCTGCAGACCGGTGAGCTGCCCTCCACCGACACCTACTGCCCGGCCTGACGCGCGGACCTACCTGCTCGGCCCGCACCAGCCCGTCGGGTACGGTGCGCAGGTGCGTGATCTTGTCCTGACCGCGTTCCGGCCTCGCACCACACCACCGGATGCCGCGACGGTGCTGCGGTCGGTGCTGTGGCCGCTGGCCATCATGGCGGTCATCCACCGCAGCTACGTACTGGTCGCCAACCGCTTCATCACCGACGACTTCGCGCCGGTGTACCGCGCCGTGGTGCACTTCAAGCTCGGCCGCGACATCTACGACGAGAACTTCACCTGGGTCGACCCGCACTACCTGTATCCGCCCGGCGGCACGCTGATCATGGCGCCGTTCGGTTACCTGCCCGAAGAAGCCTCCCGCAACTGGTTCATCGTCTTCAACACGCTGGCCATCGTGATCGCCGGCTACTTGCTGCTGCGGCTGTTCAACTTCACCCTGGCCTCGGTCGCCGCACCGGCACTGCTGCTGGCGATGTTCTGCACCGAGAACGTCACCAACACCCTGGTGTTCGGCAACATCAACGGCGTCATCCTGCTCTTCGAGGTGCTGTTCCTGCGCTGGCTGCTCGACGGCAACCGCAGCCACGAGTGGTGGGCCGGGGTGTCGATCGGACTGACGCTGGTGGTCAAGCCCCTGCTGGCCCCCCTGCTGCTGCTGCCGCTGGTCAACCGCCAGTGGCGCGCCCTGGTGAGCGCGTTCGCGGTACCGCTGGTGTTCAACCTCGCGGCCTGGCCGCTGATCAACGATCCGATGAACTTCGTCACCCGGACCGTGCCCTACATCTTCTCCACCCGGGACTACTTCAACAGCTCGATCCTGGGCAACGGCATCTACTACGGCCTGCCGATGTGGCTGATCATGGCGCTGCGGCTGGCATTCGCCGCGCTCGGGGTGGCCGCGCTGTGGCTGCTGTACCGCTATTACCGCACCCGGGACCCGTTCTTCTGGATGCTGACCTCCTCGGGCGTGCTGCTGCTCACCTCGTGGCTGGTGTTGTCGCTGGGGCAGGGCTACTACTCGATGATGCTGTTCCCGTTCCTGATGACCGTGGTGCTGCCCAACTCGGTGATCCGCAGCTGGGTCGCCTGGCTGGCCATCTACGGGTTCACCACCATGGACCGCTGGCTGATGTGGAAATGGCCGACCACCGGACGCGCGATCGAGTACCTGAAGATCACCTACGGCTGGTCACTGCTGCTGATCGTGGTCTTCTCGGTGCTGCTCTTCCGCTACCTGGACGCCAAGAACGAGGACCGCCTCGACGACGGCATCGACCCGCCATGGGTGAATGCGGCCCCGCCCGGGCCGAACCCGGTGGGGACGTCTCGGAGCCCGTCCGGCGAGTAGCCTGGCGCCATGACAGCTTCAGGTTCCGCGCCGGATTCGACGCCGGGTCCGGCGCTGGCGCTCAGTGACGACGAGTGGCGTCAACGCCTCACACCCCAGGAGTTCACGGTGTTGCGCAGAGCGGGCACCGAGCGCCCGTTCACCGGTGAATACACCGACACCAAGACCGAGGGTGTCTACCAGTGCCGCGCCTGCGGTGCCGAATTGTTCCGCAGCAGCGAGAAATTCGAATCTCACTGCGGATGGCCGTCGTTCTTCGATCCGGCCGATTCCGAGGCGGTGATCCTGCGTGCCGACGACTCGATGGGGATGCGCCGGGTTGAGGTGCTGTGCGCGAACTGCCACAGCCATCTGGGGCATGTCTTCGAAGGTGAGGGCTATCCCACTCCGACCGACCAGCGGTACTGCATCAACTCGATCTCGCTGCGCCTGGTGCCCGCAGACGGGTAGGCCCGGACAAGGGGCATCACCGCGTCGACCCGGTGTCGCCGCGGGCCGGCTGGCAGACCTGTGGGCGCGGCGCCCCTGAACGTCGTTGCGCCTGCACCAGTTCCAGCACGGCGGCGGCGGACAACGGCTTGCTGAAGTGATACCCCTGGGCCACTTCGCAGCCGTACTCGAGCAGCAGCCGTGCGGTCTCGGCGTTCTCGACCCCCTCGGCCACCGGCACGATGTCGAGAGCATGGGCGAGGTCGACGAGGGCACGCACGATCACCGCCGACGACGCGTGGGTCGTGATCGGCGCGATGAAGTGCCGGTCGAGTTTGAATTCGTCGACGGGGAACTCGCGCAGGTACCACAGTGCCGAGTAGCCACTGCCGAAATCGTCGATGGCGATCCGGATCCGGTACTCGCGCAACATCGTCAGCACATCCCGCGTCTTGGCCAGGTTCTCCAACAGCAGGTCTTCGGTGATCTCCACGGTCAGCATCTCCGGCGGCAGCCCCCGTCGCTGCAGCGCCTGGGCGAGCTGGCGCGGCAGCCCCCGATCACGGACGTCCGGGGCGAACACGTTGACCGCCACCGGCAATTCCACCCCCACAGCCCACCACTGCGCCGCGTCGTCGAGCGCGCGGTCGACCACCGCGGTGGTCACCGAACGCATCAGCCCGTGCTGGCGCACCAGGGGCAGGAACTGGTCGGGGGTCAGCACACCTCGGCTCGGGTGCTGCCAGCGCACCAACGCCTCGACCCCGGCGATGATGCCCGACCGTAGATCGAACTTCGGCTGATAGACCACGCTGAGGCCGTCGTGTTCCAGCGACGTCTGCAGGTCGCGCAGCATGCCCTGCGACGCCCGGGTGGACACGCTGGCGCGCGCCGGCCTGGCCGCGGGTGGCTCCGCGTCCCCGCCCCACGGCTGCTCGATATCCGGGGTGAAGGTGACCGGGGCGCCGGACTGGGACCGCTTGGCGCTGTACATCGCGACATCGGCCTGCTTGAGCAGCTCCTCCACGGTCATCCCGGCGCAATCGGGCGCCGAGATCGCCAGGCCGCTGCTGAGGCGTACCAGCAGATGCTGGCCGTCGATGAGGAAGGGCCGGTCGAACGCGGCCACCACCTGTCGGGCCACCGCACGCGACGTGTCCGGGTCCCCCTCCATGAGCACCGCGAACTCATCGCCGCCCAACCGGGCCACGGTGTCGCTGGCGCGCACCGCGTTGGTGATCCGCTCGGCCGCCCGCGCCAGGATCACGTCGCCGGCCGGATGTCCGAGGCTGTCGTTGACGAGCTTGAAATCGTCGAGATCGATCAACAGCACCGCCACCGCGCGCGCCTCCCGCCGCTGCAGCGCCAGGGCGTGCGTCAGCCGGTCGGTGAACAGGGTGCGGTTGGCCAGCCCGGTCAGCGGATCGCGCAACGCGCGGTCGGAGACCTCGGCGAGCAGTCTGCGGTTGTCCCGCAGGACGAGTAGCTGGCGGATCATGACCGCGGCGATGGTCGTCGCGCCGACCACGTAGAGCGGCCCGAGCAGCGGAAGCAGGGCCGGCGCGCAGATCAGCACGGCGGCCGCCACCGGCACGATGGGCAACCACATCGACGTGGACGGCGAAGCCGGCGGCGTCCTGGCGGGCGGCCCGGGGGACCGCGCCCGGGTCAGCAGCGCAGCGGCGCCGACGGCGACGAAGCCCCACGCGTAGCCGAGCGAGATGGCCTCGTAGTAGACGCCGTCGACGGCCGTCACGTAGGCGTAGGCGATATCGGCAACGCTCACCAGCGCCAGCCCGGCGGTCAGCATGGCCAGGGGCCTGCGCTCGGTGACGGGGGCACGGACGAGCAACAGCATCGCGATGGTGACCACCGCGATGCCGGCGACGGGATACATCAACGTGAGAGCCATCGCCGGCCAGTCCATCGCCTTGGCCGCATACACCGTCGCCAGCAACGCCGCCCAGGCCGCCCCGAACAGCGCACCGGAAACGACCACGCCGTCGAGCAGCGTCCGCAGCATGGTCGATCGTGGATGGTCGCGCAGCATGACCAGCAAGGCAATCCCGGTGCCGACGGGCCACAGCATGTAACCGAGGTCGGCGGCCGATTGGAACGGGGACGCACCGCGGGTCACCGAGTACCAGGTCCAGATGAACTGGCCGACGGCGAATCCACCGAGGGCCACGACGATCCACAGCCAGGCCATCCGCTGCCTGCCGACCAGTCGCCTGGCCGCGGACAGCGCGCACCCGGCGGCCGCCAGCGCGAGCGACATCACGACCAGATCGTTGACAACCCGAACCACCGGCAGGGCGCTCCACCTGCTCAACTGCAGAACAGAGAACGCTCCCCCGGCTATCCCGATCCCAGCCGCCGCAGCCTTGGGGCTCAGCACCGGATGATGCTAGCAACTCCTGTTCAGGCTCCGCACCACAACTGACGCCATCGTCAGTTGAATCACATTGTCGGCGAACCCGGCAGCAAACTGGCAGGTGGTGCCAATGGTCGGAGTCGGACGCCCTCAGGTCAGCCAAACCAAAGCAGCCCGGTACGTTACCTTTCAGCAAACTCCAGAGAGCACATGCCGCTACGGCAGGGAGTTGACCAGCTGCTCGACCGACACCCGCGGGCCGGTGAAGAACGGGGTCTCCTCCCGGACGTGCCGGCGCGCATCGGTGGCCCGCAGATCACGCATCAAATTCACGATGCGGTGCAGTTCAGGCGCCTCGAAGGCGAGCAGCCACTCGTAGTCGCCCAATGCGAACGAGGGCACCGTGTTCGCCCGCACGTCCTTGTAGCCGCGGGCGGCCATGCC
>JAXHTL010000206.1:0-8174 GCA_034190095.1 Actinomycetota bacterium
GCCGAGCCCGAGGAAGCCGCCCCGGCCGAGCCGGTCGAGGAGGCCCCGGCCGCGGCCGCACCCGACATCGGCGCCATCGCGCCACCGGAGGGCCGGCTGGACCGGCTGCGCGGGCGCCTGGCCAAGTCCCAGAACACCCTCGGGCGCAGCATGCTGGGCCTGCTCGGCGGCGGTGATCTCGACGAGGACTCCTGGGAGGAGATCGAGGACACCTTGCTGATCGCCGATCTCGGTCCGGTGGTCACCGAATCGGTGGTGGCGGCGTTGCGATCGAAGATGGCTGCCAGCCATGTGCGCAGCGAGGCCGACGCCCGGGCGGTGCTGCGCGACGTCCTGATCGCCGAGTTGCAGCCCGATCTCGACCGCTCGATCCGGGCGCTGCCGCACGAGGACAAGCCGTCGGTGTTGCTGGTGGTCGGGGTCAACGGCACCGGGAAGACCACGACGGTGGGCAAACTGGCCCGGGTTCTGGTCGCCGACGGCAGACGGGTGGTCCTCGGGGCGGCCGACACCTTCCGTGCCGCCGCCGCCGACCAGTTGCAGACCTGGGCCTCGCGGGTCGGCGCGCAGGTGGTCCGCGGTGCCGAAGGGGCAGACCCCGCATCGGTGGCGTTCGACGCCGTCGACACCGGCATCAGCTCCGGGGCCGACGTGGTGGTCGTCGACACCGCGGGACGCCTGCACACCAAGAGCGGTCTGATGGACGAGCTCGGCAAGGTCAAGCGGGTGGTGGGCCGCCGTGCCGAGGTGGACGAAGTGCTGCTGGTGCTCGACGCGACGATCGGCCAGAACAGCCTGCCGCAGGCAAGGGTGTTCGCCGAGGTCGTCGACATCACCGGGGTGGTGCTGACCAAGCTGGACGGCACGGCCAAGGGCGGCATCGTGTTCCGGGTCCAGCAGGAACTCGGCGTTCCGGTCAAACTGGTCGGACTCGGTGAGGGCCCCGATGACCTCGCGCCGTTCGAGCCGTCGGCATTCGTCGACGCACTGCTCGGTTAGGGCGGCGCCGGGGCGGCCGCGCGTACGCTGGAAAAGACCGTAATTCTTTCACGGCACGTCATTTTTTGCTGAATGACGGCGTTGAAACCTAGGCGTAACCGGATGCGGAAGCCCGTTCACGTATCCGAAACACGGACGAATCACAGGTGAAACGCGCGCACAAGAGTCTCTTCGGGAGGCCGATCATGATCGGCTGCTCACGTCCCAAGGAGGTTCAAACAAAGTGGTTTTTGGCTTGCATGACGTGGCCCTAGCCATACCAGACGATCAGTTCCTGCCGTTCGGGCCCGATGGCCTCAGCGCCGGGGACACTGCGTGGATCATCACCGCCTCCGCGCTGGTGTTGTTCATGACACCCGGCCTGGCGTTCTTCTACGGCGGGCTCTCGCGGCAGAAGTCCGTCCTGAACATGATGATGATGTCCTTCGGCTCGATAGGTGTCGTCAGCGTCATCTACGTCCTGTGGGGCTATTCGATGTCCTTCTCGTCGGCGCATACCGGCGGAGGGAACTTCCTCGGCATCTTCGACAATCCATTCGCGCTGTTCGGGGTGAACCAACTCACCGAAGTCCGTGAGATCGACGGCGTGGACACCTTCGTCCTCGGCGGGTTCGGCACCGTGCCGGCCATCGTCTGGGTGGCCTTCCAGCTCACCTTCGCCGTCATCACCGTCGCCCTGATCAGCGGCGCGGTGGCCGAGCGGATGAAGTTCGGCACCTGGCTGCTGTTCGGCGGAATCTGGGTCACCCTGGTGTACTTCCCACTGGCTCACATGGTTTGGGGCGGTGGCCTGCTCTCGGGTTCGGACAAGGGCATCGCGGGCATGTTGTTCGGCCTCGATGACGAAGGCGCAGCCAACGTCGCACCCATCGACTTCGCCGGTGGCACCGTGGTGCACATCAACGCCGGTATGGCCGCTCTGGTCCTCGCGATCCTGCTCGGCAAGCGTTCGGGCTTCGGCAAGACCGCCTACCGTCCGCACAACGTTCCGTTCGTGCTGCTCGGTGCGGCCATCCTGTGGTTCGGCTGGTTCGGCTTCAACGTCGGTTCGGAAGGCGCCGCCGACGTGCTGGCGGGTCTGGTGTGGGTCAACACGACCGCAGCGACCGCGGCAGCCATGCTGGCCTGGCTCGTGGTGGAGAAGATCCGTGACGGTCACGCGACCAGCGTCGGCGCTGCCTCGGGCATCGTCGCCGGTCTGGTCGCGATCACCCCGGCGTGCGGCAACCTGACCCCGATCTGGTCGATCGTCGTCGGCGCCATCGCCGGTGTGCTCTCCGCACTGGCCATCGGGCTGAAGTGGAAGTTCGGCTACGACGACTCGCTCGACGTCGTCGGCGTCCACCTCGTCGCCGGCCTGTGGGGCACCATCTCGCTGGGCTTCTTCGCCACCGACACCGGCCTGTTCGTCGGCGGGGGCTTCGAGCAGCTCGTCGTGCAGTTCGTGATCGCTCTGGTGGCCCTGGTGTTCACCGCGGTCATGACCTTCATCATCGCCTACATCGTCAAGCCGCTGGGCTGGCGAGTGTCCAAGGAGGACGAGGACACTGGTATCGATGAAACAGAACACGCCGAAACGGCTTACGAGCTCGCCTGATCGGCGACAATTTCATCGGAAGGGATCAACTACATGAAGCTGATTACTGCGATCGTCAAGCCGTTCACCCTCGAAGACGTCAAAACCGGTCTGGAGCAGACGGGTATCCTGGGGATGACCGTCAGCGAAGTTCAGGGCTACGGTCGGCAGAAGGGTCACACCGAGGTCTACCGCGGTGCTGAGTATTCCGTCGATTTCGTCCCCAAGGTCCGTGTCGAGGTCGTCGTCGATGACGCCGCCGTCGACAAGGTCGTGGACGTCATCGTGCAGGCCGCCCGTACCGGGAAGATCGGCGATGGCAAGGTGTGGGTAAGCCCGGTCGAGACGGTGGTCCGGGTGCGCACCGGTGAGCGGGGGGCCGACGCCCTGTAGCCGACTATCATGGAATGACGCGTCGTCTCCCGGCATTTGCACCGTGTGAGCGCTGGATCGTTAAGTGCCGGGAGGACAACAACTCATGACAGAGCGGAAAGCAGATCCCGCCGCCGGAGCGCCCCGATGGGTGCGCCCGGCGGCGGGTTCTTTTCGGCCCGCCACCGACCTGGCGGCGGCCGCTGCGCAGCTGCTTGTCGGTGGTCCACGCCAACTCGACGCCGCCGCCCTGCGGGAGGCGTTGCTCGATCTGTACGACTTCTGGCTCACCACCAAGGCCACCGAGATCGGCATCACCGCCAGCAGTGGCTTTGCGATCGTCGCGACCGGCGGGCTGGGGCGCGGAGAACTGTTGCCGTATTCCGACCTCGATCTGATGTTGTTGCACGACAACATGCCGACCGAGATCGTCAGCGAGGTCGCCGAACTGCTGTGGTACCCGTTGTGGGACGCCAACATCCGCATCGATCACAGCGTGCGCACCGTGCCCGAGGCGCTGACGGTCGCCGGGGAGGACATCTCGGCCGGGTTGGCCATGCTCGAGGCCCGGCACATCGCCGGGGACGCGGATCTCTCGTCGCTGCTGGTGGGTGGCGCGCGCCGGCAATGGCGCACGGGCATCACCTCGCGCTTCGAAGAGCTCGTCGAGCACACCAAGGCGCGCTGGGAGCGCAGTGGCCAGATCGCCCACCGTGCCGAACCCGACCTCAAATGCGGCCGGGGCGGCCTGCGGGACGTTCAGCTGCTCAACGCCCTGGCCATCGCCCAGCTGGCCGACGTTTACCCGTCCCCGTCGCTGGCTTCGCCGACCGAAACCCTTGGTGGGGCGCATCTTTCCCTGCTCAATGTGCGTACCGAACTGCACCGGGTGGCCGGCAAGGGGCGCGAGCTGCTGCTCGCCCAGTACGCCGACGAGATCGGCGCGGCGCTGCGCGTCGGAGACCGGTTCGACCTCGCCCGCATGCTCTCCGACGCCGCGCGGACGGTCAGCTACTACGTCGACGCCGGGATCCGCACCGCGGGCAACGCGCTGCCGCGCCGCGGGCTGGCCGCGCTGCGCAGGCCGGTGCGCCGCCCGCTCGACGAAGGGGTCATCGAGTTCAACGGTGAGGTGATCCTGGCGCGCGACGCCCGTCCCGGGCGTGATCCGGGCCTGATCCTGCGGGTCGCGGCAGCGTCGGCGACGACCGGGCTGCCCATGGCTGCCTCGACGCTGAGTCGGCTGGTCGAGAACGCGCCCGAGCTGCGCACCCCCTGGCCGCGGCAGGCGCTCAAGGACCTGCTGGTGATGCTGGCGGCCGGCCCCTCTGCGGTGGGCACCATCGAAGCGCTCGACCGCACCGGCCTGTGGGGCCGGCTGTTCCCCGAATGGGGCGCCGTGCGTGACCTGCCCCCGCGTGACGTGGCCCATATCTGGACCGTCGACCGACATCTCGTCGAAACAGTCTCGCGGGCAAGCGCATTCACCACCCGAGTGGCTCGTCCGGACCTGCTCGTCCTCGGCGCGCTGGTGCACGACATCGGCAAGGGGCGCGGTGGGGACCACAGCGTCATCGGCGCCGAACTGGCGACCCAGATCGGCAACAGGCTGGGGTTGTGGCCCTCCGACGTCGAGGTCCTCGCCAAGGTGGTGCGCCACCACCTGCTGCTGCCGCACACCGCGACCAGGCGGGACCTGCAGGACCCCAACACCATTGCCACGGTGGTCGATGCCCTCGGCGGAGATCTGGTGGTGCTCGAACTGCTCCACGTCCTGGCCGAAGCCGATTCACTGGCCACCGGCCCCGGGGTGTGGGGTGACTGGAAGGCCTCGCTGATCGGTGATCTGGTACGCCGCTGCCGGCTTGCGATGGCCGGTGAGCCGTTGCCGCAACCTGATCCGGTCGATCCGCGCTTCATTTCGCTGGCCGCCCAGGACACGGTGCACGTCGAACTCACCCCCGGGGACAACTCGCACATCTACAACGTCACGATGATCGCGCCGGACAAGCGCGGTCTGCTGTCCAAGGCAGCCGGGGTGCTGGCACTGAACTCGCTGCGGGTGCACTCGGCGTCGGTCAACGGCCATCGGGGTTCGGCGATCAACACCTTCGTCGTCTCACCGCGCTTCGGTGCGCCGCCGGCAGCCGAGTTGCTCCGGCAGCAGCTGATGCTCGCTCTCGACGGCGAACTCGACGTGGTTCGCGCCCTCGAACAGAAGGAAGCCGAATCCACCGGTACCACCCGGGTGGGCGAGGTGCGCGCCGCGGTGCCGATCAACGCGCCGGCGGCCCCGCCCCGGGTGCTCTGGCACCAGAGCGAGGGCCGCGGTCACGTGGTGGCCGAGATCCGCGCCACCGACCGCACCGGGCTGCTGGCGATCCTGACTGCGGTGTTCGAACGGGCCAAGGTCGACATCGAATGGGCCAAGGTCACCACGCTGGGTTCGTCGGTGGTGGACGCGTTCGGAATCGTGATCCCGGCCGGCGCCAACGAGAAGGCGGTGCGCCAGAACCTGGAGCGCGACCTGTTCGGGGTCCTGCCCGCGCCGCCGGCCAAGGCGGTCGACGAGGCCAGCTAGCCTCCGTGCCGGCCGCAGCCGGTCACCGGTGGACGGAGCGGGGCAGCACGAAGCGATCGACGAGCAGGACGACGAGCGTGGCCAGGGCTGCCGCGCCGAACACGAGCAGCGATGTCGCGATGTCACTCATCAGGGCCGGGTTGACGAGCATGACCAGTGCCAGGCTCAACATCAGCATTCCCCCCACCAGCTTCAGCACCCGTCCCTGTTTCTCCTGCAGCTTCGTGGCACGCATGGTCAGCACCGCGGCACCGAAGATCACCAGTTCGTCGAGCTGGTAGATCAGCATGTACAGGCCCAGCAGCATGGCGAAGGTCAGCGCCGAGACCTCGTGAATGGCGAGCATGTTCGTCCACAGCACGGGAAAGCCGGCCGTGCAGGCCAGTTCGACGAACGACACCCCGGCGGCCAGCAGCGCGGTGGCGACCACCAGAGCCGGCATCGAGTCGGCGACGGCGAGCACCCGGCGCATTCGTTGGTAGATACCCGGTTTGGTGGTCTCGGGGATGGTGAGCGACACGCCTTTCTTGAACCAGAAGTAGTCCTTGATGTTGATGGCCGCGAACGCCGCGGCGATCAGCGCGACGAGCACCCGCACCCATGGTGCGAAGTCGACGACGGAGAACAGTGAGAACAATCCCGCGATGAACAGGGCATACACCGCAGCCGTGACGGAGATGAAGACGAGCCCGACCAGGGCGATCGTCCGGCGAGACCCCGTCCGCAGCGTCAGTGCCAACAACACCGACAGCACCCACAGCGAGCAGGGGTTGACGCCGTCGACCACCGCGATCAGCGCCGTGCCCAGGACGAGTGACTGGTTGGCGAGGTCGACCTCCCCGATGACCGGCAGGTCGAGGACACCGTCTGCCGGCTCCGGCGGCGGGGTACGGGTCGGCGGCTCGGTCGGCGGCCGGTCGGTGCCGGGGTGGACCACTCCGGCGCCTGCATCGGGGCAGCCGGCGGCCAGGCACTGCCGGATCGCGGCGTCGAGTTGCTTCGGGGTGGTGGACTCGTCGAAGCCGACCCAGTGGCGCCGGCCGAGAAAGAACGTCGGCGTCCCGGTGGCCCGGATCCCGAACTTGGCGGCCATCGCGGCGAACAGCTCTTGGTTGCGGTCGCTGCCCCAGACTTCGTAGGACCGCACCCGTAGCTGGGGATAGCGCTGTGTCAGCTGTGCGAGGGTGGGTTCGGCGGCCGCGCAGTGCGGGCAACCCTCGCCCCAGAAGAAGTACAGCGTCACCTCCGGCTGCGGTGCCGCGTGGGACTCGGCGACCGAGACCTGTGGAGCGACGACAACGGTCAGCGCGATGAGAACGATGACCGCGCACCGCAGCGAGACCCGCATCGAGATTCGCATCGAGATCGTGCCCCTGAACTGTCCCGCCTGCCCGGCGTGCGGCCGGCGGATCGAGCCTACGCCGGCCCCGCCCGCGATCTGCTCGGATGCAGTCGGTGGCCGGGACGGGCCGTCATCGGGAAGACAAGTAGTCTTGGCTCTGTGTTTGAATCGCTCTCCGACCGGTTGACCGGAGCGCTCTCGGGCCTGCGTGGCAAGGGTCGGCTCACCGACGCCGACATCGACTCCACCGCCCGGGAGATCCGGTTGGCGCTGCTGGAAGCCGATGTGTCGCTGCCTGTGGTGCGGCAGTTCGTCGCGCGGATCAAGGAACGCGCCAAAGGCGCGGAGGTCTCGGCGGCGCTGAACCCTGCCCAGCAGGTGATCAAGATCGTCAACGAGGAGCTCATCGGGATCCTCGGCGGCGAGACCCGTCAGCTGTCCTACGCGCGCAACCCACCGACGGTGGTGATGCTGGCCGGTCTGCAGGGCTCCGGCAAGACGACGCTGGCGGGCAAGCTGGCCCGGTGGCTCAAGGGTCAGGGGCACACCCCGCTGCTGGTCGCCTGCGATCTGCAGCGTCCCGGTGCGGTCAACCAGTTGCAGATCACCGGTGAACGCGCCGGTGTGCACGTCTTCGCCCCGCACCCGGGAGTGTCACCCGATGGTGCCGAACTCGAGCAGATCGCGGCGGGGGACCCGGTGGCGGTCGCCTCGGCCGGTCTGGCCGAAGCGAAATCCAAGCACTACGACGTGGTCATCGTCGACACCGCCGGCCGGCTGGGCATCGACGAAGAGCTGATGCGCCAGGCCGCCTCGATCCGCGATGCGATCGATCCCGACGAGGTGCTGTTCGTCCTCGACGCGATGATCGGTCAGGACGCGGTCACCACCGCCGACGCCTTCCGCGAGGGTGTCGGGTTCACCGGTGTGGTGCTCACCAAGCTCGACGGCGATGCCCGCGGCGGTGCGGCGCTGTCGGTGCGCGAGGTCACCGGAATGCCGATCCTGTTCGCCTCGGCGGGGGAGAAGCTCGAGGACTTCGACGTCTTCCATCCCGACCGGATGGCCAGCCGGATCCTCGGGATGGGTGACGTGCTCACCCTCATCGAGCAGGCCGAGCAGCACTTCGACGCGGCGCAGGCCGAGGCCACCGCGGCCAAGATCGGCAGCGGTGAGCTGACGCTGGAGGACTTCCTCGAGCAGATGCTCGCGATCCGCAAGATGGGCCCGATCGGCAACCTGCTGGGCATGCTGCCGGGCGCGGGCCAGATGAAGGACGCGCTGGCCGCCGTCGACGACAACCA
>JAXHTL010000207.1:0-8156 GCA_034190095.1 Actinomycetota bacterium
CATTCGAGGATTCGGCGGACTCGGCCGGCAGTGCTGCGCCGGTACTGCCGGCGGAAGAGAAGTTCGTTGGGGGAGTGGCGAATCAACTCGTCGAGGGCCTGCTCATCCTGGACCACCGGTGCCCGCAGGTAGCCGGAGTCGAAGACGATGCTGGGCGTGGCCGCCCCGAATTCCGGGGTCACGCCGTAGACGTCGAGATACTCCGCCGGTGCGGGTGGCGCGGCGCCGGTGAGCGACACGGCCTCGAGTTCGATGGTGCCGCCGATCAGCCAGCCCCCGAACCGGTGGGCCACCGCCAGGATGAGTGCGGCGACCGCCGGCGTGATCGCGGAGCCGTCATGTGCCGTCAGCGACATCCGGGTCGTACTGCGGCACTCGAGGATCGAGACGTCGACACCGAAGGCGATCCGGCTGAACTCGACGGACCGAGACAGCACGGCTGCCAGATCGGGTGCGTGGATCAGGCCCAGCGTCATCATCCGGAACGTGCCGCGCGGCATGGGTTTCGGCCCGAAGCCCAGCAGTTCGTCATCGGAGGCGTCCCACAGTGCCCGGATCAGCCGAGCCGCCTGCGCCTCGGTGACCCGGGCGGCGTCCTCGGCCACCAACTCACCGGGGATGCCGGCGGTCTCGAGCAGCAGCGTCGGGTCATGCCCGCCGGCGCGCATCATGTCCAGCGCGGCGCGGACGAACTGGATAGCGACGGTACGGCCCCCCACGACGGAAAGATGGCACGGGGCGGGGTCCTGGTCAAGATCAGCACCGGCGACACGTCGACGGCCATCCGGGTCGATCTGGTGCCCTCGGTGAGATTCGAACTCACACTGTACGGGTTTTGAATCCGTTTCCTCTGCCAGTTGGGATACGAGGGCGTCGTACCGTGCAGTTGCGCGGCCTTTCACCTTAGAGGATGCCCCGCGCTCGCTCTAACGGCCCTGGACCGCCACAATGTTCTCCATGTCATCGCCAACCGCGTCACCGACGGACGCAGTCACATCTCGCCGGGTCCTCGTGGCCGAGGACGAAGCCCTGATCCGCCTCGACCTGGCCGAGATGTTGCGCGACGAGGGCTACGAGATCGTCGGTGAGGCGGGCGACGGCCAGGAGGCCGTCGACCTGGCCGAGTCGCTGCGTCCGGATCTGGTGATCATGGACGTCAAGATGCCCCGCCGCGACGGCATCGACGCCGCATCCGAGATCGCCGCCAAACGGATCGCCCCGATCGTCATCCTCACCGCGTTCAGCCAGCGCGACCTGGTGGAGCGGGCCCGCGACGCCGGCGCGATGGCCTACCTGGTCAAACCGTTCAACATCTCCGACCTGATTCCCGCCATCGAGGTGGCCGTCAGCCGGTTCAGCGAGATCGCCGAGCTCGAGAAGGAGGTCGCCTCGCTGTCCGACCGCCTGGAGACGCGCAAACTGGTCGAACGCGCCAAGGGCCTGTTGCAGTCCAAACAGGGAATGTCGGAGCCGGAGGCCTTCAAGTGGATTCAGCGGGCCGCCATGGACCGCAGGACCACGATGAAGCGGGTCGCCGAGGTGGTCCTCGAGACGCTGGACCCGCCCGCGGAATCCGAATCGACCTGAAGCCACCCGCCGGGCGCTACCGTCCCGTTAATTTGTTTTCCGTGAGGTCACATATTGGTCACGAGCCCTTTCCGGGGTCTCGCGCCGACCTTGCAGCCGTTAGCGTCGGGTCTGCGCCGCTGCGGCGTGGGCCCATCCACTCGGACATGACACATCAGGAGGCTTGTCGATGAAGCATCGAACCCTCGCCCGCGCGTTTGCCACCGTGGGTATCGCCTCGCTCGCCTTGACCGCGTGCGGGAGCGAGTCGAGCGACGACACCACCGCCGGCGAGGAGACGACCACCGACGAATCCGCGGAGATCGTCAGCACCGACTGCGAACCGCAGCAGGCCACCGCGGGTGCCACCCCGGTGACCACCCCGCTCAAGATCGGCACCCTGTTGCCCGAGACCGGCACGCTGGCGTTCCTCGGGCCGCCCGAAGTGGCCGGCGTCCAGGTGGCGGTCAACGAGATCAACGATGCCGGTGGCGTGCTCGGCCAGCCGGTGCAGTTGATCACCGGCGACTCGGGCGACACCACCACCGACACCGCCAACATCACCGTCGACCGTCAGCTCGCCGACGGGGTGAGCGCCATCATCGGCGCGGCATCCTCGGCGGTCTCGCTGAAGGTGATCGACAAGATCTCCAGTGCCGGCGTGGTGCAGTTCTCGCCGGCCAACACCTCCGACCAGTTCGTCTGTTATCCCGACGGCGGCATGTACTTCCGCACCGCGCCGACCGACGTCCTGCAGGCCCAGGCACTGGCCCAGCTGATCACCCAGGACGGTGCGCAGCGGGTGGCCATCATGGCCCTCAACGACCCCTACGGCACCGGGCTGGCGGCCAACACGGTCGCCGATCTGGAGGCCGCCGGAATCCCGTCGGACCAGATCACCAAGATCGTCTACGACCCCAACGCACAGTCGTTCAACGCCGAGGTCGACCAGGTCCGCGAGTTCAACCCGGATGCGGTCGCGGTCATCGGTTTCGAGGAGAGCGCCAAGATCCTGACCCGTATGCACGAGGTCGGAATCGGGCCGTCGGACGGCATGCTGGTCTACGGCACCGACGGCAACATGGGCAACGCGCTGGGTGAAGGCGTCGCGCCGGGGCTGCTCGAGGGAATGAAGGGCACCACGCCGCTGACCGAGATCAGCTCCGACTTCGAGAACCGCCTCACCGCGGTCGACCCCGGGCTGATCGACTTCAACTACGCCGGTGAGTCCTACGACGCGGTGATGATCACCGCACTGGCCGCCGAGCAGGCCGGATCCACGGCCGGTGTGGACATCGCGGCCAACATCATCGGGGTGACCCGGGACGGCACCAAGTGCTTCACGTTCGTGGAGTGCCGGGATCTGATCGTCGCCGGGGAGGACATCGACTACGACGGCATCACCGGTGAGCTGACCTTCGCGCCGGCCGGTGAGCCGAGTGTCGGGTCCTACGGCAGCCTCGAGTTCGACGCCGACAACACGCTGCAGACCAACGACTTCATCGTCGTCAGCCAGAGCTGAGCGCAGCAACAGGATCGGCGCCGCTCACACCTTCGGGTGTGGGCGGCGCCGGACTTTTCGCCGCCGGGGTTCTCAGCGCTCCCGGCTGCCCGCCAGGGTGCCGAGGTAGAGCTCGATGACCTTGGGGTCGTTCATCAACTTGCGGCCGGTGTCGGTGTAGGCGTTGGTGCCCTGGTCCAACACGTAGCCGCGGTCGCAGATCTGCAGGCAGCGCCGGGCGTTCTGCTCGACCATGATGATCGAGACGCCGGCTGCGTTGATCTGCTTGCACCGGATGAAGACCTCGTCCTGGAACATGGGGGACAGGCCGGCCGACGGCTCGTCGAGCAGCAGCACCGAGGGCTCCATCATCAGGGCCCTGCCCATCGCGACCATCTGCCGTTCACCGCCGGACAGGGCCCCGGCCTTGACCTTCCGGCGCTCGGAGAGCAGCGGGAAGAGCTCGCTGACCCACTCGAAACGCTCGGCGAACTTGGAGCGGCGCAGGTACACACCCATCTCCATGTTCTCCTCGATGGTCAACGAGGGGAACACGTTACGGTTCTGCGGCACGTACCCCACCCCTTTGGTGACCAACACGTGGGCCTGGGCCGAGGTGATCGTCTCCCCGCGCAGCGTCACCGATCCGGACCGGACCGGGATCAGCCCGAACAGGGCCTTGAGCAGCGTCGACTTCCCCGCACCGTTGGGGCCGATGATCCCGACGATCTCGCCGTCGCGCAGGAAGAAGTCGCACTCGCGCAGGATGTCGACCTCGGGAATGTAGCCGGCCACCAGCCGGTCGGCTCTCAGCAGTGCCCCCTCGGCGAGCCGGGCGTGCTCCGCGGGGGTGGCGGCCAGCTCGGCGGGTGTGAGTTCGGTTGCCGGGTCCGGGGTTTCGCTCACGTGCGGTCGCCCTCACTTTCGGCCTCGCCCAGCACGGCCCGCTCGATCTGTCTGGCCAGTTCCGCGGTGGCGCCGACGGGGTTGCCGTGTTCGTCGAACTCCAGGGGTTGGTCGTGGTGGCCCCCGAGGTAGGCGTCGACCACGGCCTCGTTGTCGGCCAGTGCATCCGGGGGAGACTCGGCGATCACGCTGCCCTGGGCCATCACCACGACCCAGTCGCTGATGTCGCGGATCACGTCCATGTCGTGCTCGACGAAGATCACCGTCATCCCCTCCTCGCGCAGGGATTTGACGTGCTCCAGCAGATTCTGCGTCAGGGCCGGGTTCACGCCGGCCATCGGCTCGTCGAGCATCACGACCGTGGGATCGGTCATCAGCGCCCGCGCCATCTCGAGCAGTTTGCGTTGCCCGCCGGACAGGGAGCCGGCCATGTCGTCGGCTTTGGCGTCGAGTTTGAACCGCCGCAGCATCTGGTGGGCGCGTTCGGTGACCTCGGCCTCCTGGCCGCGCCACAGCATCGGCAGCAACGAGGCCATGATCCGCTCGCCGGTCTGATGCTGCGCGCCGAGGCGAACGTTGTCGAGCACCGACATCCGGGCCAGGGCCTTGGTGAGCTGGAACGTGCGCACCACACCGCGGCGGGCGACCTGATGGGGATGCAGCCTGCCCAGATTGGCTCCGTCGATCTTCCAGCTGCCGGTGTCGGGTCGGTCGAAGCCGGTCAGCAGGTTGAACAGAGTCGTTTTACCCGCCCCGTTCGGGCCGATCAGCCCGGTGATGGCGCCGCGCTGAACCTCGAGGTGTTCGACGTCGACGGCGGTGAGCCCACCGAAGTGGCGGGAGATGTTCTCCACCACCAGAATCGGGTCGGGTTTGGCCGCCCCCGGCACGGCCGGGAGGTCGGCGAACAGGGCGGCCCGGTCGGCGGCCGACATGCGGGAGGCATCAACCATCGAATTGCAGCTCCCGTTTTCGTCCGAGCAGCCCCTGCGGGCGGAACACCATCAGCAGCGCGATGAAGATCCCCAGCAGGATGAAGCGGGTGGCGCCGACCTGCGCATCGGTCAGCGGAAGCATCGGGTCGGGGCCGGCGATCGCCTGGCGCAGGATGGCGTCCGGGATCGAGAGCAGGAACCAGAACAGCATCGCGCCCACGACCGGCCCGAACACCGTGGCGGCACCGCCGAGCAGCAGCGCGCCGAACGCGTAGAAAGTCTGTGCGGTCGAGTAGAAGTCGGGGTGGATCGATTTGGTCTGCAGGGCGTTGAAGACGCCGCCCATCCCGCCGATGACACCGCCGAGGACGAGGGCCTGCAGTTTGTAGACGAACACGTTCTTGCCCAGGGCGCGTGCGGCGTCCTCGTCCTCCCGGACGGCCCGCAGTACCCGGCCCCACGGGCTGCGGGAGAGCAGGTAGACGAAGGCGCACAGGATGAGCACCAGCGTCCATCCCACCACCATCGCCCAGACGTCGTCGCCGACGAAGTTCACCCCCAGCAGCGAGTAGCTCTTGCTCGAATCGAAGGGGCTGAACTTGGTGAACGAGTCGGCGAAACCGTAGAGGCCGTTCGTGGAGCCGGTGACCGGGTCCGAAGCCGTCGACCGGAAGATCAGGCGCAGCACCTCGGCCGCGGCGATCGTCGCGATCGCCAGGTAGTCGGCGCGCAGCCGCAGTGTCGGGATGCCCAGCACCACCGCCAGTGCGCCGGCGGCCAGCAGCCCGACGAGGACCCCGACCCACAGCGGCTGCTGGTAGGTCACCGTCATGATGCCGACCCCGTATCCGCCGAGCAGGGCGAACCCGATCTGGCCGAAGTTCAACAGCCCGGTGTAGCCGAAGTGCAGGTTCAGGCCGATGGCCAGCAATGCGTAGAAGATGGCCGACGGGCCGATCAGCTGAGCGAACGCGATCTGCAGCGCGGAGACGATGTCCACCTGGCCTCACCCGATCCTTTCCCGGGAGCCGAGGATGCCCTGGGGCCGCACGACGAGGATGACGATCAGGATGAGCAGGCCGCCGACGTACTTGAGGTCGGGGTCGATCACCAGCGTGGACAGCTGCACGAACAGGCCGACGACGAGACAGCCCAGCAGTGCGCCGTAGGCGGTGCCCAGGCCGCCGAGGATGATCCCGGCGAACATCAGCAGCAGGAGTTTGAATCCCATCTCCCACTGCACCCGTCCGCCGAGTTCGGACAGCGCCAGCAGCACCCCGCCGAGCGCGGCCAGGCCGCCGCCGAGGCACCAGACGAACGTGATCACCCGTTCCACGTTGATCCCGGACGCGGCAGCGAGATCCTTGTTGTCGGACACCGCCCGCATCGCCTTGCCGATCGGCGTCTTCTGCAGCATCACCGCGACCGCGAGCAGCACCACCAGGCTGATCAGGATCACGATCAGGTTGGTGTCGGTGATCGCGATCGGTCCCCAACGGCGTTCGGCGCTGACGGTGAACTCGCCGAAAGCCTGCGTCCGGTCGGAGAACAACGCCAGGATCGTGTACCGCAACGTGATCGCCAGCCCGATCGAAACCACCAGCTGCGGGATCAGCCCGACGCGGCGGCGCCGCAGTGGGCGCCAGACGCCCGCGTTGTTGAGCCACCCGACACCGATGCCGGCGACGATGCCCAACGCCGCGGCCCCGATCAGCGGAACGCCGAAGGTGACGTTGAACATCCAGGTGAACACCGCGCCGAGGGTGACGAGCTCGCCGTGGGCGAAGTTCGTCAGACCCGTGGTGCCGAAGATCAGGCTCAGGCCGATCGCGGCGACGGCGATGACCAGTCCGAAACGCAGACCGTCGATGGTGAGCCGGATGACGCGTTCGTAGAGCGGGGTGTCCATGGAGGTCCGGAGCTCGCCGAACATGAACACGACCGCGTTGGTGCTTCCGGCCGTGACGTCGCGGGTGACGGTGCCCTGCACGCTGACGTCGTCGGGAAGGCTGTCGTTGTCCACTTCGAAGGTGTAGGTCCCCACCGGGAGTTCGACGTCCCAGCGGCCGTCGTCCCCCGAGGTCGCGGTGGCGACTTCGGCGCCGGACTCGTCGAGCACCCGGACCACCGCTCCGGCGACCGGGTCCCCGGCATTGACCAGCCGCCCCGACGCCACCCCGGACTCGGTCTCCTGGGCCGACGCGACACCCGCGCCGAGCAGCGCCGTCAGAAACAGAAAGGTGACCAACAGCAGGCCCCGTGCGGGAGTACCAGCGCGGCAACCCACCAAGCCCACACCTCCGTTACCGATCGAGCAGCGCCCGGCGCTGCGGCTCCCCGGCGACTGTATAGGCTCCCCGGTCGGTCGGCCGGTTTCTGCATGTACTGCGTGTATCGGTTCTGTTTCAAGTGGCCTCGACCGCGAAATGGCGCAATATTGTGGTTGTGTGGCACTGCCGCCACTGTTCGGTCGGCGTCGCCGGGCGCAGGCTGAAGCCATGCTCATGTTGATCGTGTTCGTCGCGCTGATGGCGGCTCTCGCGGTTGCCGCACTGGCGGACAAGGTTCCCGATACCCATCGACAGGTGTGCCAACACGGCGACTTCTCGTTCTGAGGCCGCCGGCTCCCGGCTCCGTCCGGTGACACCCAACGCGCGCCAACGCGCGGCAGAACCAATCAGACGCATGCGCCTCACCCGTTGCTATGTTCTACCGGAGGCCACAGCCGACGCCACGGTGGTCCACTCATCGGAGGTGAATGCGTGCGCTGTTCTGGGGTGCAGAGCGCGCTGGCGGTCGGCTCTGCCACCCTCATCGCCGTCGGCGCGGTGGGCTGCAGCGACCCGCTCCCGGGCCTGGGGTCCTCGCCCGAGCTGGAGATCGTGGCGCAGGTCGAGATCGGCGCCGACGGCGCCGAGATCCCCGCGGGGGAGCAGGGGCCACCGGCAGACCCGGCCGGCGACGGCAACGCGGTGTGCCCACCGCTGTCGATCGCGATGGCGGGACCGCTCGAAGGTCCGGACTCCGCCCTCGGAGTGGACATCAAGAACGGCATCCAACTGGCGGTGGACAAACACAACGCCGCCAATCAGGCGTGTCAGGTGCAGCTGAAACCCTTCGACACCCAGAACGATCCGCAGCGAGCCGCCGACCTGGCCGGCGAGATCGTCGACGATGCCTACACGGTCGGGCTGGTGGGGCCGGCAGGCTCCGGCGAGGCCTTCGCGGTCGGAGACCAGTTCAGCAGC
>JAXHTL010000208.1:0-8110 GCA_034190095.1 Actinomycetota bacterium
CTCGGCGCCCGGCTCGGACACCGGATCGAGCTGCGCTTCGGCATCGGGCCCGTCGAGATCCACGGCGCCGTCGCCGTCCGCACCGGGGAGCGGTTCGGCGGGGCTCTGCTCGTCCGGCACGTCCGACAGCGACTCCTCGGCATCGACGTCGGCCGGCTCGTCCGAATCGAGGTCGACGTCGTCGAGGTCGGTGTCCAGCTCGGAATCCGGATCGTCCGCCTCCCCGGCCGACGGCCCGGAACCCGAGTCCGGCGCCTCCGGGTCGCTGTCCGGGTCCGTAGCGGTAGCGGGGGTGGACGAGGAATCGTTCGAGGTCGCCGGCGTCGACGGATCCGCGGGGTCCGACGACCGCGACGACGGCTCCGAGCCCGATTCGTCAGCTAACGCCACACCGGGGCTGGACGCGACCGCCAAGCCCAGGCCCACGGCAAACGCCGCCGCACCCACCCGCACACCGAAACCCGCTGAATCCACGTCACCCTCCCGTTGGGCGTCCCCGACGGACACCGCATCAGACTTTGCCGCACAACCAACACCAGCCACCCGCCCCCACGGGGATTTGGAGTTCGCCAGCCGCTGTGGCCAAAAAGATATCTAACCATACCGTTAATAGCAGTCAGAAGGGAATATGCAGTTAGAGTCGGGAATTTCCGCGGCACAGGCGGTGGTTTTCGGCCACGTTTGGATGGATGACGGCGCGACCTTGCGGAGATCAAGTTTGCGGGACACGGCCCGATCCCCCGGCTCCGCGAACCGGGATCAACGCCTGCCGACGCCACCGGTGCGGCCGGGGCCGAGGCCGCACCCGCGCCCGCCGCAACGATGGGCGCGCGTCGATTGGCTAACACCATTCGGCCCACTGGGCCGGGGTCCGCACCGACGCCTCCGGCAACGCGCGACGGCGTGGCCGACCTCGCGAACGCCGCCGGTCACGTGCCGTCGGGCCCGCCGAGGCCGGCGCAGCTGCGGGCTCAGCCGGACTCGGCCGTGCGTTTGATCGCGGCGAGCGTGACGGGGATACCCGTGCGCGCCGCCTCGCTGCGTGCGGCGATCTCGGCCTCGGCCGCCTCGCCGAACACCTGGTGGAACCCGTCGACCCCGGCGGGCAGGAACTCCCACCACTCGGTCAGCAGGGTGCCGTCGCCGTCCGGCTCGAAGGTGTAGCCCCAGTACACCCAGCCGTTGTTCACCTCCCAGGCGAACCGGCGACCGGGGTCGGCGGCGACCACCTGGCTGCGGGTCTCCCAGGTGCGGCCGTCGGCCTCGTTGCGGCCGGTGAACCAGGAGCCCACCTGTGGGCCGGCCCCCTCGTCCCACCAGCAGTCCGTGCAGACGGGGCTCCACTGCCCCGTCTTCGTCACGTCCGACACCAGTGCGTAGAGCTGGTCCGGGGCCACCGCCACCGCAATCGATCCGGATCTCTTCAGTTCGGTCATCCGGTCGAGTCTGCCATCAGAGGAATCGGCCCGGGCTATTGCGCTTTCGACCCGCGAGTGTGAAGTTGGAACGCGTTCTACCGCGTCGTGGAAAGGCCAACCGGATGAGCAACAGTAACGACCGTCTCGCCGTCATCGTCGGCGGGGCGTCGGGCATCGGGTGGGCCACCGCCCAGGCGCTGGCGGCCGACGGCTGCCGGGTCACGATCGCCGACCTCAACGGTGACGCCGCCACCTCGCGCGCCGCCGAACTCGGCGCCGGGCACGACGCCGCGCACGTCGACGTCACCGACGAGAACTCGGTGCAGCGGCTCTTCGACGGCATCGGCCCCCTCGACATCGCGGTCAACTGCGCGGGATTCAGCAATGTCGGCCTCATCACCGAGATGCCCGCCGAGGAGTTCCGCGCGGTCATCGACGTGTGCCTCAACGGAGCGTTCATCGTCACCAAGCACGCCGGCAGGCACCTGCGCCAGGGGGGTTCACTGGTCCAGATCAGCTCGCTCAACGGCCGCCAACCGGCAGCCGGGATGAGTGCCTACTGTTCGGCCAAGGCCGGCCTGTCGATGCTGACCCAGGTCGCGGCACTGGAGATGGGCCCGCGTGGCATCCGGGTCAACGCGGTGGCCCCCGGATTCGTGCACACGCCGCTGACGGCGGCCGCCGCCTCGGTACCCGGCGTTGTCGAGGACTACGTCGGCAACACCGCGCTCGGCCGCGCCGGCACCCCGCAGGACATCGCCGACGCCGTCGTCTACCTGTGCTCACCGGGCTCCTCCTGGCTCACCGGCGAGGTGCTCGACATCAACGGCGGCGCGCACCTCAAGCGCTACCCCGACGTGATGGGTCACGTGATGAAGCTGATGGAGCAGGCGTGAGCGCCGCGGCATTCGCCGGCAGGACGGCCGTCGTGACCGGTGCCGGATCGGGCATCGGTGCGGCCTTGTGCCGCGCACTCGATCACGCGGGCGCACAGGTGGTGTGCACCGACATCGACCCCGGCGCCGCCGAGGGCACCGCCGCGCAGCTGAGCCCGCGCGCCCGTGCCGCTCGCCTGGACGTCACCGACGCCGAGGCGGTGCAGGCCACTGTCGACGAGGTGGTCGACCGCTCCGGCCGGCTGGACCTGATGTTCAACAACGCCGGGATCGTCTGGGGCGGTGACACCGAACTGCTCACCCTCGACCAGTGGAACACCATCATCGACATCAACCTGCGCGGTGTCGTACACGGCGTGGCCGCCGCCTATCCGCAGATGCTGAGGCAGGGCCACGGCCACATCGTCAACACGGCGTCGATGGCCGGGCTGACCGCCGCCGGTCAGGTCACCAGCTATGTCGCGACCAAACACGCGGTGGTCGGTCTGTCCCTGGCACTGCGCTCCGAAGCCGTCCCGCGCGGTGTCGGGGTCACCGTCGTGTGCCCGGCCGCGGTGGAGACACCGATCCTGGACAAGGGGGCGGTCGGCGGCTTCGTCGGGCGCGACTACTTCCTGCAGAACCAGGGCGGCAAGGCCTACGACGCCGATCGGCTGGCCCGCGACACGCTGCGCGCCGTCGAGCGCAACAAGGCCGTGCTGGTCAAACCGGCTGTAGCGCACGCGCAGTGGCTGTTCGCGCGGGTCGCGCCCAACCTGATGAACCGGATGGCCATGCGTTTCGTGACCGGGCAGCGGTCCCGCCAGACCCTCGGATAGACGTCCCCGATCGCCGGTTCAGGTTAGGGTTGCGCTCGGCAACCGACGGGAGGGCGTATGCGCGACGAGATGACGCTCACTCAGAAGCGGTCGCTGGTCGTGCTGACCGTCGTGGCCCTCGGTTTCGGCGCCTACTTCCTGCGCTCCTACGTGCTGCTGATCGCGATCGCCGCGGTGCTGGCCTACCTGTTCACCCCGCTCTACAACCGGCTCCGGTCGAAGATGAACGTCGCGCTGTCGGCGACGGCGACGCTGCTGGCAGCGATCACCATCGTCGCCGTGCCCCTCACCGGGGTGGGGTTCCTGGCCTTCCTGCAGATCAGCCAGATGGTCACCTCGGTCAGCCGGTGGGTGTCGGAGACCGATTTCACCGCGCTGGCCCAGCGACTGCTCGACTCCACCAACGACGTGCTCTCCCGCATCCCGTTCATGGACGTCACCCTGACCCAGGACTCCGTGCGGGAGGCGATGACCAAACTCGGCCAGAACGGCGGCCAGTTCGCCCTCGGCTTCGTCCGCGACTCGGTCGGCAGCATCGCGTCCCTGGTCACCGCACTGGTCATCTTCCTCTACGTGTTCCTGGCGCTGCTGACCAAGGGCGACCGGGTGCTCGACCTGTTCCGCGACCTCAATCCGTTGGGGGAACATGTATCCGACATCTACCTGGCCAAGGTCGGGGCAATGGTGTCGGCGTCGGTGAAGGGCCAGTTCATCATCGCGGTCTGCCAGGGGGTGGCCGGCGCGATCTCGATCTACATCGCCGGGATCCACGACGGCTTCTTCATGTTCGTCATCTTCTTGACCGCGCTGTCGTTCATCCCGCTGGGCAGCGGCATCGTGACCATCCCGCTCGGCATCGGTATGGCGCTGTTCGGCAACGTGTTCGGCGGAGTCTTCGTCGTCGTGTTCCACCTCGTCATCACGACGAACATCGACAACGTGCTGCGCCCGATGCTGGTGCCCAAGAGTGCGCACCTGCATCCCGCGCTGATGCTGCTCGCGGTGTTCGCCGGGCTGCGGATGTTCGGGTTCTGGGGGATCGTGCTGGGCCCGGTGCTGATGATCGTCATCGTCACGACCATCAGCGTGTACCTGGTGGTCTACAAGGGCGCGCCGCTGGAGTCCATCGCCGGCACCCGGGCCGACTCCCCCGACGAGGACGACGACGCGGTGCCGTTCTGGCGCCGGCTGCTGCCCGCCCGGCGCGCCCGCGAGCCCGAACCGGACGGCGATCCCGACGCCGATCCCGACGCCGATCCCGGGCCCGACACCGCCGCCCCGGCTTCGCCCGGCCGCGGCAACAGCGCCGAGTCCGGCTAATCCATCGATCGCAGCGCCGACGCCAGGGTGTCCTTGAGGTGCGCCACCGCGATCTGCACCGCGGCGTCGACGTCGCGGCGCCTGGCGATCGCCACCATCTCACGATGATCGCGCTGGGCACGGTCCCGGCGGGACACCTCCGAGACGATGGCCAGGCCCACATACAGTGTCGACAGATCGGTGAGGTTGCCCAGCATCACCCGCGTCCGCGGCAACTCGGCGGTGGTGTCCATCAGCCAGTGGAACCGGCGGTTGGCCTCGACCCACTCCCCGGCGTCCATGGACACGGTCATCGACCGTGCCAGGTCGTCCGCCTCGTCGAGCTGTTCGTCGGTGATGTGCAGGACCGCAGCCGACACGCTCGACGGGATCAGCGCCATCCGCAGCTCGTAGACCTCGATCAGCTCGGCGCGGGAGGTCTGGTGGATGCTGGCGCCGCGGAAGCCGTCGAAATCCACCAGCCCCTCGGCTTCGAGCTCGCGCAGCGCCTCCCGCACCGGGGTGACGCTCACGCCCAACCGTGCGGCGATGTCCGACTGCACGATCCGGCTGCCTGCGGGCAGTTCGCCGGTGGTGATCGCCCGGCGCAACCGGTCGGCGACATCACGATTGGCCGTGTGCTGTGCGCGCACGGCCGCTTCTGCTTTCACCGCCCGCGGCGGAAGTGCGGTCATGGTTCCCCTGTGCTGTTCCCGGACAACGAACCCCAGCTACGGATCAGAGCACGATTCCGTCGTTGCCGCAGGACATGGCGACCACACTGCCGACCAGCTCCAGGCCGACATACGGATTGCGTTTGTCCTCACCCGTCTCGAGGCCGACCGGTCGTCGCGCCGCGGGATCCACCAGAACCGTTGACGGCTCGACGAAACCGGCCGTACCGAAGATGCCCGCCGGAGCCTGCGTCACCTTCGGCCAGATCGAGCTCAGCGGGATCCCTTCGGCCTCGGCCAGGGTCAGCAGCGCCGAGAGCAGATAGCGCTGGCTCGACAGGCCCGGCCCGGTGGCGCCGTGGATCGGCGCGTTGTCATCGGTGGCGATCATGTCGATGTGGGTGTCGAGCACGCTGAGCAGCGAGGTGCGGTCGCTGCCACCCGGCACCGGCGGAAGCACATGCAGCCGCTCCGCCCGGCCGGGCGCCAGGTCCAGCAGGTAGTGCGGCGAGGTCTGGGTGGTCGCCCCGGGGGTGGAGCGCATGGTCTCGGCCGACACCTTCGACCGCGCATGCCGGTGGTGCAGCGGACCCCCGCGCAGTTCGGCGACCCATTCCAGGGCCTCGTCGTCCCACGCGTAGACGACTGCCTTGAGCCCGGCCCGCCAGATGGCCTCGATGTTGGCGGTGAAGTTCGGGTCCGGTGAGTACAGCTTGCACACCGGCGCCCAGCTGTCCCGGATCCGTTCGCCGTGCACGCGCAACCAGTCTGCGAAGCCGTCGGTGCCCTCCGGCTCGATCGACAACACCGGGATGTAGCGGGGCAACCGTGTTCCGGAGCAGAACTCGGCGATCTCGGTGACGTCGAAGTGGCGGACCTCCTGCCACTGGAGCGCGGTGTTCACATGGCTGACGCCGCCCAGCAGCGGACTGTGGATCTCCTGGTGGCGCAGGCCCTGCTGCAGCAGCGGGATGTGCGCGTCGCCGTCGTAGATGCCGGGCAGCGCCCACAACCCGGTTCCGTCGATGACCGTCGGCGATGCGGCGGCCGGCGACGGAACCGTCATCGAGACGGAGCCACGGGTGTCGGTGAGCGGGTGGTAGACGTTCTCGTAGACCACCGAGCGAGTCGAATTCATGGGTTCACGTTCTCCAGCGGGGTGAAGGTTTCGTTGGTCAGATCGACATCGCCGAGCTGCTGCACGGCCCGGTCGTAGATGCCGGTCTGCATCAGCTGGGCCAGATCCGGATCGTTCTGGATGACGCCGGTCTCGGCGAGCACGTCGGCGGTCTGCTGGAACGAGGCCTCGTCGAGGGTGCCCAGCGGCACCTCCGAGGACCAGATGGACTTGTTCATCTCGTTCATCTGCCAGAGCATGAAGTCGGCGTCCATCGTGGCGCCGGCGTCGCCGACGAACTGCACGCACTCTTCGGGATTGTCGCGGCAGTAGACCTGACCACGCAGCGTGGCGGCGACGAAATCGACGGTTTGGTCCGGGTTTTCGCTCACCCATTCGCCGTTGCCGAACAGCTGCAGCCCGATGGTGTCGGTGTCGTCGGAGGCATAGTTGTACACCAGGACATCCTCGATCGGGATGCCGGCCTGCAGGAGCTGCCCCACCTCGTTGTAGCTGTAGGCCGAAGCCATGTCGATATCGCCGTTCATGAACTGGGACAGGTCGAACCCCTGCTCGACGAGCGTGACGTCGGTGTTCTGGTCCATCCCGTGTTTGGCCAGCGAGGCATACAGCGAGTTCACCGACGACCAGATGCCGATCCGCTTACCCCGCCAGCTCTCCGGGGTGGTCAGGTCATCACTCGCCCAGGACACCAGCCGCAGCGACGACTCCTGCTCCAGCTGGGCCAGCGACACCAGACCCGCGCCCACGTCGTTGGAGGTCAGCACGTTGCTGCCGGCGTCGACGCCGAACTGCGCACTGCCCGCGCCCACCAGCTGCTCGGCGTTGACGTCAGGGCCACCCGGCTGGATCGTGACGTCGAGGCCGGCCTCCTGGTAGTAGCCCAGCGCATCGGCGGCATAGACCGAGGCGAATTCCGGCTGGGTCACCCAGCCCAGCACCACGGTCACCGCGCCGTCCGAGGCGCCGCTCTCCGTCCCGCCACCGCCGCAGCCGGCCACCAGCGCGGCTGTGGTGAGGCCCGCGACGACTACACCGGCGAGCCGGCCCCGCAGCCCACGGCCGCCTCCTGCTTTCCCCCGTCGATCCGAACTGGACATGGTTGAACTCCTCTGCGTCGATTCTGTGCATGGTCTGGTTGAACTGTGTTCAGCGACGGCCAATCACGTCACCTCCCGGGAGGTGTGCCAGCGCAGCGCCCACCTGTCGACGAGCGCCAGCACCAGGTAGAGCACCAGGGCGAACACGAACGCCACCAGCGCGGCGCCCCACATGTCGGCCACACGCGACTGCACAGCGGTCGACTTGATGAAGGTGCCCAGGGTGTTGAGCTCGCCACCGAAGAACTCCGCGACGATGGCGATCGAGAAGGCCGTCGGAACGGCGACCCGCAGCGCGCTCATCGCAGCCGGCAGCATCGACGGGACATACAGCGAGACAGCGGTTTTGACCGGCGAAACCGACATCGACCGAAAGGCGTCGATGAGACCGCGGTCGGTGTCGCGCAGGCCCGCGAGCAGAAAGCTCACGGCGATCGGATAGACCGCGACCGACACCACGAACATCCGCGACGACGGGGTGAGGCCGAAGAAGACGTTCGACAGCGGAACCAGGGCCACCATCGGCAACGCGAGCAGGGCCGCGGCGGCGGCTTCGGCGATCCGGGTGAGCCCGGTGACCCGGAACACCGCCAGCGCGGTGAGCGTGCCGGCGGCGCAGCCGAAGACCAGACCGAGCATCGCCTCACGAAGCGTGTTGACTCCCAAACCCACGAAGAAGGCCGGACGGTCGATGAACGCCTCCCACACGCCCACCGGGGTGGGCAGCACGAAGGGCTTGATCCCGGCGGCGGTGACCCAGATCTGCC
>JAXHTL010000209.1:0-7971 GCA_034190095.1 Actinomycetota bacterium
TTCGCGGCGGTGGGTGCGGGGTACCCGCCCCCACTCCTGCTGGGGGGGGGGGCCGACGTGGGTGGGGTCGGCGACGTCGACGTCGCCGACCACGATCGTTTCCGGGGCGGCCAGCCAGTGTGGCCGCGCCCGGCGCGGGTCCGGTGGCGGCACCTCCGGCGCGGGGATCTGATGGCGGACCAGATCGGGATCGTCGGCGTCGAGCAGCACCAGCGCCCGTGCGCACAGCCGCCCGTTCTGGACGAACGACACCGTGACGCTGCCGATGCTGCGGCCCGAATGCATCGACTCGACCTCGATATCCACCGGTTCGGACAGCAACGCCGCCTTGGCGAACATGGTTTGGACTGTCCGGACGGACTTTCCGGGCAGTGTTGCGGCTGCCGCGACCACCGCTTGCCCCAGCATCTGGCCCCCGAACACCACGCCGCGACGCTCGGTGAAGTACGGGGCACGCCAACTGCGCCGCCCCGTCTGGGTCAGGGTGAACGCCGAGCGCAATTCCTCGCTCAGCGATGCGGCCGTGGCCACCTCCTCACCTGGCCTCAACCTTCGCCCCGGTGTTCTTCCCCCAGTACCGCGGGATGTCCAGCGGTCCCAGCAGACCGGGGCGGGCAGCGCAGACCGCCGGGACCGCGTTGATCACCGGCATCGCGGTGAGGACGTCACCGCCCTCGCCCAGGCACAACTCCACCGAGTAGCTGGGGTCGCCCTCGACGGCGACCCGGAACGCGAGATCGACGGGTCCATGGGGTTGCTTCCACTGCTTGCCGACGTCGCGGGCGACACAGTCCACATGCTCGACGACAACGAACGGTTTCCCGCCGGACAGGGCCTGGTACTCGAAGTGCACCACCGACGCGGTGCCCGCGGCGACGGTGCCGAACCCGGTCTGGACATCGTGGTCGAGGCAGTCGGTTTCGTAGAGCACCCGGGTCTCCTCGATCTCGACGTCGAGCACCTCGGCGAGCTGTTGCAGGGTGGGCTCCCACATCGTCTCGATGAATCCGCCGGTGACCAGCAGCGGCTGGAATCCGGGTGGCTTGCCGAAGCCGAAGTACTCCCGGCACACGAACTCCGCGGTGTAGTCGCCCCACCACCCGAGCTCCATCACCCGAACGCAGTCGACGCGGTTGGCGACCGCCAGCGAGGCGATGGCCAGATCGGTGGTGGCCCAGCCGGGATCGATGCCGGTGAAGTAGCAGGTGCTCGAGCCCCGGCGGCAGGCGTCCTCGATGGGGTCGCGGAACTCACTGGGCGCCGAATTGGGATGTGCGAGGGCAAATCCGGAGAAGGTGACGACGTTGGTGCCGCGCTCGAGGAAGGGGATCGCGTCGTTGATCGCATCGGCCTCACGGCCGATGCTGTTGCCGAAGTAGGTCAGGCAGTCGGCCCCGAGTTCGAGCAGTGGGGCCCAGTCGTCGCTCGCGACGACACCGGTGGGCCCCAGCCCGACCAGTTCACCCGAGTCCCGTCCGGCCTTGTCGGGCGAGCTGACGAAGTGCCCGACCAACTCGAGGTCGGGATGTTCGATGATCGTCCGGAGCGCGACAGCCCCGATGTTGCCGGTGCCGCAGTGCACCACCCGGTATGGCATGGCCAACCGTAACACGCACGGTAAGGCCGTCGGCGGGATTACCGGCGGGCGGCGATCTCAGCATCCAGCACCGGCGCGACCCAGCGGCGCAGATAGTCCCGCAGCACTGCGCCGCTGCGGGGCGGTCGGCCGGGATCGACCATGAAGGACTGCAGGATTCGCAGCATGTACTCGACCAGATCGTCGAGGTCGGCGTCCGCGACGCCGAGCCCCGCCCAGTCGACATCGAGGCCGGCGAGCAGCGCGTGACCGAACCGCACACAGGTATCGGAGGTGACACCCGCCGAGGCCTTGCCGAAGTCGTGGGCGAGCATCACCTGGATGGCCCGATCCCCGGGCAGCCATTCCAGGGTGTAGGCGAGACTCTCCACCAGCGCCTCGGTGGGGTCGGTGATGCCGGCGAGGTGTTCGGCCAGCGGGGCCAGGAAGCGCAGTCCGGAGCGGGTCGCCGCGGCTTCCAGCAGTGCGCCCGAACCCGGGAAGTGGTTGTAGACGGTCTGGCGCGACACCCCCAATGCCCTTGCCACGTCGGCGATCCGCATGTCGGAGCCGCGCTGCTCGATGGCGTCGTCGGCGGCATCGAGAATCCGGTCCCTGGCTTCCTCGTCACTGGCCGGCCTCGCCCCGCCCCATCCGTGCGTCCGCACCGCGGCGACCCTACCGCGCACCCAGGGCGGTCACCGGCGCACGCGACGCCGTGCGCACGACTGATCGCCCGAACATCCGCTGATCTTCTCGGTGGCCGTTCGGCTGTGTCAACAGGATCGTGAGTGGACAGTATTGACGACATGTCCACTCACTCCTAGGCTGGGGTGCCGGGAGCAACCACCTCGAGGGCGGTGCGATGGAAGAGCGTTCACATGTCGAGGTCGCGATCATCGGCGCCGGCCCGGGCGGCATCGCGGCGGCGCACCTGCTGCGCCAGCGCGGTATCACCGACCTCGTCATCCTCGAACGCGGCGATGATTTCGGCGGGACCTGGCGGGACAACCACTATCCCGGGCTGGCCGTCGACATCCCGATCTTCTGGTATGAGCTCTCGTTCGCGAGGAACCCGCACTGGAGCCGACTGTTCGCGCCCGGTCCGGAGATTCAGCAGTACCTCACCGACACGGCGCGCCGCTGCGGGCTGTATCCCCATCTCCGATCCCGGACCGATGTGGTCCGGCAGGTCTGGGACGACGACGCCGGCGTGTGGCGGTTGTCGCTGCGCGACGGCGGCGAGGTGACGGCACGTTTCGTCATCAGCTCGGTGGGCGGCTACGTCAACGCGAAGTCGACCACCGACATCGACGGGCTCCGCGAGTTCACCGGTGCCGTCATGCGGCCCAACGCCTGGAACGACGACTACGACGTCGCCGGCAAGAAGGTCGCGGTGATCGGCACCGGATCGAGTGGCACACAGATCGTCTCGGCACTCTCGGGGAAGGTGGACAAGCTCGACGTCTACCAGCGGACCCCGAACTGGATCCTGCCCAAACCCGACTTCGCGATGACATCGCGGCTGCGCACGCTGCTGGGCCTACCCGGGGTGCGGGCAGCGGTACACCACACCGGCCGGATGGCGTTCGACCTGTTCCTGCTCGTTCCCGTGGTACACATCCTGTCCCGGCTCCCCGACCGTGCCCTGGTCGCGCTGCTGCGCGGCTACGACGCGCTGGCGCGACTGTGGTTCCGTTCCCTGTTGCGACGGGCCGTCGACGACACAACGACCCGTCGCGCGCTGCTTCCCCGGCACGGCATCCTCGGCAAGCGGCCGATCATCTCCAGCCGCTATCTGTCCGCGTTCAACGACCCCACCACGTCGTTGATCACCACCCCGATCGAGCGCGTCACCCCCACCGGCGTGCGCACCACCGATGGCGTCGAGCGCGCCGCCGATCTGATCGTCACCGCCACCGGGTACGAACTGTGGACCGATCCCGAAACCTACCGACCGGGGACCATTCTCGGCACTCAGGGCTTCGACCTGGCCGAGGACTACCGGGCGCACGGTCTCCGCAGCTACGCCGGAACCGCCCACCCGCGGCTGCCCAACCGCTGGGAGATCGTCGGCCCGGTCGGCTTCGTCGGGGTCGGCTGGACCGACTTCGTCGAGATGATGGCCGGTCACGCAGTTCGAATCATCGACCACGCCCGCCGATCGGGACCCGAAGTGAGCGTGGCCGTGTCGCCGGAGGCGTTCGATTCCTACCACGCGCGCATGCAGCGCGCCGGCAGGACCGCTCACCTCTACTTCACCCGCTGCAACGACGGCGTCAACACCTACTTCGTCAACTCGCACGGCGACACCGTCTATCACCGGCCCCAGACCATCCTCGGCGCCCATCGGCTCGCCCGCCGGGACCCCGCTGCCGACTACGTGTTCTCTCGTCACCAGGCCCAGGCCTGCGCAGCGACCACCAGCCCGGTGGCCCCGTCACGATGACTGTCGCCCATGCCCTGGCCGGCGCCCTTCGCGATTCGGGGTCGATGGTCGGTCGCGGCGTCCTGCAGGACCTTCGGCGCACCAAGGCGCGTCACGCCGGATCACACGTCGCCCGAACCGTATTCGACCCGACCGACCCGGACACCATCGCCTGTCCCTTCCCCGGGTTGGCGCGGCTACGCGAGCAGCGGGTGGCGGTCAACGAGCGGTTGAACGTGTGGATGCTGTCGCGCTACTCCGACGTCATGGCCGCCGCGCGGGCGCACGACACGCTGTCATCGGCGTCCGGGATCCTGTTGCGGTCGATGCCCATGCCGGGGGTCGTCAGCACCGACGACCCCGACCACGCCCGGCTGCGGCGCATCACCGCCCCGTCGTTCACTCCCGGGGCTGTCCGCCGGCTCGAGCAGCTGCTCGGGGAGCTGGTGCAGCCTGGTATCGACGCGCTGGCGGGCGGCCGCCCGGTCGACCTGGTGCCCGCTGTGACGGTGCCGCTGCCGATCTCGGCGATTGCGCTGATCCTCGGCGTCGACGACGCCCGCGGCGGCGAATTCCAGCGGTATTCCGAGGACTTCCGGTCGGTGTTCGCGGTGAGCTCGCTCACCGAGGTGACCAGGTCGATCGGCCGGGCACTGCCCGGGATGCTGGCGATGCGCGGCCTGATCGTCGACGAACTCGACCGACGCACCGGCACGCCCACCGACGACGTCTTCGGGCGGGTGCGCGCCGCCCTCGACGAGGGCGACATGTCGATGCTGGAGGCGCTGAGCACCGCCCTGATCCTGTTGGTCGCCGGCAGCGAGACCACCACGAACCTGCTCGGGATCCTGCTGCTGCAACTCGCCCGCGATCCCGCCCTCTACGACCGGCTGCGGGAGAACCGGGACCTGATCCCGGCGGCCACCGAGGAGGCGCTGCGGTGGGGCTGTCCGGTTCAGTGGGTGGGACGGACTGCGCTGCGGCCGTACCGCGTGGGCGAGGTGACGATTCCGCCGCGCTCGCGGGTGGTGCTGCTCTACGCCGGGGCGAACCACGACCCCGACCGATTCGACCGTCCCGACGAGTTCGACATCGACCGCGGCGGCGCGGGGCACCTCACCTTCGGTCACGGCGCCCACTTCTGTATGGGTGCGCACCTGGCCCGCCTCGAGGTGCGCGTCGCGCTGGAGAGCATCCTCGACGCCGTCGAACGGCTCGAACTGGCCGGCCCGGTCACCTGGACCACCACACCGTCGCTGTCCGGACCCACGTCGGTGCCGGTTCGCGCGGTGCGGTGACGGTCACCCGCTGGGCGCGGCAGGTCCGGTCGGCAGCACCCCGGCGTTCCGTTCCCGACCGCACCGGGTAGAGACCTATCGTGACGTGCATCACGACACCGGGCCTTCTGCGCGACGGCGGGCCGCGACAGATCAGGGGGCAGTGACCGATGTCCAGCGACCACGCAACTCGAGAGGATCTCGACCGCG
The DNA here is from genome assembly GCA_034190095.1 of Actinomycetota bacterium. Taxonomy (GTDB): domain Bacteria; phylum Actinomycetota; class Actinomycetes; order Mycobacteriales; family Mycobacteriaceae; genus Mycobacterium. The sequence continues at coordinate 5,492 of JAXHTL010000209.1, forward strand.
ACGACCGTGATCCACATGGCCATGACGAAGTCGACGGCGAGTCGGCCGGTGAGCGGGCTCCGGCCGAGAACACCTCGACGTTCCGCCGGCGCTGTATCGGCTTCGGCGGCGGTCTGCTGCTGGCCCTGCTCGTCTATCTGGTGTTACCCGCCGACCTGGCGCACGCGGCGAAGGTCACCGCCGCGATCGCGGTGCTCATGGGCCTGTGGTGGATGACCGAGGCCATCCCGATCCCGGCCACCGCCCTGGTGCCCCTGGTCGCCTTCCCGCTCCTGGTGGACGATGTGGGGGTCTCCGATGTCGGCGCCAACTACGGCAGCGACATCATCTTCCTGTTCATGGGCGGATTCCTGATCGCCCTGGCGATGCAGCGCTGGAATCTGCACCGGCGGATCGCTCTGGTGACGGTGCGGGCCATGGGCACCGGTTCCACCCGGGTGATCGCGGGTTTCATGCTGGCCACCGGGTTCCTGAGCATGTGGGTGTCCAACACCGCCACCGCAGTGATGATGGTGCCGATCGGGGTCTCGGTCCTGATGCTGGCCGGCACCGTGTCGGGGGGCCCGGACGAGATCGGCGAGGGTGAAGTCCGAGAGCAGGTGCAACGATCCAACTTCGGCACCGCACTGATGCTGGGGATCGCCTACGCCGCGTCGGTCGGTTCCCTTGCCACCATCATCGGTACACCGCCGAATACGTTGCTGGTGGGCTATCTGCAGGACGAGCAGGGCATCGACATCAGCTTCGGGCAGTGGATGCTGCTGGGTCTTCCGCTGGCCGCCGTTCTGCTGGTGCTGACCTGGGTGTTGCTGGCCAAGGTGATATTCAAGCCCGAGCTGGGCGAGATCCCCGGCGGCAAGAAGCTTTTCGACACCGAGCTGCGCAAGCTCGGCCGCCCGTCGCCCGGCGAGCGGCGGGTTGCGGTGATCTTCGTGCTCGCCGCGGTCAGCTGGATCTCGTTTCCGCTGATCTGGGACGAGCCGCCCGTCTCCGACGCCGGCATCGCGATCGCCGCCGGTCTGCTGCTGTTCATCCTGCCGGCGGGGGCGAAGCTGGGTGTGCGGCTGCTGGACTGGGCGACCGCGGTGCAACTCCCCTGGGGTGTGCTGTTGCTGTTCGGAGGGGGTCTGGCGCTGTCGGCGCAGTTCGGGTCCTCGGGGCTGACCGAGTGGATCGGCGCCCAGGCGCAGAGCCTGAAGGGGCTGTCGATCCTGCTGCTGGTGGCCGTGGTCACGACCGCGGTGATCTTTCTGACCGAACTGACCAGCAATACCGCCACTGCGGCAACGTTTCTGCCGGTGATCGGCGGGGTCGCGGTGGGGATCGGCCAGGATCCGCTGCTGTTGACCATCCCGGTCGCCCTGGCCGCCACATCGGCGTTCATGCTTCCGGTCGCCACCCCACCCAACGCCATCGTCTTCGGCACCGGTTACGTCACGATCGGCAGCATGGTCAAGGGTGGCATCTGGCTGAACCTGATCGCCATCCTGCTGATCAGCATCGCCACCACGACGTTGGCCGTGTGGGTCTTCGGCATCTCGACGTGACCGGATGCGGCGACGGCAGAACCGGTGCCCGACCGCTCACCCGGACAGGATGAGCAAGCCCACGAACACGCCGACGACAACCACTGCGGCCGCTGACCCGAACACGAACCGGCCTCCCCGGCTTCGCAGGATCACGAAACCGAGGCGGCTCTCGCGCACATAGCGCTGCCGCGACGCGGCGGCCAGCGCGGATACGGCGCCGGCACTGATCAACGCGATTCCGACGACAGCAGCCACGTCGGTACGGACCAGCAGGATCGCGGTGACGACGAACAGGCCGGCCAGCGCGGTCAGTGTCATCGTGCGCTGCAGGTGATTTCGCTCGAAGGGGTACTGGTCGCCCCACAGGTTGCCGGGCTCGGATCGCATCGCCACTCAGCCCCGCGGTGTCAGGACGATGACGAGCACGCCGGCGCCCGCCAGCACGATGGCCACGATGCTCAGCAGCGGGGCGCCGAAGCCCGGCAGCGGCTGGCGCAGCCGGATCGCGCGCTCGGTGAGCCACCATCGCCGCACGCCGAGTGCGCAGGTGGCGAAGGCGAGCGCCACGAGACCGAGGGCCATGATCTCGCTGCCCAGCCAGCGGTGCTCGAGGAACAACCGGTCGATGGCGACCGCGCCGGCGAGCAATGTCACGGCCAGACGCAGCCACGACAGGTAGGTGCGCTCGTTGGCCAGGGTGTAGAGGGGGTCGGGCTCGCGGCCCACGTCGTACACGCCACGCGGCGAACGCGACCCGCGCTGCGCATCGCCGTCGAAGTCCATCACCTCGTTGTCGGCCATCCCCTCACCGTAACTGCGGGCGGCCAGGGGAACGCGGCGCGAGTCCGGACCGGCGTCACGAATCGGTGCGTGGTGCACCGCGGGACAGCTGGCCGGCGGCCCGGCACACCAGCTCGGCCAATCGCGGGTGGGTCTCGGGGGGCATGCGCT
>JAXHTL010000021.1:0-43291 GCA_034190095.1 Actinomycetota bacterium
GGCCTGCTCGCGGCCCTCCTCACCGGATTCAAACTCCAGCTTGCCCCGCAGCACGTCGATGACGGTGCCGAGGTCGACCACGCGGGCCACCGGATCGTCCTCGCCGAGCAGCGCGCCGCGGTGCCGCGCGGACGCCGCGACCGTCTCGGCGGCCGCGATCGCGAACCTCGCCGACACGCCGGAGCGCTGGTCGATCGAGGTGGACTCGCGCAGCGCGCGGGCGAACCGGGCCAGGATCTGCAGCAGGTAGTCGGGCACCTCGGCCGCCAGATGCGCCTCCTGGCTGATGACCCCCACCTCGGCGTCGAGTTCCTGCGGGTAGTGGGTGCGGATCTCGGCGCCGAACCGGTCCTTGAGCGGGGTGATGATCCGCCCGCGGTTGGTGTAGTCCTCGGGGTTGGCGCTGGCGACGACCACCACGTCCAGCGGCAGCCGCAGGGTGTATCCGCGGACCTGGATGTCGCGCTCCTCCATCACGTTGAGCATCGCCACCTGGATGCGCTCGGCGAGGTCGGGCAGCTCGTTGACCGCGACGATGCCGCGGTGCGCCCGCGGGATCAGCCCGTAGGCGATCGTCTCCGGGTCACCCAGGCTGCGCCCCTCGGCGACCTTGATGGGGTCGATGTCGCCGACCAGGTCGGCGACGCTGGTGTCCGGGGTGGCCAGCTTCTCGGTGTAGCGCTCGCTGCGATGCTTCCAGGCCACCGGAAGGTCGTCGCCGGAGTCGGCGGCGCGCCGGATCGACTCCGGGGTGATCGGGCTGTAGGGATGCTCACCGAGTTCTGCGCCGGCGATCACCGGGGTCCACTCGTCGAGCAGTCCGCTCAGCGCGCGCAGCAGCCGGGTCTTGCCCTGGCCGCGTTCCCCGAGCAGCACGATGTCGTGTCCGGCGATCAGCGCGCGCTCGAGTTGCGGGATCACGGTGTCCTCGAATCCCAGGATGCCCGGCCACACCTCGGCGACGTCGACGCCGGCGCCGAGCTTGTCCAGCAGGTTCTCCCGGATCTCGGTCTTCACGCTGCGTTCGCGGTGTCCGGAGGCGCGCAGTTCACCGACGGTGCGGGGGAGGTCGTTAGGTGAAGTCACCACTCCACGCTACGACTCTTGCCCGCCGGTGTGCGGGTCTGCACCCAAAAGTCGTCACCGAGCAGTTACTTTTCGCCCGCCGCGTAATCAGCCGTCCCGATGGGTGTCGACGTACGCCTCGGTCGCGGCGGCCCGCGCGGCCAGCTCGACGCGGTGGGTGTCGGTGAACAGATCCTGGTTGTGTTCGGCGGTCCACGGCACGTCGCGGTCCGCACCGGCCGGGTCCAGGCCGTGCGCCAGCTCGTAGGTGAGCCGCTCGTAGGAGTACTCGTGGGGCTGGCGATCGTGCTGGAACACCTGCCGGCGCAGGTCCTCGGGAAACGCCTGGACCCGTCCGTCGAGGATGACCGTCTCGATGTTGGCCGGGTTGACCAGCACGGCCAGGTCCTTGCTCGGGTCGCCGTCGACGACGATCAGGTCGGCGAGCGCACCGACGCTCACCTCCCCGACCTCGCCGTCGAGGTTCATCATCGGAGCGCACGCACTGGTGGCCGCTTCGATGGCCTCCAGGTTGGACAGGCCCGCGTAGGTCTGCAGCAGCTGCAGTTCGCGGGCGTGCCACTCGCCGTAGGCGGTCACCGCGAATCCCGAGTCGGTGCCGACGGCGAACTTCACCCCGGCCCGGTGGGCCCGGTGCAGCGAGTCGACGGTCTTGTCCAGCATCCGCTTCACGGCGTCGGCCTGGTGCACCGGAACCCGGGCCGGGCCGCGGAAGTCGGTCATGTTGGCCAGCAGCAGCAGGGTGGGCACCAGCGGGATGCGGGTTTCGGCCAGTGTCGCGATCACCTCGTCGGTCATCACGTTGCCGTGCATGATCCAGTCGAACCCGGCCCGCGCCGCTGCACCCACCTCGTCGGACCCCCGGGCATGGATGGTGACCTTCTTCTTCAGCCGGTGGGTCAGGTCGGCGATCGCCTTCATCTCGTCGTCGCTGAAGGCCTGATACTCGCCATAGGGACTGTCGGCGCACTTGATCAGGTCGACACCGTTCTTGACCTGATGACGGATCTCGCGGGTCATCTCGTCGACGGTGTTGGTCAGCGTGCCGATGTTGCCTGCCGGTACACCGACCGAGTCCGGGAACCAGTCGGTGAGTCCGTTGCTGGTGGTCAGGTAGCGGCCCGCGGTGGTCATCCGCGGGCCGTGGATGAGCCCGCGGTTGATCCCGTCGCGAATGCCGACACCGATGTAGTAGGAGCCACCCGGCTGCGAGATGCTGGTGACCCCGGCCCGCAGCACCTTCTCGACGTTGTGCGCGGCCAGGATGGTCCGCATCTCGGGGCTGGTGTAGAGGTCGATCTCCTCCTCGGTGCGGCTCTCCCCGTAGGTCATGTGGCAGTGCACGTCGATCAGCCCGGGCATCACGGTCTTGCCCGCGGCGTCGATGGTGCGGACCGTGTCGCCACGCGGTATGTCCTCGGCGGTGGCGCCGGCACCGATCGCATGAATCCTGTTGTCCCGCAACAGGACGTTGCATCGCTCGACCGGCTCGTTGCCCAGGCCGTCGATGACGCGGCCGCCGGTGATCAGAACCCACTCGGTCATGACAGTCTCCCGACGCGGTGTTTGACCATCAGGTCGACGAAGGTGTCCGGGTCCTCGAAGTAGGGTGCGTGCCCGCAACCCGCCATCAGCTCCAATTGGACGCCGGGCAGGTTGGCCTGCGCCGCCTCACCCATCGACGGAGGTGTCCACCGGTCGTCGGCGCCCCAGACCAACAGCACCGGCAGCTCGGGAAGCAGCCCGGCCAGTTCGCGGTCCTGGCGGGCGTCGTTGCATTCGGTGTCCAGCCAGCCGGCCACCCGCGTCAGCGCCTCGTGCGCACCGGTCGACGAGTTGATCATCGACTCTTCGCGCACCCACGCGTCGGTGACCAGAGCCGGATCGGCGACCAGGAAGGACAGCTTGCGCCGCACCCCGGCCTCGCTGCCGTCGGAGAGCACCTCGGCAGGGGTGTGGAACTCCTGCGGGAAGTCACTGACGCCGACCGCGCCGATCAGCACGACGCCGGCCACCAGGTCGGGCCGGTGCACGGCCAGCCAGGCGGCGACATGGCCGCCCAGCGAGGTGCCCGCGAGGGTGACCTTCGACAGGCCCAGCGTGTCGAGCACACCGGCGATCACCGCAGCCAAACCCGCAGCGCTGTAGTCGATGTCGGCGCCCTTGTCGGCGAACCCGTGGCCGGGGAAGTCGATGGCGAGCACACGGTACCCGGCCTCGACGAGCCCCGGCATGGCCGGGACCCACCGGTCGGCGCGCGAACCGGCACCGTGCAGGCACACCAGGACGGTGTCGCCGCTGCCGGACTCCACCACCCGGGTGGTCACCCCCGCGCCGGTGACCGGATAGGCGATGACGGTCTCGCGGCCGTGGTGGAACGGGTAGCGCCCGCGCTCGGTCAGCACGCCCTGCACACTCATGCCGGCACCGCCGGGCGCACCGCGAGGGCCTCGATCTCGACGAGCGCCTCCTCTTCGACCAGACCGCCGATGATCAGCAGCGTGTTGGGCGGGTACTCGCCGCAGGGGTAGATGTCGGCGAACGTCTCCTTTCGGCCCTGCATGAACTCCGGGATCATCTCGCGGCCGACGAGGTAGGTGCGGAAGCCGATGACGTGTTCGAAGCCCAGGCCGGCGGCGGCCAGCGCGGTGCCGAGGTTGGCGAATGCCAGCTTGACCTGTTCGGCGCCGCTGGTGGCGGTGAAGGCGCCCGAGGAGTCGGCGCCCATCTGCCCGGCCACCACGACGATCTCACCGGGGGTGGCCAGCGCCAGGGTGGAGTAGTCGCCGAACTTGGGCAGTGTTGCGGCGTCCTGATAGCGAATCACGCGTCATTCTCTTTTCTGATAGGTGGTGTGCTCGACGAGCTCGGGCTAGCGGGACGGGTTGGCGTAGCGGACCGCGCCGGAACCGCAGATCCATGCCGGGGTGGGTTGGTAGGTCAGCACCTCGCACGGCGCTCCTGCCATGGCCCCGGCGACGGCCATCCAGTTGAGGATCTCGTGGCCACCGTGCCCGCCGCCTTCCTCGATGTCCTGGTAGGTCCAGCTGAACAGGGTCTGCATGTCGCCGGCGGACAGCAGCTCGAGGAACTGCTGGTCCCATTCGGGGTTCACGCAGGCGTCGCCCATCTGCTCGGCCATGGCGATCTCGTAGGGCCCCACGTCCGTCCACAGGTCCGGGTCACGTTCCAGGTAGGCGGTGCCCTCGGTCTGGAAGGTCTTCATCCGGGCCAGGAACTGGTCGGACTCGCGGGTGGGTTCCCAGATCGGTGGCCAGTGCGACAGGCCGCCGGTACCCCAGAACATGACCTTCTCGTCGCGCCCGTCGACCGCCGCGCGCACGGCGGCACCGACCTCGTAGGCGCGCTGCGTGGTGATCAGCGGCGGGGTGAACACGTTGATGAACACCGGGATGATGGGGATGTCGCCGGCCGGACGGATCAACCTCAGCGGCACCATCAGGTTGTTGCCGAACTCGGCGGGCCCCATCCGCGCCGCGTCGATCCCGTGACCGACCAGGCTGCGCAGGATGTGCTCGGCGAGGCCGGGGTCGCTGTCGATGGACTGGATCGCATCGAACTTCAACAGCTCGAGGTGCTGCTTGCCGGGACCGGTGTTGGTCGCGGCGACGCCGACGCTGACCGACGGCATCAGGTTGCGGAAGTGGTTTTCGAAATGGTCGTCGAGGAACGCGATGATGACGTCGGGTTCGGCCGCCGCGACCGTGCGTTTGAGGTCGTCGAACGCCCCGAACACCGCTTTCTGCTCGTCCTCGGTGGGGCCGTCCGGCCACCCGATGATCCCGGGTGCGTGTGATACCGAGAGTGCACCGACTACCGGCATGGTCAGACCTCCGTTCTGATGTGGTTGGACAGCACACCCACGCCGGCGATCTCGGTTTCGACGAGGTCGCCGTCGCTGAGGTACTCCGGCGGCGTGCGTTTGAAGCCGACCCCCGCCGGGGTGCCGGTGGCGATGATGTCGCCGGGCAGAAGTGGTGTCACAGCGGTGATCTCCTCGATCAACCGCGGGATGGTGAAGATCAGGTCCCGGGTGTGGGCGTGCTGTTTGACCGCGCCGTTGACCCGCAGCGTCACCTCGATGTCGGGATCGACGCCGACCACGTCCCGGGCGACCACGCCCGGTCCGACGGGGGTCGAGGCCGGCGCGTTCTTGCCCAGCGTCCACTGCACGTGGCGCAGTTGGCGGTCGCGCACCGACACATCGTTGACGACGGTGTAGCCGGCCACCACATCCCAGGCCTCCTTCTCGCTGACGTTGCGCGCGGGTGCACCGATGACGACGCCGAGTTCGGCTTCCCAGTCGAATTCGGTGGACACCGAACGGGGCAGTTCGAGCACGTCACCGGGTCCGGTCACGGAGCTGAGGTCCTTGAGGAACACCACCGGCGCCTCCGGAACATCGGCGATGAAAACGTCTTTCGACTCCACCTGATGATCCAGGTAGTTGATCCCGATACAGAAGATGCGGCTGCTGGGCAGCACCGGCGGCAGCAAGGTGACCTCGTTGCGCGGCAACCGCCCGTGGTGGGCGTCGGTGATCCGTTCCTGCTGCCCGGCTGCGAGCAGGATCAGCGCGTCCCGCAGCGACCAGTCCAGGCACACCACCTCGGCGTCGTCACCGTCGCCGTCGACGTAGCCGCACCGGTAGGTGCCTTGATGGACGAATTGGACTAACTGCACCGATGGTCTCCTTTGGTTGGCGCGGCGTCGGCGAACGTCTCTTCGGTTCCGCCGAGGAAGATGTGCGAGAAGCTGGGGTCGGCGCGCAGCTCGGCGGCTGATCCGGATCGCCGGACCTGTCCGGCGGCCAGCACGTAGGCCCAGTCCGCCGACGCCATGGCCAGATTGGCGCGCTGTTCGACGAGCAGGACGGCGATACCACTGGACTTGAGTTCGGCGAGCTGCTCGTCGAGCAGCCGGGAGGCCATCTCTTCGGTCAGGCCCGCGGTGGGTTCGTCGAGCAGCAGGACCGTGGGCTCGAGCATCAGCACCCGGGCCATGGCCAGCATCTTGCGTTCACCGCCGGACAGCACCCCGGCGTGCCGCTTGAGCATCGATCGCAGCCTCGGGAACAGGGTGAGCACCCGGTCGCGGTTCTCCGCGTTCTTCTTGCGGGGCAACCGGTATCCGCCGACGGTGATGTTCTCCTCGACGGTCAGCGGGGTGAACACATCGTCGATCTGGGGGACGTACCCGATTCCGCTGGCCGCCCGCTCGGCCGTCGACATCGCGGTGATATCGCCGCGGTCCATCAGCTCGACGGTGCCGCTCATCGGCCGGACCAGGCCGGCCAGTCCCTTCAGCAGGGTGCTCTTGCCGCATCCGTTGGGTCCGACGATGCAGGCCGTGCTTCCGGCGCGCAGTTCGAGGCTGACGTCGTGCACGATGGCTACGCCGTTGTAGCCCACCGTGATGTCGTCGACCTGGAGCACCTTCTCGCCGGTCAGCAGCTGGGTTCTGTGCCGTGTCTGGGCCTTATCCAGCGACATAGGCGTCCACCACTTCCTTCTCGCGACGTGCAGCCGCCATCGATCCTTCGAACAGCACCTCGCCGCGGGCCATCACCACCACCGAATCGGTCAGCCGTTCCACCGCGTCGAGTTCGTGCGCGACCATCAGGATGCTGATGCCCCGATCACGCAGCGCGCCCAGGAATTCCGAGATGCGCTCGATGATGCTGGCGTGCACCCCGGCGAACGGCTCGTCGAGCAACAGGACGTCGGGCTCGGTCGTCACGGCGCGCAGCAGCTCCAGAATCCGGCGCTGTCCGCCGGACAGGTCCTTGGCGTAGTCGTTCTCCTTGCCGTCGAGGCCGAACTCGGCCAGCAGTGCGCGGGCGCGCTCGATGGCATCCCGCTGCCCGGGCAGCCAGCTGCGCCGCGGCCGTCCGAACACCGCACGGAAGGTGGTGCCGCCGACGGCACGGTCGGCCAGCAGCAGGTTCTCCAGCACGGTGAGCCGGCCGAAGTCGGCGGGCATCTGAAAGGTCCTGGTGATGCCCAGTCGTGAGCGCCGGTACGGTGCGAGCGCGGCGATGTCCCTGCCGCGGTGCACGATCCGCCCGGAATTCACCGCGACGGTGCCCGCCACGGCGTGCAGCAGGGTGGACTTCCCGGCCCCGTTCGGCCCGACCACGGCGGTGATCTGGGCGCGGGGCACGTGCAGCGAGACCTCGTCGAGCACCGTGTTGCCGCGGTAGGCGACGGTCAGGCGACTGATGCGGAGGGCGTCGTCGTCGTCGCTCATGACGGTACTCCCGGGGTGGCCCAGAACGGCAACGGTTTCCCATCGGTTCCGAAGGTGCGTTTACGTTCGGGGAACACGCCCTGGGGCCGCCACCACAGAAACGCGATGATGACGATGCCGACGATGACGAATTGCAGAGCATCGACCGTTCCCGGCGCCCCGAACTGGGGAAGGAACCGGGTGGCCTCGGTGAGGCCGACCGGGATGAGCAGGGCACCGACCATCACACCGAACCGGTTGCCTGCGCCGCCGACGATGACGGCGCCCATCAGGATCAGTGTCTCCTGATAGGACCAGTCCGGCGGCGCGTAGGTGCCCAGGAACGATGCGAGGATGGCGCCGCTGAGCGCACCGAGACCGTTGCCGACGGCGAACGCGGCCAGTCGCACCGCGGTGACGTTGATGCCGATGGCGTCGGCGCCCTCGGGGTTCTCCCGCACCGCCCGCAGCACCCGCCACAGCGGGGAGCGGGAGATCCGGAGTACCACCCATGCCGCCGCGGCGGTCAGCAGCAGTGCGAAACCGGCGAAGAACCAGGAGTATTCGTCCGAGCGCAGGCCGAGCTCGTCCTTCAGCGGGGCCGGGATGAGGTAGAGGCCGTGACCACCGCCGAGCAGCCCGGGGATGGCCACCACCAAGGCCGAGGCGATCAACGCCACCGACAGCATGGCCACCGCCTGGTAGTCCGACCGAAGCCGCCGCAGCGCCACCAACCCGATGGGCAGCGAGATCACCATGCCTGCCAGAACCGCCCCGACGAAGGGCAGCGGGAACGGCAGCGCTGTACCCCAGAAGTATTCCTGCACAACGGTGGTGCCGTCGGCCTCCGGGGGCCCCAGCGACAGCAGCGCCACGGCGTATCCACCGACCGCGACGGAGACGATGTAGCTGAGGTTGAGCAGTCCGGTGTCGGAGTACTGGATTTCCAGGCCCCAGCAGCCGATGATCGCGACCGCGGCGTAGACCAGCAGCGTGACGATGTAGAAACTGAGGTCGGAACTCATACTTGTAGTGCCCTTGTCGTGGAGAATTCGGCCCGGATACCTTGTGGCCGCAGCATCAGCACACCGATGAGCACGATCAGCGCGATCGCGGTCTTGAAGCTGGGATCCAGCCACACGGCGGTCCATTCGGTGGTCAGCCCCAGCACCAGCGCGCCGAGCATCGCCCCGTAGGCGTCGCCGATCCCGCCGAGCACCGCCGCCGCGATCACCAGCACGATGAACGTGCGCCCGGAGGTCGCCGAGAACGACGAACTGATCAGGAACAGTCCGACACCGGCCAGCCCGCACAGCGCCCCCGAGATCAGCCACGCGGTCGCGATGACGCCCTGAGTGGCGATCCCGCAGGACTGTGCCAGCCCGCCGTCGGCCGACGCGGCCCGCATCGCCAGGCCCAACGTGGACTGTTTGAGCAGCAGGTGCACCGCGGCCATGGCGGCCACCGCCATCACGACGACGGTCAGTTGCAGGTTGGTGACATTGGCGCTGGCGATGTTGAACAGCACCGTCGGGGTGACGTCGTAGCGGAACGACAGCGGCCCGACCAGGGCGAGCAGCACGTTGGCCAGCACCAGGCTCACCGCCAGGCTGATCACCAGCATCTGGAACACCGACACACCGCGTCGCGCGAACGGTTGGTAGACGAAGCGGTTCAGCAGCACCGAGACCACCGCACCGGCTGCGACGCCGACCAGCGCCGCACCCAGCATCGGCATGCCCGAGCGGTTGGCGCCCAGCGCAGCGAAACCGGAGACGACCATGGTTTCGCTGAAGGCCAGGTTCAACACGTTGGAGACGCTGTACTGCAGGGTGAAACCGACCGCGGCCAGAGCGAGCACCGCGGCGATCACCACCCCGAACACCGTCGCCGAGAGGACCAGATTCACGAGGTCAGCGCTGCCCGCTCGCGAGTGCTTCGAGCTCTTCGGCGGGCAGCTGGTCGACCAGCTGCAGCGACTGTGTCGCCGGATCCCATGCGTAGTAGGCGAACGCGCCGATCACGTTGTGGAACTCGTTGAGCCGGTATTCGCCGTTGGCGCCGACATACTGGATCTCGTCGCCGTTCTCCAGCGCCGCGACACCGTCGGCGTAGTTGTTGACGACGGTCTTGCCGTCACCGGCGGCCAGCAGTTCGGGGATGGCGGCGTTGTAGGTCTCCGGGTCGACGGAGTCCTCCTGGGTGGCCGCCAGCGCGGACACCACGATGCCGTCGTAGGCAGCACGCGCGTAGGCGCTGTCGCGGAAGGACTCGACGTCGATGCCGTCCTGGCCGTCGAGCGACTCGATGGTCGAGACGAAGGTCTCGGTGCCGGGTCCGTCGGACTGGGCGTAGCGGATGACCACCTGCAGCGCCTGGGCCAGCGCTTCGTCGCTGCCGTAGGCCGCGAGCGCGGACTGCTGCCATTCGCCGGTGGTGGCCAGCGTGTTCGCCACGACCGGGATGTCGCCGCCGCCGGCCCGGTTGAGCTCGGTGAGGAAGGTTCCCGCGGTCACCGCGTCGGCCTCGAAGATGAGCGCGGCCGGCCGGTTCTGCATCAGGCGGGCCACTTCGGTCTGGTAAGACGGCTGCTCCGGCTGGATCGTCATCGTCTCGGTGACGTTGACCCCAAGGCCGGACAGCGCCTCCTCCAGCGGCGGGATGTTGGCCTGTGCCGAGGCGCCGCTGACGAACACCAGCGCCACGTCCTCGAACCCCTCCTGCTGCGAGTGCAGGGCCATGGCCTGAGCGCCGACGGAGTCCGAGGTGACCAGTCGGTAGTAGTAGTCGTATTCGTTGCGGTCGAACCGGCCGTCACCGGCCGGTGAGATCATCACGGTGTTGGCCTCGTCGAGTACCGGCGCGGCCGCGATCGCCTCTGCGGTGCTGGGGCCGATCACCGCGAACAGGTCCGGGGTGGTGCTGAGCATCTGCCGGGCCGCGGGAACCGAGTCGCTGGCGGTGCCCTTGGTGTCGAACGCTTCGCATTCGATGTCGCGGCCGAGCACGCCCCCGGCTTCGTTGATCTGGTCGGCGGCGGGCAGGCAGCCGTTGACGGCTTCAGCGCCTTCCACGACGGTGGGACCGCTGAAGGCCATCAGCATCCCGACCACCAATGGGTCACCGGACTCGCCGCCGCCTCCCGACGAACAGGCCGAGGCCGCCAAGGCCGCGGCGGCTACCGCGGTGCTGGTCCAGATCTTGGGCCGAAAGTCGATGCGCATTTCTCTCCCTGGGGTCGGAGGACAACCAATCTGCAACCAATTTCGGGCCAATCGTGGACCTTCCGGTTGCGTCCTGGCAGCGAGACAACCATGAGGAAGCGCGTGCGGCCAACGACTGTCCTCGTTGACTTAGTAACCGGAGTTATGCCAGCGGTCCCCGACCGTGGCGAGGGGCCTGCAGGGCCGTTTCCGCTCCGGCCCGGACACAGGCACGGGCCAGCGCGTCCTGCCGCCAGGCCGCCGGCGTGCGTGCCCGCAGGTCTGCCCACGGGACGGTGACGCGGCCGGGCAGCTCACCGCGACTGACCGGCACCGTCCGCCCCAGCAGGTCCAGCAGCGCCCCGGTCGGCACGTCCTGTGGAGCACAGAGAACCACCGCGTCCGGGCCGGCGCCGGCCACCAGCTCCGCCGCGGTGCCGATGTCGCCGCCCAGCCGGCACCCGCGCAGCTCCTCGGTGACAGCGTCACACAGCCACCAGAGCTGAGCATCTGGACCGGCGTCGAATTTGTCCAGGTAGACCCGCGATGGCGGGGTACCGCGGACCGCTGTGGACAACTGTTCGGCCAGCAGCGCCTGTAGCGGCCGACACCCCAGCCGCTGCCGCGCCCTGGTGATCGCACCGCGCGAGGGAAGCTGCCGGGACAGCCCGCGGCCGGTGGCCGCGGGCAGCACCGACCAGACCAGCGCGGTCACCTCGTCGTAGCCCTTCGACGGATACAAGGCCGAGGCCAGCAGATGGTAGACGGTCACCCGGGGCGGCAGGCTGCGCACGCGCTGGGCGGCGTGGTCCGCCCGGTCGAGGGCCGCGTCGACCAAGTCGGCGGGCACCGCGGCGACCAGCGCAGCCAGTGCCAACCGCTCGGCGACCGAGATGTGCATGATCCGCCCCTTAACTCAATGGGCGTTGCTGACACCCGAGGCAAAGTTTACCCACGCGTTACGCCAACCAATATTGGTTGCGATTGGTTACATGTGTGTTCCCTCGCTCGACTAGGTTGAACCGATCCGCATTGGTTACATTGAGAATCACTTCGTCGAGAGGGGTTGTGATCCATGGACACCGGAGCCGCGGCCGCGGTGGGCCGGGACCTGCGTCGCGTGATCGACGAGCAGGTACTGGCCCCGGCCGCGACGCAGGGCGGCCGGCTACCCGCCGAGCGGAACATCGCCGAGCAGCTGGGCTGCTCTCGGACCAGGGTGCGCCACATACTCGCCGAGCTGGAGCGCGAGGGCCGCATCACCCGCGCCGTCGGCCGGGGCACCTTCCTCACCTCGAGCACCACCGGATCCGGCACCACCAACGGCTTCGGGACGACCTTCGCCCCGTCGGCGATCATGACGGCGTCGATGGTGTTCGAACCCGAGGTGGTGGCGATGGCCGCACTCGCGGCCACCGAGGAAGACTTCGCCGAGCTGCGCCGCTGCCTCAGCAGATGCGAAAGCGCCACCGACTACGAATCATTCGAGCAGTGGGACATCTCACTGCACCGCGCTTTCGCGCTCGCCACCCACAACCGTCAGATCGTCGCCATGGTCGACGTGCTCAACTCCACCCGCAACAACCCGGTGTGGGGCCGGCTCAAGGAGGACGGATTCACCCCGGCCAACCGCGCGACGATCGAACACGACCACAGTGCGATCGTGACCGCCCTGGTCGACCGCGACCGGCGACGCGCCGCCCGGGCGATGACCGATCATCTGCGCTTCGTGCGCCGCATGGTCGCCGGTCAGTGACGTGACGATCGATCACCGGCCCCGAGCCGAGAACGCAACGGTCACACAGTTCCTCGACGAACAGCGCCGGCTCGGCGCACTGACCGACGGCGCCAAGCTGCCCACCGAGCGGGAACTGGCGAACCTGCTCGGCTGCACCCGCCACGACGTCCGCCGGCAGCTCGACGTCCTGGAGAAACAAGGCCGGGTCACCCGCCAGGTGGGCCGCGGAACGTTCCTGAGTCAGACGGGTTCCGGTCAGACGTACCCGCAGGCCGCCGGCCCGCTGCTCGCGCCCACCGGACTCAGCCCGCTGGACCTCATCGACGCGCGGGTGGCCTGGGAACCCAACCTGATGACCCTGGTGGTCATCACGGCGACCTCCGAGGACTTCGACGAGATCCGCCGTTGCCTCGGACACGGCGATGAGGCCCGCACCGCCGAGGAGTTCGTGGTGTGGGACATGGCGTTCCACCGGGCGCTCGCGATGTCCACGCACAACGCGGTGGTCTCGGTCCTGACCGACATGGTCGAGGACGGGCGACGCCAGCTCGCCGGCAGCGCACTGGATCACCGCCGCTACTCCGTGGAGAACTGCGCGGTGTGTCAGCGCGAGCACCGCGAGATCGCCGACGCCGTGTTCGACCGCGACGGAGCACGGGCGCACGCCGCGATGCGTTCCCACCTGGAGACGGTGCGCGGCCAGCTGCTCTCCGACCTGCCCTGACCCCGGTCAGTGCGCGAAGTGCCGCGCCCCGGTGAGATACAACGTCACCCCGGCAGCCTCGGCGGCCGCGGTGACCTCGTCGTCGCGTACCGAACCACCCGGATGGACGACGGCCTTGACGCCGGCCCCGGTCAGCGTCTCCAGCCCGTCCGGGAACGGGAAGAACGCGTCCGAGGCGGCGACCGCCCCCGTGGTGCGGTCGCCGGCCCGCTCCACCGCCAGCCGGGCCGCATCCACCCGGTTGACCTGGCCCATGCCCACCCCGACCGTCGCACCGTCGGCGGCGATCACGATGGCGTTCGACTTGACCGCGCGGCAGGTCCGCCACGCGAACACCAGGTCCGCGAGCGTCCCGGGGTCCGCCGGCTCCCCGGTCGCCAACGTCCAGTTGGCGGGGTCGTCGCCGATCGCGTCGACCGCGTCCCGCTGCTGGAGAAGCAGACCACCGCTGACCTGACGGAATTCCGTCCCCCCGAGCTGCGGCTCGGAAGCCACCAACACCCTGATGTTCTTCTTGGCGGCCAGCACCTGGACCGCACCGGGCTCGTAGGCCGGCGCGACGATCACCTCGGTGAAGATTCCGGAGACCGTCTCGGCCATCTCGACGGTGACCTCCGTGTTGGCCGCGATCACCCCACCGAAGGCCGACAGCGGATCACATTCGTGCGCCTTGCGGTGGGCATCGGCCACCGACACCGACGACACGGCGATGCCGCACGGGTTGGCGTGCTTGATGATCGCCACACAGATGTCCTCGTGGTCGAACGCCGCCCGCCAGGCCGCATCGGCGTCGGTGTAGTTGTTGTAGGACATCTCCTTGCCGTGCAACTGTTCGGCCTGGGCCAGGCCGGGCCAGCCACCGTCATCGCTGTAGAGCGCCGCGGCCTGATGCGGATTCTCGCCGTAACGCAATACCGCCGTGCGCCGGAACGTGGCGCCCAGCCACGGCGGCAGGGACGCCGCGCCGGGGTCCTTCCCCGGTTCGGGCGCCAGCACCGATTCCATCCAGGACGCCACCGCGACGTCGTACTCCGCGGTGTGCCGGAAAGCCAGGGACGCCAGCTTCTTCCGCTCGGCCAGGGTGAACCCGCCGGCCCGGACCGCGGCCAGCACGCCGTCGTAGCCGAGCGGATCCACCGCCACCGCGACGCTCGGATGGTTCTTGGCCGCCGCTCGCACCATCGAGGGCCCACCGATGTCGATCTGCTCGACGCACTCGTCGGCATCGGCTCCCGAGTTGACGGTCTGGGTGAACGGGTACAGGTTCACCACAACGAGTTCGAACGGCTGGACGCCGAGATCGGTCAGCGCCGAGACGTGTTCGGGCTTGCGCTGGTCGGCCAGCAGCCCGGCGTGGACGTGCGGATGCAGTGTCTTGACCCGGCCGTCGAGCACCTCCGGGAAACCGGTCACCGTCTCCACCGGTGTCACCGGGACTCCGGCACCGGCAATGGTTTTCGCGGTCGATCCGGTCGACACGATGTCGACCCCCGCGGCGTGCAGGCCCTGCGCCAGCGGCACCAGACCGGTCTTGTCGTAGACGCTGATCAGTGCGCGGCGGATCCGCCGCCGTCCCTCGTCGCTCATCCTATGGTCGCCTTTCGTCCCGTCCAGGTCACGCCGCGGGTCGCCAGCGCCGCCAGGACATCCACCAGAAGCTCTCGCTCCACCACTTTGATGCGTTCGTGCAGGGTGGCCTCGTCGTCTCCGTCGAGCACCGGCACCGCCTGCTGGGCCAGGATCGGTCCGGTGTCGGTTCCGGAGTCCACCAGGTGCACCGTGCAACCGGTCACCCGCACGCCGTAGGCCAGCGCATCGGGCACTGCGTGCGCTCCGGGAAAGGCGGGCAGCAGCGCCGGGTGCGTGTTGACCACCCGCGCCGGAAACCGCGACAGGAACGTGGGACCGAGAATCTTCATGAACCCGGCCGAGACCACGAGATCGGGGTCGTGGGCCGCGGTCGCCTCGGTGATCGCGGCGTCCCAGGCCGTCCGGTCCGGGTGGTCGCGCAGCGGCACTGTGAACGTGGGCACCCCGGCGTCGGCGGCGATGTCGAGCGCGGCGCAGACCCGGTCGGTGCCGACCGCGACCACCCGGGCGGGGTACTCGGCGGTGGCCGACTTCAGCAGCGATGCGAGCAGCGAACCGGTCCCCGAGGCAAGCACCACCAGCCGGGCCGGCGCACTCGGGGGCACATGGACCGCGGGCTGCACGTCTGAGAGCCTAATGGGAGCCGATCGGCGTGCCCGTGACGGGTTGGACCGAACCCGCGCCGGCACCGGCCGGTCCGGTCAGCCGCCGATGAACGACATCTCCACCCGCGCCCCGTCGGACGCGCCGTCACCGTGGTTGCGCAGTTCGGAGTACCGATCCGTGCGCAGCCGCCACCGGCCGGCGATGAGATCCTCGAGTTCCGCGTCGCCGGCACCTGCGCGCAGCGGACCGCGCAGATCCGTCCCCGCGCCGGCGAACAAGCAGGTGAACAGCCGGCCGTCAGCCGACAGCCGTCCCCGGGAGCACTCACCGCAGAACGGTGCGGACACCGAGCTGATGAATCCCACCTCCCCCGCGCCGTCGCGGTAGCGGTAACGGGACGCCACTTCACCCGGGTGGGCCGGGTCGACCGGTTCGATCGGATAGCGGGCATGTATCGCAGCCGCCACCGCTGCCGACGGCACGACGTCGTTGCGCGACCATCCGTTGGTGCCGCCGACATCCATGTACTCGATGAACCGCACCACGTGCCCGGTCCCCCGGAAGTGACCGGCCAGGTCGACCAGATGGCGCAGGCCCGGGCCGTCGTTGACGCCACGCTGCACGACGGTGTTGATCTTGACCGGCGCCAGGCCCGCGTCGGCTGCCGCGGTGATACCTGCCAGGACGTCGGCCACGCGGTACCGGGTGTCACTCATCGACCCGAACACCGCGTCGTCGAGCGCATCCAGGCTGACGGTGACGCGCGTGCACCCCGCTCGCGCCAGCGGAGCGGCCAACCGCGGCAACAGCGTCCCGTTGGTGGTCAGGGCCAGATCCACCTCCAGGTCGGCCAGCCTGGACACCAGCCCGACGATCCCCGCCCGCAGCAGCGGCTCCCCACCGGTCAGCCTGATCTTCTGTGCGCCGAGCGCGACGAACCGGTTGGCCAGGCGGACGATCTCGTCGTCGGTCAGCAGCTGTGAGCGCCCCAGGTAGGCGTGTTCGGGACCGAACTTCTCCCGTGGCATGCAGTAGGTGCAGCGAAAGTTGCACCGGTCGGTCAGGGAGATCCGCAGATCGCGGAACACTCGGCCGCGCTGGTCCCGCACACCCGCCCCTGCCAGCGTCGGGCCGGCAAGATCGATGGTCACATCCAGTCTCCTGTCCCGGCAGTCTGCTGTCACGGCCCGGCCGACGCGGCGCGGTCAGCCGGCTGCCACCTGCTCGCCGAGCTTCTCCACCTGCACCAGGTTGTCGCCGTACACCCCGGCGTTGCCGAGGCCGCAGTGCCGGTCGGCGGTGATCGCGTTGACGGTGCAGCCGTGGCTCTTGTACTGCCAGTGCCCGACGTTGGCCATGATCAGTCCCGGCATCACCGACTTGTCGATCACCGCGGGTCCCTGGAAGCTGCCCCGTTCGTTGAAGACGCGGACGAGCTCGTCGTCGGCGATGTCGCGGTCGGCGGCGTCATCGGGATGGATGAAGACCCGCTGCTCGCCCTGCACCGCCTGTTTGTCGGCGGCGTTGCCGTACTGGGTGTTGAGGAACGCGTGCGGTTTCGGGGTGACGATCCGCAGCGGGAACCGCTCGGCCAGCTCCGGATTCGATTCGGGTGACTCGAAGGGCGGGATGTAGTCCGGCACCGGGTCGACGTAGCCGCCGGGCTGCATCGCCTCGTACATGGATCGCCACACCGGTACGACGAAGTTGCCGCCCTCGGCGAGACTGGATTTGAACTCGCACTTGCCCGACGGGGTCGGGAAGCCGCCTTCGGCATGCGGGGCACGCTCGTGGGGCAATCCCACGTTGAGTCGCATCCAGCCGAGCTCTTCGAGCTTGTCGTAGGTGATCCCGTCCAGTGCGGGTGCGTCCCAGTCGTGGAAGTCGATGAGCATCTCGCGGTCGGTGCGGTTCCAGTAGGCCATCGACTGCTCGTCGAACTCCATCGTGCGGGCCAACCGGCGGAACAGCTCGACGTTGGGCACGCATTCGCCGGGCGGCTCGATGGCGGGCTGGTTCAGCGAGATGTACAGGTGCCCCCAGGTGACCATGATGTCGAGTTGTTCGGCCTGCATGGTGGCCGGCAGCACGATGTCGGCGTACTTGGCGGTGTCGGTGATGAAATGTTCGCTGACGACGGTGAACAAGTCGTCGCGCATCAGCCCCTGCATCGTCTTGGTCTGCGCGGGCCCCTGCGAGACCGGGTTGGAGTTGTACACGAACAGCGACTGGATGGGCGGGTCGAGCTCGAGTTCCCCGGTCAGTGCCATCCCCAGGTCGAGTTCGTTGACCACCCGGGTGCCCTCCGGGATCCACTCCGGCCTGCAGATGGCGTCGAACTTGGTGGGGAACTCCCAGATCGGCATCTCCATCGTGCCGCCGCCCACATGCCGCCACGCACCGACCAGAGCCGGCAGGCAGGTGATGGCCCGGATGGCCTGGCCGCCACCACGATTACGTTCCAGGGCGACACCCTGGCGAATGGCCGACGGTTGGCTGGTCGCGTATTCGCGGGCCAGCGTGCGCACGTCCTCGGCGGGGATCCCGGTGATCTCCTCGACCCGCTCCGGCGGGAACTGGGCGGCGCGCTCGGCGAGCTCGTCGAACCCGACGGTGTAGTTCTGCACATAGTCGTCGTCGGTGAGACCCTGGGCGATGATCTCGTGGATCAGGCCCAGCGCCAGAGCGCCGTCGGTGCCGGGCCGGATCGGGATGTGCCAGTCGGCCTGCCGCGCGGTGCGGGTGTTGACCGGGTCGATCACCACGATCTTGGCGTCATTGTCCTTGCGCGCCTGCAGGATGAACGGCCAGCCGTGCAGATTGGTGGAGGTCATGTTCATGCCCCACACGATGATGTACTTCGAGTGTGCCATCGACTCGATGTCCAGTCCGCCGGAGCCGCCGACGGTCATGTGCCAGGCTGTCGACGAACCCGACTCACAGTAGGTCTTCTCGGCCACGGTCGCTCCGAGCCGGTTGAAGAACGCGTCACCTGAGGTCAGACCGTTGAGCACACCCTGGTGCCCCAGATAGGCGTGCGGCATGATCGCCTGGCTGCCGTATTCGTCGATGATCGCCGTCCAGCGGGCCTTGATCTCGGCCAGCGCCTCATCCCAGGTGATGCGCTCGAACTCACCGGCGCCCTTGGCCCCCACCCGGCGCATCGGGTAGAGCAGCCGGTCAGACTGGTAGTGGTGTTCGTGGAAGTTCTTCACCTTCACACACAGTCCGCCGCGCGTCATCGGATGTTGCGGATCACCTTTGACGTCAACGAGTTTGCCGTCCTCTACGTGATAGAGCATCGCGCAGGTGTCCGGGCAGTCATGGGGGCACGCACCCCGCACGATCGTGAGTTCCTTGGTCGGCTTCGAAGGCTGTTCCGGTGCGATCGTCATCAGGGCTGAATCCTTAGGCTGACGGGGATATTCGAGTAACTCCCAGTCAGCCCAAAAGTGATGTCGCCGCGATTTCTCTGCGATTAATTCAATGTGACGACCTAAATATCCCCGCCAGATAATAGCGTACCCGCTACCTGAATTTGTAGGTGCGCAGTGAAAAGACCTCGTTTCCTGAGCGTTTCGTTCCGATAAACGCCCAGATGATGCACACCTACCGAAGTTCTCCAGCTGCGAGCACCAACATTTTCAGGTGCATTCAATCCTGCGCCCGGCGCCTAATATCGACAGAAGTCGCTGCGCCACGCTGCGGCATTCCGGTTCGGTCACGGCCATTCCCGACCGGCCACCACACCCGATGGGAGCTGAATGTCCATGTCCGTCACCACAACCACCGAGTACGCCCGATCCGTGGCCGCCGCCGAGGACTACGAGCCGTTCATCGTCGGCGGCCAGGCCGTCGGGGAAGTCCACTGGGTCCGCACCGAAGGCGCCGAGGGCGCCACCCTCGCCGTCGGCCTCTGGCGCAGCGAGCCGCAGTCCTTCCCCTACCCGTTCAACGCCGACGAGACCATCCATGCGCTCGAAGGCGAACTTGTCGTCGACCTCGAGACCGGTGAGCAGGTCATCCTTCGTCCGGGCGACATCGCCTCGTTCACCAAGGGAACCAAGTCGACATGGACAGTGACCCAGCCGTTCAAGAAGCTGTTCGTCATCAGCGGCTGACGTCAGCCCCGGCCGAAAGCGCAGTGACCGCGCCATGTGCTACACCGTGAAATCGATCGACGACGTGCGCAGCCTGGTCGTCGCCACCCGCGGGCTGTCGGTGCTGACCGACCCATCGGTCCTGGCCGCCAAGGCATGTCGGCGTATGCACGAGATGACCGCGGCCGATCTGTCCATCCTGGCGCTGGTGACCGACGAGGGCCTGGAGATCGTGTCCTGGGTGGGTACCGACGAGGATTGTGCCGGCCTGAGGGCGCCCCGGGGCGCGGGCATGGGCTGGCGTTGCCTGGAGCGCGACATGCCGGTCACCACCGGCGACTGCACGGCCGACGCGGGCACCGACGCCGTGGCCGCGGTGGCCGCGCGAGCCGGCATGCAGGGCCTCGCCGCGGTTCCGGTCCGGCTCGACGACCACGACCTCGGAGTCCTGTTCGCCGGTCGGCGAAACACCCGGGTGGTCCCCCGGGTGACGTTGCTGCTCGGCGAGTTCGCGGCCTCCCTGGCTCCGCTGGTCGTCACGGCGCACCGCGCGCAGAGCGCCGGAGAGCACGCCGTCGAGGCGGAACGCCAACGCATCGCCCAGGATCTCCACGACACTGCCGGGCAGATGCTGTTCAAGATATCGATGTCGGCCCGCGAATTGCACCGCAGCGCCCACGAGGCCGACGACGTCCAGGAGATCGCCCGCACGATCGAGACCGACGCCGCCGAGGCCTCTTCCTACCTGCGTGCGGCCATGAGCCGGTTGACACCGTCGGGCACCGCCTTGCCGGTGACCATTCGCCGCGACGTCGCCACCTTCGGTTCACGTACCGGGATCGCCACCGAGCTCGCGGTGTTCGGGTCACCGCACCCCGCCTCACCACAGGCCGAGAGCGTGTTGCTGGCCGTGGTCCGGGAGGCCCTGCACAACGTCGGCAAGCACGCCGGCGCCGATGCGGTGTTCGTGTCCCTGTCCTACCGGCCCGACGGTATCGGGCTGATCGTCGAGGACGACGGCAAAGGTCTGCCCGCCGGATTCGACCTGAACCCGGTTCCCGGCCGCGGAGTCGGTCTGGGGTTGTCCGGGCTGCTGCAGAAGGTGGCCGGGGTCGCCGGCACTCTCGAGATCTCCACCAACGACGACGGCGGCACGACCGTACGCGCGACCATCCCGCGGGCCTCCTGATGACGACCGGCACCGCGGAGACACAGACCGTCGACGTCCTCGTCGTCGACGATCACCCGGTGGTCGCCCAGGGCATCCAGCGCGTCCTCGACCACACTGCCGACTTTCGGGTGGTGGCGTCCTGCTACT
This sequence comes from Actinomycetota bacterium, assembly GCA_034190095.1. GTDB lineage: Bacteria > Actinomycetota > Actinomycetes > Mycobacteriales > Mycobacteriaceae > Mycobacterium. The sequence continues at coordinate 20,615 of JAXHTL010000021.1, forward strand.
CGGGACCGGAGGCTCTCGACGCTGCGCGCCGCCTGCGCCCCCGGGTCGCGATCGTCGACATCCGGCTCGGCGACGACGACGGGGTGCTGCTCGGCCAGCGGCTGCTCAACGAGATCCCGGGCATCCGCGTCGTGATGCTCACCGCGTTCGACGACCGGGCACGCCTGCGGCAGTGCCTCGAATCAGGGGCCTCCGGCGTTCTGCTCAAGGGCACCCTGGATCTCGACATCGCCCATGCGCTGCGCGAGGTGATGGCCGGCCAGATCGTCGTGGACCAGGGTGTGGTTCGAGATCTGCAGGCCGCCGAGTCCCTGCTCGGCGCATCCGGTGGTCCCACCCAGCTGCGACCCCGCGAGATCGAGGTGCTCCGGCTCATCGGTCGCGGTATGACCACCAAGGCGATTGCCTGCGAACTCGGCCTGACCGTGAACACCGTGCGCAGCTATACCCAGGATCTGATGGAACGCCTCGGCGCACATACCCGCGTACAGGCCGTCGTCGCCGCCCAGCAGACCGGGCTCATCTGACCCGCCGGTCTCAGCCGCGCTTACCGGGACCCTCGTCGGGGTCGTCGACGACGTAGTGCTCCTCCGGGTCCAGCACCTCGGCGTCGGCGTCGCCGACATCGAGCACCTCGGCGTCGAGGACCTCTGCGTCGAGCAACTCGTCGGCGTCCACCACCTCGACATCGAGCACCTCGGCATCGGTTTCCTCGGGTCCCGCCCCCGGCGCCACGGTCCCGTCGTCGGCGGCCGGGTCACCGGATGCGGCGCCGGCTGACGAGGTGCCGCCATGCTTTTCGCCCTCGTCGGCCCCCAGCGGCTCGACCACCTCGGCATCGACGACCGTGTCGTCCCCGTCCGGCGGCACGTCGTCAGCCGGCGCCGCAGCGGGACGGCGAACCCTGGGCGCCAGACCCCCCGACAACGCCACCGTCAACCCGCCGATGCCGGCGAACCACAGGAACACCGCCGGACCGAACGTGGTCTGATCGACCCCGACTTCGCCGAAGTTGCCCAGCGTTCCGCCGCCGGCGAATCCCAGCAGCGCCATCGTCACCGCCGCGAGCGCCGCGGCGACCACCACCTTGGCCAGCGCGGTCAACGGCGGCAGCGGTCGGCGTGCGCACTGCTGTCCCAAGGCCACACCCGCGATCGCAGCCACGATCATCAGCGCCACCCACACCGGGCCCAGCGGTGGAGTAGGCACCGCGGCCAGCACCGGCAACGCCGGGATGTCCCCGCCGAACACCGTGAACGAGCTGAACGTGGCCAGCCCGACGTGAGCGCTGGATCCGACCGCCACCGCGGCAGCACCGACCATGACGTTGGGGACATAGAGCACCGACAGCACCGTGAGGCTGAGCTGACCGAAGACGGAGTCGGTGATCGAGTACAACTCGTGCATCGTCGACCAATGCACGACCAGCGAACCGGCGACGACCGCGCCGGACAACCCCACCAGGGCGAGCATCCCCGCGGTGGCGGCCCGCACCGACTCGAAGAGCCAGTCCGGCAGCGGTGAGGAGGCCACCAGCCGGCGCCCGACACGCGACCCGACACCGGCCAGCGCGCCGATCGCGTGCACGGTGAGAACCCCGCCGAACGCCCGCAACGCGTCGGGCGTCTGCAGGTCGGTCAGCACCGACGCGGCGTCGTGGATCACGGCCAGGCAGACCGCGGCGATCAGCACCGGTCCGCCGACCGCCGAGGCGACCACCCAGCGCGTCACGAACCAGGAGGCGCTGGTGGTCGCACTCGCCGTGGTGCGGGCGGTGGCGTAGATCATGGCCAGCACCGGCAGCAGCGGCATGACCCCGAGGGTGCTGCCGGCGATCGACACCGGCACCTGGTGCACGCCGAGCCACATGCTGGCGATGGCGCCGAAGGCGCCCGTCATGTCGCTGTTGGCGATCAGCAGCTGCAGCAGGACCACCGCGGCGATGATGACCAGCGCCACGACCGACGGCCCGAAGGCCACCCGGAGCAGATCACGCGCCTGACGGGTCCCGCCGACCGGTCTGGGGGCGCCGCCCGCGTGCGGGGGTCTGTTCACGGGTACGGCCGCTCCTCGCGAAGACTCCGGCGTGCGGCATTCCCGCACGCGCGGCTCAGACTACGACGAGGACTGATCTGACTGCGAGGATGACGGCTGGTGTGGCGTGGGAACGTGGGTGGTCGGCGCGTTGCTGGCCGGGGGCTGTCCGTAGGTCGGGAAGCCGGTCGGCGGGGTCGGCGGCCCGGCGGGCCCGGCGGCGGGCGCCGCGGGGAAGCCCCCGGTCGACGGTCCGGCGCCGGGATATCCGCCGTAGGACCCGGGATAGCCGGGGCGGCCCTGCGGCGGCGCCCCGGCGCTGTGCTGGGGCTGGCCCTGGGGTTGGCCCTGGGGTTGACCGTAGTAGGCACCCGGGTACTGGCCGAAGTGCTGCGGCTGCTCGTACTTCGGGCGCGGGGCCGGCGCGGTGAGCACACCGGCCTCGAACAGCAGCACCACCACACCGACGGCGGCCTGCAGCAGTGTGAACGCGATGACGAGGTAGAGGCCCCAGTCGATGGTCGCGCCGCTGGGCCGCTTGAGCACCTCGGCGATGACGAGCAGAAAGCCCAGCACCGCGGCCACCGCGGCGACGGCGGCGTAGCTGGGTTGCTTGGGCAGCAGGCTCACCCCGGCCAGCAGCGCGGCCAGCACCGAGGCGATGACGGCGAACAGCAGTCCCAGCGAGCTGCCGCTCAGCTGCCCCATGCCGGGGAAGTCCGAGGCGGCGATGGTGAACTGCGGGGCGAAGCTGGACAGGTAGACCAACAGGCCCAGCGCGGCGACGACCATGCTCAGGTACGACGGCAGCTTGCTCGGACCCTCCGTCAGGGGGCCCTGCTCGGGAACCCTGCTGAACTGCTGGGTCGGGGCGGCGAACTGGTTGCCCTGCTGCTGCGCTGGCGGGTATCCGGGGCCTCCGGGCGCGCCTTGTGGGTACGACATGGCCTCTCCTGTGCGGTACGGGCACCCATCGTCGGCGACGATGCGGTGCCGACGCGGTCCGCCGGTTGGTGACCGCCGACCGCGTAAGCGATTCGGTCATCCACGCTAGCGCACCGGCGGGGGCCCACTTCGGCGCCAGGGCCCACCTGACCGACTCACAGCCAACTCACACCATCCACCTCCCGCCGGCGCGACCGGCCGGAGTCGTCGTCGGGTTCGGCGACGCCGCGCTAGGCGAATTCACCGCGCGCGACGGTCCTGCGCTGCGCAGGTACCCCCTTGCGGTCGCCGATTGGAACACGTTCTAATTCAGCGTATGGACTTTGGTTTGGTGTTGTTCACCTCCGACCGCGGGATCACCCCGGCAGCAGCGGCCCGATTGGCCGACGAACACGGCTTCACGACGTTCTACGTGCCCGAACACACCCACATCCCGATCAAGCGTCAGGCTGCCCACCCCACCACCGGCGACGAGTCACTGCCCGACGACCGGTACATGCGCACCCTGGATCCCTGGGTGTCGCTGGGAACCGCGTGCGCGGTGACCTCCCGGGTGCGGCTGTCCACCGCGGTGTCGCTGCCGGTCGAGCACGACCCGATCACCCTGGCCAAGTCCATCGCCACCCTCGATCACCTCTCCGGCGGCCGGGTCTCGGTGGGCGTCGGATTCGGCTGGAACACCGATGAGCTGGCCGACCACAACGTGCCGCCCGGCCGCCGCCGGACCATGCTGCGCGAATACCTCGAGGCCATGCGGGCGCTGTGGACCGAGGAGGAGGCCGAATACCACGGCGAGTTCGTCGACTTCGGCCCGTCGTGGGCCTGGCCCAAGCCGGTCCAGGCGCATATCCCCGTGCTGGTCGGCGCGGCAGGCACCGAGAAGAACTTCAAGTGGATCGCCCGGTCGGCCGACGGCTGGATCACCACACCACGCGACTTCGACATCGATGCGCCGGTGAAGCTGCTGCAGGACACCTGGGCCGGCGCCGGCCGTGACGGCGCTCCGCAGATCGTCGCCCTCGACTTCAAGCCGGACCCCGACAAGCTCGCCCGCTGGCGTGACCTCGGTGTCACCGAGGTTCTGTTCGGCCTGCCCGACCGCAGCGCCGACGACGTCGCCGCCTACGTCGAACGGCTGGCCGGCAAGCTCAGCGCCCTGGTCTGAGCGCGACGACCGCGCTCAGCGCAGCAACGCCCGGTTGCCGTTGTCGGTCGAGGCCACGGTGACGGCGACGTTGAGCGGGTCCCCGTCAGACATGGCCGCGACCAGGTCGGGATCCTCGCTGGTGGCCATGAATCGCGACCCGTCGACGTCGAGGCGCCCCACGATGATGCCGGTGCGCACCGGCCAGTCGTAGCGCACCGAATACGTCTCGATCGTGCCCGCACCGTCGGCCCGTTTGGTCACCGGCGTCTTCGGCAGCGCGGCAACCTGCGCGGTCAGGTCCTGGCTGCGGGACTGCCGCCACGGCACCGGCTCGGTGGAGTAGACGCCGGCCGAGTACTTGCTGGCGATGCCGCCGTTGGCGCCGACGAAACCGAACCGGCCGGGAGTATCGCGCACCCTGGCGACGGTTTCGGCGATGCCGTGCAGCGAGTAACTGTTGCCCGGCCCGCCGAAGTAGGGCAGTCCGCCGGTCAGCGTCAGACCTCGGGGATCGTCGGCAGCCAGCCCGAGCGCCTCACAGATGACGAACACCGGGAACGGGAAGCAGCTGTAGAGGTCGAAGGTGGCGATCTCGTCGACGCCGATGCCGGCCACCCGTAACGCCTCGTGGGCCGCCATCGCCGACGCCGGCGCGGCGCCCAGATCGGCGCGGTCGAGCATGGCCTGCTCCACCAGGTCGGCGTGCCCGTGCAGATACACCCAGTTACTTTCCGGCACACCGAGGTTGCGCGCCGCGGCGATCGACATCACCAGGGCCGCCGCGCCCTGGTTGACGGTGTCGCGCGCCACCAGCAGCCGCGGGTACGGGTCGCAGATCATCCGGTTCTCGTCGGTGACGGTTTCGATCTCCTCGACCGAGCGCTCCACCGGGGACGCCGAGAACGGGTTCTTGGCGGCGATTTTCGACATCGGCGCAAACAGTTCGGCCATCTGGTGCCGGTACTGCGCGACGCCGAGGCCGAGGCGGGAACGCCGCGCGTTGTCGAGCAGGCCGTACTGCACCGGGGCGCCGGTCAGCCCGTGCGCGATGGTGTATTCGTCGATGTAGCTGAAGATCTGGTGACCGCGGTCCTCGAGTTGCCCTTCGATGTCCTCGGTGAAGTCGGGCTTGTCGTCGCGGTTGGCGAAGTACTTGGCGGTCGAACCGGCTTCGGAGCCCATGATCAGCACGACATCGGAGTCACCGGAGACGATCGCACCGCCGGCCTCGGTGACGAGTTTCTGCGGACCCTGCCCACCCACGGGCTCGAGCACCACCCGGGCGGGGTTGCCGCCCACCCTGTTCATCACCGACCGCGGATAGTTGTTCGACTTGCCCAGTGCGGCCGGCATCGGGCCGGAGATCTCGAACTGCCGCAGCCCGAACACCGTGTCGACCGCGGCCGCGACCCGGGACACGTCCGCGCCGGTGTCGGTGAGCGCCGCGCGCACCGCGGCGGTGGCCAGGTCGACGCCTGACATCCCGCGGTAGCCGGGGTCGTCGATGCGTTCGGTGAACTGCCCGACCCCGACGATGACCGGCGTCCGTTCGTCAACTGCCATGCTCAGCTCCTCGTGATTTACTTCGAGAGGCTAATAGAACGTGTTCCCGTCGGGCGACTCGGGTCGGGCGCAGCGTCGGGCCCAAGCGCCCGATACACGACATCGCACACGTGCCGGGCACGTGTGCGATGTCGGGACGACTCGTCGGCGAAGCCGCTACAGGGACTCGAAGATCTCGCGAGCCAACCTGGCGGTTTCCGAGGGGGTCTTGCCGACCTTCACGCCGGCGGCCTCGAGGGCCTCCTTCTTGCCCTGCGCGGTGCCCGCACCGTCGGAGACGATGGCGCCGGCGTGGCCCATGGTCTTGCCCTCCGGAGCGGTGAAGCCCGCGACGTAGCCGACGACCGGCTTGGAGACGTTGGCCTGGATGTAGGCGCCCGCCTTCTCCTCCGCGTCACCACCGATCTCACCGATCATCACGATGACCTTGGTCTCGGGATCCTTCTCGAACGCCTCGATGGCGTCGATGTGCGTGGTGCCGATCACCGGGTCGCCGCCGATGCCGATGGCGGTGGAGAAGCCGAGGTCACGGAGCTCGTACATCATCTGGTAGGTCAGCGTGCCCGACTTGGAGACCAGACCGATCGGGCCCTTGCCGGTGATGTTGTTCGGCGTGATCCCGACCAGCGACTCACCCGGGGTGATGATGCCGGGGCAGTTCGGGCCGATGATGCGCGTCTTCTCACCCTTGTCGACGTTGTAGGCCCACGCGTAGGCGGTGTCCTGCACCGGGATGCCTTCGGTGATGACGACCAGCAGCGGGATCTCGGCGTCGATGGCCTCGATGATCGCGTCCTTCGAGAACGCCGGCGGGACGAAGGCGATCGACACGTCGGCGCCGGTCTCCTTCATGGCCTCGGCGACACTGCCGAACACCGGCAGTTCGACTTCCTGGCCGTCTTTGTTCTCATGCTTGACGGTCGTGCCGGCCTTACGGGCGTTGACGCCGCCGACGATCTGGGTGCCGGCCTTGAGCATCAGCTTGGTGTGCTTGGTGCCCTCACCGCCGGTGATGCCCTGGACGATGACCTTGGAGTCTTTGTTCAGGAAGATAGACATTGGTTGCGTCCCTTACTTGTTCGCCAGCTCGGCGGCCTTGTCGGCGCCGGAGTCCATCGTGTCGGCCTGGATCACCAGCGGGTGGTTGGCCTCGGCCAGGATGCGGCGGCCCTCGTCGACGTTGTTGCCGTCGAGACGCACCACGAGGGGCTTGTTGGCCTCGTCGCCGAGGATCTCCAGCGCCTTGACGATGCCGTTGGCGACGGCGTCACAGGCGGTGATGCCGCCGAAGACGTTGACGAACACGCTCTTGACCTGATCGTCGCCCAGGATCACGTCGAGGCCGTTGGCCATCACCTCGGCCGACGCGCCGCCGCCGATGTCGAGGAAGTTGGCGGGCTTGACGCCGTTGTGCTTCTCGCCGGCGTAGGCGACCACGTCCAGCGTGGACATGACCAGACCGGCGCCGTTGCCGATGATGCCGACCTCACCGTCGAGCTTGACGTAGTTGAGGTCGTTCTCCTTGGCCTTGAGCTCGAGCGGGTCGGTGGCGTCCTTGTCCTCGAACTCGGCGTGGCCGGGCTGGCGGAAATCGGCGTTCGCATCGAGGGTGACCTTGCCGTCGAGCGCCAGGATCTGGTCGTCGGGCGTACGCACCAGCGGATTGACCTCGACCAGGGTGGCGTCCTCGCCGACGAACACCTCCCACAGCTTCTGGATGGTGACCGCCGCGGCGTCGAGCACCTCGGCGGGCAGGTGGCCCTGCTCGGCGATCGAGCGGGCGAACGCCAGGTCGACACCCTTGACGGCGTCGACGGGCACCCTGGCCAGCCGGTCCGGCTTGGTGGCGGCCACCTCTTCGATCTCCATGCCGCCCTCGACCGAGCACATCGCCAGGTAGGTGCGGTTGGCGCGGTCGAGCAGGAAGGAGATGTAGTACTCCTCGGCGATGTCGCTGGCCTCGGCGACCAGCAACTTCTTGACGATGTGGCCCTTGATGTCGAGGCCGAGGATGTTCTGCGCGTGGGTGAACGCGTCATCGGGCGTCGCGGCGTACTTCACGCCGCCGGCTTTACCGCGGCCACCGACCTTGACCTGGGCCTTGACCATGACGGGCCGGCCGATCTCGGTGGCGATCGCCTTCGCGTCCTCGGCGGAATCGGTGACCCGGCCTGGGGTGGTGGGAACGTTGTGCTTGGCGAACAGCTCTTTCGCCTGATACTCGAAGAGGTCCATGGACTCCGGAACATCCCTGTCTGTCTGCGTCGACGTAGAAAGTTGTGCCCGACGGGCTCCGGGGGAACTTTATCCACACCGATGCCGGCGGTCGCCACCGCCCACCTGTCATGTGGTCGATCTCACCGCCACATACATAGTGATTCAAATCACATTCGCGTGCCAGACCCTCGCAGGGGTTGGCACATTGATTGGGATTTGGTTAACGTCCCACTGGTCTAGATAACGGTCTGGTCACGACGATAAGGACTCCTCAGGTTGCCTCAGCATCGCGCGCGTCGGTCACTCGAAGCCGTCGCAGCACCTGACCCCACCGAAGTCACGGACATCATTCCGTTCAACGAGTTCGGGGAGCTCGGCGACCTGTCCTCGCTCGACGACGATCTGGACCTGCTCCCGCACGCCGCATTCGATCGCGACGCCCAGGTCAACGGCGCCCCCGAGCTCGACGACCTGCACCACACCGACGATCTCGCACCGCTCGCCCTGGCCGTGCCGTCGCAGTTCCGCCCCGAGCCCCGCGCCGATCGCCAACCCACCACGCACGCCTACCGCGACAGTCACACCGACCTCAGCGACGGCGCCGCCACCACCGACGTCATCGACATGCGCCGCCACCGGGCCGCCGCACACCGCAAGGCCGAAGTCCCCGTCAAGGGCCGGCTGATGGTGGCCGCCATGGCGGTGGGCGCCACCGCCGCCGGCGCCTACACGATGTCTCAGGGCACCCAGAAGGCCCCGGAGGACACCGTCCTCGCCGCCGACCAGACCCAGCTCGGTGGCGGCATGATCACCGGCTCGGTCGACGGCATGCAGGTCGTCTCCGTCGCCCCGGCCGTCAACTCGGCGGTGCACGCCGAGGAGATCACCAAGGCCGCTGCATTCGCCCAGGAACGCGCCGAACGCGAGGCCCGGCTGATCCGCCCGCAGTTCGTGATGCCGACGCGCGGCATGTACACCTCGGGATTCGGCTACCGCTGGGGCGTGCTGCACGGCGGCATCGACATCGCCAACGCCATCGGCACCCCGATCCTCGCCGCCGCCGACGGGGTCGTCATCTCAGCGGGATACGAGGGCGGTTACGGCAACATGGTCAAGCTGCGCCACTCGGACGGCACCGTGACGCTCTACGGCCACAACAGCTCCGTGGTCGTCAGTGTCGGCCAGCGGGTGATGGCCGGCGATCAGATCGCCAAGATGGGCAACACCGGCAACTCGACCGGTCCGCACCTGCATTTCGAGGTGCACCTCAACGGCACCGACCGCGTCGATCCGGTCGGCTGGCTGGCCAAGCGGGGGATCGCCCCCGGCAGCTTCGCCGGCTGAGGCCCGACCGCTACCTTGGCTGTGTGGCCGACCGGAACACCCCAGAGGAACCCGACGCGCCCGCAGGCGACGACAGCACCCGAATCCTGCGGCGTGCCCCACTGCACACCGGTCCTGCGCCCGCCACCGACGCCGAGCCGCACACCAGCATCATCCGGCGCCACCCCACCGGTGAACTGCCCGCGGCCTCAGACCCTGTTACCCAGCTAGTCCCGCGCGCCAAACCCACCGCCGTCGGTCGACCACGGGCGCCGCGCAGCGACTCCCGGTCGGCGATCGCCACCACGGTCGCGAGCATCGTCTCGGGGTGGGCGACCGCGGTCATCGCCACCGATCTGATCACCGGCTGGTGGGCGACCGATCCGCTGTTCTGCGTCGCGATGGGGTTCCTCACGGCGGTGTCGGCAGCGGCCACCATCTCCGGGGTGATCGCACTGCTGCTGCGCCGGCGCAACGGACGGCTGCTGGTCGTGGTGGGCTCGGTGATCGCGTTGCTCATCTTCGCGAGCCTGTTCGTCGCCGGCGCCCAACTGCCCGTCGCCGTCTATGCGATGCCGGTGCTGCCGCTGGCGTCCATCGTGGCGGCCGCCCTGCCCGGCACCGCCCGGTGGAGCAGGTCCTAGCTCACAGCTTCGACACCGGAGCGTGGTTGTGCATGAGTTTGACCCGCCCCGCGCTGCCGAAGTCGATCAGCGACATCGCCGACTCCCCGACGCCGGAGACCTCCTCCACCCTGCCGAGCCCGTACTTGTCGTGCGTGACGCGGTCACCCGGTTCGAGCACCAGCAGCGCACGCTTGCCGGCTGCCGGCCGCGTCGGGGCCGGGCGCGGTGTGCCGAACCGGCCCGCCCCGCTCACCGGAGCCGACAACGACGACGGCTGCTCGGTGCGGCGCCAGTCGATCAGGTCCTCGGGGATCTCCCGCAGGAAACGCGACTCCGGGTTCAGCATCGGCTGCCCCCAGGAGGACCGCACCTTGGCCCGGCTCAGATACAAGCGTTGCCGGGCCCGGGTGATGCCCACGTAGGCCAGCCGCCGCTCCTCGGACAGTTCCACCGGGTCCCCCAGCGCCCGCATGTGCGGGAACATGCCGTCCTCCCAGCCGGTGACGAACACGATCGGGAACTCCAGGCCCTTGGCGGTGTGCAGGGTCATCATCGTCACCACCCCGGCGCCGTGTTCGGGGATGTCGTCGGCGTCGGCGACCAGCGAAACCCGCTCCAGGAAGGCCGCGAGCACCCCGGTATCGGGGATGTCCTCATCGACCGGTCCCCCGTCTTCGCCCGCCAGCGCCTTGGCGTTGGCCAGGTCGATGCTGAATTCGTGGGCGACACTGACCAACTCGTTGAGGTTGTCGAGCCGGGCCAGGTCCTGCGGGTCGCTCGACGACTCGAGCTCGGCGCGGTAGCCGCTGCGCTCGAGCACCGCCTCGACCAGCTCGCCGAGCTCCTCGTCGAGCTTTCCGCGCAGCTCGTCGAGCAGGCCGACGAAGCCGGCGATGGCCTTCTCGGCGCGGGTGTTGAGCATCGGCACCTTGCCCTCGGCGGCCGCGACCAGCGCGTCGTTGAAGTTCAGCCCGGTGGTCTCGGCGTGCACGGCCACACAGGCCTCGGCCCGGTCACCGATACCCCGCCGCGGTGTGTTCAGGATGCGCCGCATGCTCACCGAATCCCCGGGGTTGTCGAGCACCCGCAGGTAGGCCACGATGTCGCGGATCTCCCGACGCTCGTAGAAGCGCACGCCGCCGACGACCTTGTACGGGATGCCCGCCCGGATGAACACCTCCTCGATGGCGCGCGAGGAGTTGTTGGTGCGGTAGAACACCGCGACGTCGTTGTAGGAGAAGTCGCCAACGGTGTCGGACAGCGCGTCGATCTCCTGGGCGATGAACCGCGCCTCGTCGTGCTCGTTGTCGGCGACGTAGCCGACGATCAGCTCACCGTCCCCGGAGTCGGTCCACAGCCGCTTCTCCCGCCGGCCCGCATTGCGCGAGATCACCGAGTTGGCCGCGTTCAGGATCGTCTGCGTCGAGCGGTAGTTCTGTTCCAGCAGAATCGTCGTCGCATCCGGGAAGTCGCGCTCGAAGTCCTCGATGTTGCGGATCGTCGCGCCCCGGAATGCGTAGATGGACTGGTCGGCATCGCCGACCACGCACAGCTCGGCCGGCGGCACCGCGTCGGTGTCGGGCGCCGCGGCCCCGGTGAGTTCACGCACCAGCACGTACTGGGCATGGTTGGTGTCCTGGTACTCGTCGACGAGGATGTGCCGGAACCGGCGCCGGTAGTACTGGGCGATCTGCGGGAAGGCCTGCAGCACGGCGACCGTCTCACCGATCAGATCGTCGAAGTCCAGCGCGTTGGCCGCCCGCAGCCGGCGCTGGTACTCGGCGTACACCTCGGCGATGACGCGAGCCAGATCGTCGGCCGCCTCAGATGCCTCCGCCGCGGCCTGCTCGGGGCCGATCAGTTCGTTCTTGAGGTTGGAGATGCCGTTGGCCAGCAGCCGCGGCGAATGCCGCTTGGTGTCCAGCCCCATGTCCTTGCCGATCATCATCAGCAGCCGGCGCGAATCGTCGGCGTCGTAGATCGAGAAGTTGGAGTTCAGCCCCGGCACCAGCGAGGCCTGGTTGCGCAGGATCCGCACACACGAGGAATGGAAGGTGGAAATCCACATGTTGCGGGCGCGCGGACCCACCAGATCGACCACCCGCTCGCGCATCTCGGCGGCCGCCTTGTTGGTGAACGTGATGGCCAGCACCTGCCCGACACCGACGTCGCGCGCGGCCAGCAGATAGGCGATCCGGCGGGTCAGCACCGCCGTCTTGCCCGAGCCGGCGCCCGCCACGATCAGCAGCGGTGCCCCCTCGTGCAGCACCGCCTGGCGCTGCTGCGGGTTCAGACCGTCCAGCAACTGGTCGGTGTCGTTCGTCGTCGGAGACGTCGTCGGAAAAGGCGCAGTCATATGCGCACAAACCTACCGCTGAGAGCCGACACTCTTTGCGCTGGCACGACCGGTAGTGGCACACTTATCGGGTGCTCAACGCGCAGTGGCGATTTTTCTACGGGTACCGGCCAGCGGTGCCCGTGGTCTAGCTGCTTCCCCTTCAGCCCCGCGGTCCGCTTCCGGATCCGGGGCTCGTCTCTTGTGTGAGGCCCGAAACCGGATGAGACCAGACCCGTCACACAACGGAGATTCGGAGAACCACGAGATGACGACCATGGAAACCGCCGCCACCTCCCAGGCGCCGGACGCCTCGGAGATCGATGATCTCCGTCAGGAGATCGACCGGCTGGACGCGACGATCCTCGAGGCGGTCAAACGCCGCACCGAGGTCTCCCAGCTGATCGGCAAGGCACGGATGGCCTCCGGCGGCACCCGTCTGGTGCACAGCCGCGAGATGAAGGTCATCGAGCGCTACAGCGTGCTGGGCGCCGAGGGCAAGAACCTCGCGATGCTGCTGCTGCGGCTGGGCCGCGGCCGCCTCGGCCACTGACCCGACATCACTCGGGCTGGACGGCGTCGACCAGCCACGGTGTCAGCCACTCGACGGCCTCCGGGGTGGGATGCACCCCGTCGCTGCGCATCCTGATGCCGTCCACCTTCGTGGTGTAGTAGCCGCTGGGGCTCAACTTCTCGTTCAGGTCCGCCACGGTGACGTTCGGCCGGTCCTCGACGACCTCGCGCAGCATCTCGTTCCAGTCGTCCACCCGCCCGGGCCGATCCTCCGGGTACAGGCTGCCGTCCGGCTTCTCGGCACGCCGGTTGTAGGGCTCGGTGGTCACGACGATGCGCGCCCCCGTCGAGCCGAGGATCCCCAGCGCGCGCCGCAACTCACCGCGCAGGTAGGTGTCGTAGTCGTCGTCGCCGATGTGCATCCAGCGGCCCTCGTGCATCCGGTCGACGACCTCCCAGCGCCCGACGATCAGCAGCGCCACGTCCGGGCGCTCGTAGCTGATCCGCTGCGCCCAACGGCTCGGCCACGCGTCGCACTCCGGCTTCTGATCGAGCTCCCGGCCGGTGTACTCGTACGGGCCGCCGCGGGCGATGCCGCACCCGATGGTGGTGTAGTCGGTGAAATGCACGCCCGGCGTCTCGGGCAGGTAGCGCATCAGCGTCCACGCGATCGAGTCGCCGAACACCGCCACCCGCAGATCACCCGGGGCGCCGGGACGCGGCGGGGGCGCCACCTCGACCGGTACCTCGGGGGCGATCAGCGCTGCCGAGTCGATCAGCGGACCCGGGGCCGGGGCCTGCGGGGCCAGCCGCACCGGAAGCACCGTCATCGCCACCACGGCCGCGGTGGCCGCCGAGGCGGCCGCCAGCGGCAGCATCGGCACCGAGGTGGGCCGCCACTCCCGGACCGGCTGTTCGATCAGCCACCACGACACCACGGCCACCGCGAGCGTGGCCGCGCAGCGCAGCGCGAACAGCTGCCACCCGGTCGTCCCGGTCCGTTCACCGTTGACCAGCAGAAAAATCGGCCAATGCCAGAGGTAGACGCCGTAGGAGATGACCCCGAGCCCGACCAACGGCCCGGCGGACAGCAGCCGCGCGACCGGCCCGTCCTGCTCCAGGGCCACCGGCGCGATCACCAGGATCGCGGCCAGCGCGACGACGAGCAGCAGCCCGCGGCGGAATTCCTCGGCGCTGCCCGTCGCCAGGTGCGCGGCCATCACCAGCACCACCAGCCCGACCGCGGGCAGCAGTCGGGCCAGCCAGCGCACCCAGCGGGACCGCAGCATGGCCAACCCGGATGCCATCCCCCGCCAGTCGCGCACCAGCAGTGCCGCCGCGGCGGCACCCACGAGCAGCGCCTGCACCCGGGTGTCGGTGCCGAAATAGACGCGGTTGAGCGTCGCCTCGGAGGCCAGCATCGTCGTCGCGGCCGCCGACCCGGCCACCCCGGCGACCGCCAGCACGAACACCGTCGTGCGGATCGCCCGCGGGGTGAGCGGCACCCCGCGGCGGTAGGCGACGGCGGCCAGGACAGCGACCGCCGCGGCCACCACCAGCGGCCACAGCAGGTAGTACTGCTCCTCGACGGCCAGCGACCAGGTGTGCTGCAGCGGTGACGGGGGCGCACCCTGGCTGAAGTAGTCGGTGTGCTCGGCGACGAAGAGCCAGTTCGACATCCAGAACAGCGCGGCCACGGCTTCGTCGCGCAGGTTCGCGGTGGCCTCGGGGCTGAACGCGTCACGCAACGCCACCACGGCGAGCACCATCACGATCAGTGCGGGCAACAGGCGGCGGGCCCGGCGAATCCAGAAGTCCTTCAAGCCGATCCGGGCGGTGCGCCCGACCTCGTCGAGCAGCAGCGACGTGATGAGGAAACCGCTGAGCACGAAGAACACGTCGACACCCAGGAACCCGCCCGACATCCCGGGGACCCCGCCGTGATCGGCGAGCACCAGCGCGACCGCGATGGCGCGGACACCGTCGAGCGCCGCGATGCCGCGGCCGGGACTGACATAGCGGCGCGGGCCGACGCGCATCGGCGCCGCGCTCACGGCAGTCACGGTCCCGGGCCCTCCTCGCTGCCTACGAGCAAGGGATCTTATGGGCTCACCGGACTGCGGTCGGGAAGGCGCGCGGCTGCCGGCCGGGGCAACTTGCCCCGGCGGACCGGCTACTTGGTGAGGGCGATGTACTTGGTGTCGAGGTACTCCTCGATGCCTTCGGTGCCGCCTTCACGCCCGAAACCGGACTCCTTGATTCCGCCGAACGGTGCGGCGGCATCGGAGATCACCCCGCGGTTGACACCGACCATGCCGGACTGCACACCCTCGGCGACGCGCAACGCCCGATCCAGCGACTGGGTGTAGACGTAGGCCGCCAGCCCGTACTCGGTGGCATTGGCCGCCGCGATGCCTTCCTCCTCGGTGTCGAACCCCGCGATCGGTGCGACCGGTCCGAACACCTCCTCCTTGAGGATGCGCGCGTCGGCGGGCACATCGGTGAGCACCGTCGCGGGATAGAAGTTGCCGGGCCCGCCGGGGGCGACACCGCCGACGGCGACGGCCGCTCCGCGCGACACCGCGTCGGAGACCAGTTCGGTCACGGTGGCCACCTGCTTGGCGTTGATCAGCGGACCCAGCGTGGACCCTTCGTCGAGGCCCCTGCCGAGCGTGAACTCGCTCATCCGCTTGACGAACTTCTCGGTGAACTCCTCGCGCACCGCGTTGGCGACGTGGAACCGGTTGGCCGCGGTGCAGGCCTCGCCGCCGTTGCGCATCTTGGCCAGCACTGCGCCGTCGACCGCGGCGTCGACGTCGGCGTCGTCGAACACCACGAACGGCGCGTTGCCGCCGAGCTCCATCGAGGTGCGCAACAGCTTGTCGGCCGACTGCTTCACCAGCGCCTTGCCGACGCCCGTCGATCCGGTGAAGGTCAGTTTGCGCAGCCGGCCGTCATCGATCAGCGCCTCGGTGACGGCTCCGGGGTTGCTGGTCGGCAGCACCGAGAGCACACCCTTGGGCAGGCCGGCCTCATCCATCAACTTGGCCAGCAGCAGCATCGTCAACGGGGTCTCCTGCGCGGGCTTGACGATCATCGGACAGCCCGCTGCGAACGCCGGCCCCATCTTGCGGGTGCCCATCGCCAGCGGGAAGTTCCACGGCGTGATGGCGTAGCACGGCCCGACGGGCTGCTTGGTGACCAGGATGCGCCCGTTGCCCGCGGGGCTCGGGGTGAACCGGCCGTCGATGCGCACCGCCTCCTCGGCGAACCAGCGGAAGAACTCCGCGCCGTAGGTGACCTCACCCTTGCTCTCGGCGACGACCTTGCCCATCTCCAACGTCATCAGGGCGGCGATGTCGTCGGCGCGGGCGGTGATCGTCTCGAACACCGATCGCAGGATCTCGCCGCGCTTGCGGGGCGCGGTGGCGGCCCACTCGGCCTGCACCGCATCCGCGGCGTCGAGCGCCGCGATCGCGTCCTCGGCGGTGGCGTCGGCGACGGTGGTCAGCACCTGATCGTCGGAGGGGTCGAGCACGTTGAACGTCGACGAGCCGGCGCGCTCTTCACCACCGATCCACAGCCCAGTCGGTACCGATGCCAGCAGAGCGGAAGTATCCATACCCCCATCATTTACCCCCTCGTCGCCGTGGCCGCACTAGGGTTCTCAACATGGCCTCTGATACCGACTTTTCCGACATCACCGCCACCCCGGCCTGGCAGGCCCTGTCCCGGCACCACGACGAGATCAGCGCCACCACGCTGCGCGACCTGTTCGACACCGACCCGGCCCGGGGCACCGAGTTCGCCTTGACCGTCGGCGATCTCTACATCGACTACAGCAAGCACCGCATCACCCGAGACACCCTGGCCCTGCTGCTCGATCTGGCCCGCGCGGCGCAGTTGACGCAGCGGCGCGACGCGATGTTCGCCGGGGCGCACATCAACACCTCCGAGGACCGGGCGGTGCTGCACACCGCGCTGCGGCTGCCGCGCGGGGCCGAACTCAGTGTCGACGGGCAGAACGTCGTCGCCGATGTGCACGAGGTCCTCGACCGGATGGGCGAATTCACCGACCGGCTGCGCAGCGGTGAGTGGCGCGGCGCGACCGGGGAGCGCATCACCACGGTGGTCAACATCGGCATCGGCGGCTCCGACCTGGGCCCGGTGATGGTCTATCAGGCGCTGCGCCACTACGCCGACGCCGGCGTCTCGGCACGCTTCGTCTCCAACGTGGACCCCGCCGACCTGGTCGCGAAGCTGGACGGATTGGACCCGGCGACAACACTGTTCATCGTCGCGTCGAAGACGTTCTCGACTCTGGAGACGCTGACGAACGCGACGGCGGCGCGCCGCTGGCTCACCGACGCGCTCGGCGATGCGGCGGTGTCCAAGCACTTCGTCGCGGTGTCGACGAACGCCAAGCTGGTCGACGAGTTCGGCATCAACACCGACAACATGTTCGGGTTCTGGGACTGGGTGGGCGGACGCTACTCGGTGGACTCGGCCATCGGGCTGTCGGTGATGGCCGCGATCGGCAAGGAGCGCTTCGCGGAGTTCCTGGCCGGTTTCCACCTGATCGACGAGCACTTCCACGCCGCGCCGCTGGAGTCCAACGCGCCGGTGCTGCTGGGCCTGATCGGGCTGTGGTACAACAACTTCTTCGGGGCCGAAACCCGTGCGGTGCTGCCTTATTCGAACGACCTGGCGCGGTTCGCCGCCTATCTGCAGCAGCTGACGATGGAGTCCAACGGCAAGTCGGTGCGCGCCGACGGGACGCCGGTGTCGTCGGCGACCGGCGAGATCTTCTGGGGTGAACCGGGCACCAACGGCCAGCATGCGTTCTACCAGTTGCTGCATCAGGGCACCCGGTTGATCCCGGCCGACTTCCTCGGTTTCAGCGAGCCCACCGACGACCTGGCGACCGCCGACGGCACCGGCAGCATGCACGACCTGCTGATGAGCAACTTCTTCGCCCAGACCCAGGTGCTGGCCTTCGGCAAGACGGCCGACGAGATCGCCGCCGAAGGCACCTCCCCGGAGGTGGTGCCGCACAAGGTGATGCCCGGCAACCGGCCGAGCACCTCGATCCTGGCGACGAAGCTGACGCCGTCGGTGGTGGGTCAGTTGATCGCCCTCTACGAGCACCAGGTGTTCGTCGAGGGTGTCATCTGGGGCATCGACTCGTTCGACCAGTGGGGTGTGGAGCTGGGCAAGACCCAGGCCAAGGCGCTGCTGCCGGTCATCACCGGGGA
Source organism: Actinomycetota bacterium (assembly GCA_034190095.1). GTDB lineage: Bacteria > Actinomycetota > Actinomycetes > Mycobacteriales > Mycobacteriaceae > Mycobacterium. The sequence goes on from JAXHTL010000021.1 coordinate 38,573, forward strand.
CGGGTCGCCCGCCGAGCAGACGGACTCCTCGACCGACGCCCTGGTGCGCCGCTACCGCACCGAGCGGGGCCGCACCGCGTGAATCGGGCGCGGCGTCACTCGTCGTCGGGCCGGGACCAGGCCAGGATCATCGCCGGGCTGCATCCACCGATCAGCAGGGTCGTCAGCGCCATCAATCCACCGGCGTAGGCCATGTCGGTGTCGGTTCCGCCGGTCAGCACCGATCCGACGATCAGGTAGAAGATCGGGATCAGCATCAGGTTCTGGGTGATCGTCAGCCCGATCGACCGGGCGTTGTTGCGCTGAGCCAACTCGTACTCGTCCAGTGCCGCGTCGGGGGCGTCGCCCTGACGTCCGGAGACGATCTGCAGCATCAACCACATCGGGAAGAACAGCAGGCACGCCGGCAACCACAGCAGCGGAGCCCAACCGATGCCGAAGGCACACAGGAGGCTGACGGCGAACATGAACGCGAAGGTGCCCGCGAGTCCGCGCACGAGCCAGCGACGGCGGGTGCGGGTGCGCCACTTCGGCAGCGAATGGGCATACGTCCGTTCGCGTTTGGCGAACTGCCTGGTGCGATAGTCCTGGTAGCGGTCGAGCAGGCTGGCTTCAGGCATGGGTCACCCCTCCTTGCGGTCTGTTCGTGCGGTACAGCTCGGTGGACAGGGGCGTGAACGGCTCCCGAGAGAACACCGCCTCCACGGGCAGCTCGAACACGTCGCAGATGCGGAACGCGAGGTCGAGGCTCGGGTAGTGGTCGCCGCGCTCGAGTGCTCCGACGGTCTGCGGGTTGACGTCGATCAGGTCCGCGAGCTGCGCTCGCGACATCCGCCGCTCAGCCCGCAGGACGGCGATGCGATTGTGAATGGGGAACGTTTCCCCCCGCCGTACCGGACTCACCTAATCGATTGTTGGGAAAACCCAACAGGCTGTCAAGTTGTTCCGGCGGAGTCAGTCGATGACGGCAGCGTCCTTGCGCTCGGTGATGGGCGCGGCCAGGCCCTGCTCGTCGCAGATGCGCTGCAGCCTGTCCAAGGTGGCGTCCAGGCCCTCCCCCAGGCGCGGCCCCGGCGTGAACCGCGCCGGCAGATGCTGCATCCCCTGGATCACGCCGATGGTCTCGTAGTGCACCGCACCGTCGGGATCACACCGGAAGTCGGGCATCCTGTCGAGCACCGCGGTCAGCATCGACTTGAAGACCGTCCGGGCGACGTTGGAGCCGATACATCTGTGCACCCCGAGTCCGAAGCTGAAGTGGCGGTTACGCTTTCGGTCCAGTATCAGCTCGTTGGGGTTGTCGAACAGGCCGGGGTCCCGGTTGGCCATCGCCCACGACAGCCACAGCCGTTCGCCTTCTTTGAGCACGACGCCGTCGACCTCCACATCCCGGGCGATGGTCCGGCCGTCGCCGGGCGCCGGGGTGAAGAAACGCAGGAACTCCTCGGTCGCCGGGTTGAGCAGGCTGTCCCGTTCGTCGCTGAGCCGGGAGCGCTGGTCCGGATGTTGCGAGAGCCACTCGAGTGCGTGCGCGGTGAGAGCGGTGGTGGTGTCGAAGCCACCGCCGATCAACAGCATCAGCATGCCCATGATCTCGACATCGGGCGCGGGCTCGCCGTCGATGCGCATCCGCACGAGCGCGTCGATGAGCCCGGGCCGCGGCGTCGCCCGGATGTCCTCCACGTGACCCATGATGCTCATCGCCGATGCGATGGCCAGGTCTGCGACCCTGGGGAAATCCGGCGAGTCGGTCGGGGTGTACACCGATGCGTGGGCCGGTTCGCAGTAGGTCTCCCACTCCCGCAACGGCACTCCCATCAGGGCCAGGGTGAGCACCGCGGGGACGATGTTGGCCAGGTCGTCGACGAAGTCGATGTGGCCCTGCTCGATCTTCTCGTCCAGGCAGGCACGCACCACCTCGTCGACGAACGGCACCCAGCGCTCGACGGCGGCCGGCGACAGGTACCCGTTGAGCGGGGTGCGGTACTCGCGGTGCTCGGGGTCGTCCATCTCGAGCATGCCGCCGCGGAAGGCCACGCTGTAGTCACCGCGCGGGATGTTGATCCCGGTGTAGCCGTTGCGCTCGCCGGCGATGTCGTTGTCGTTGGACACGTGCGGGCAGCGCGCGAGTTCGAACACCTCTTTGGTCCCGGCGGCCACCCAGTGCCCGCCGTAGGTGTCGGTCCAGGCCAGCGGGCAACGCTGGTGCATCTCGGCGGTGATGTCGTCGAATCGTCTGCGATAGGCAGGGGTGTGGCGGTCGAAGTGCATGCTGCGCTGTGCGCGCCGTCGGTCGGGTTCGACGTCGGTCATCGCGGCCCCCAGGTCTGACCGTACAGGTGGATGATGCCGTCGAGAATAGGCAACACCGGGTCGCGAAATCAGCGATTTCGGCGCGACTGGGAGCAGCTCAGGCGAAACGCTTGGTGAACCGCGGCGGCAGCAGCTTCATCACCTCGACCAGCGGCCACCACGGCCACGCCGGGACGACCGCGCGGCCCTTCTCCTTCTCGATGGCCTCGACCATCGCCTTGACCCCGGTCTCGTTGTCGACCATGAGCATCGTGGAGTTGGACTTCGCCGTCATCTCCGATTCGATGTATCCGGGCTCCAGCACGGTGATCGTGATCGGGCCGCCAGCCGGATACTCGGCGCGCAGCGATTGCCCCAGCGATGTCACCCCCGCCTTGCTCGCCGAGTAGGCGGCCTTGAAGCCGGGCACGCCGACGTTGCCGAGCACCGACGAGACCAGCACCAGGTGCCCGCCGCCGGCGGCCTTGAACATCTCCAGCGCGGTCTCGATCTGCACGAGCGCGGCCACCAGGTTGGTTTCGATGGTGGCCTTGTTCGCCCACATCTTGCCGCCGCCGAGCGGGTAGCCCTTGCCGATCCCGGCGTTGACGATGACGCAGTCGATGCCGCCGAGTTCCTCGGACAGCTCGTTGAAGACCTTGGCGACCTGCTCGTGATCGTTGACGTCGAGTGCTGCGACCGCGACCGTGATGCCGGGGTAGCGCGCGGTGAGCTCGCTCTTGAGCTCCTCGAGGTTGTCGGTGCGGCGGGCACAGAGCGCCAGGTCACGCCCCTTGGCGGCGAACTGACGGGCCATCCCGGCGCCCAGCCCGGAGCTGGCGCCGGTGATCAGGATCTTCTGCCGAGTCATGCGGGCAGGATAACCGAGTTAGACAAGTGGCGACCATCCGCCCCGCTGCCCCGTCGATACCGCCGAAATGGCATTCCGGCAGCGAAAGTGCGAGTGCCGGCCTGCTGGAATGCCGTTTCGGCGCGGAGCGCGGGAGGCTACTTGAGCAACTTGGACATCCGCCGGTCGGCCAGGATCTTGCCGCCGGTCTGACACGTCGGGCAGTACTGGAACGACTTGTCGGCGAACGACACCTCCCGCACGGTGTCCCCGCACACCGGGCAGGGCAGCCCGGTGCGGGCGTGCACCCGCAGGCCCGAGCGCTTCTCCCCCTTCAGCGTCGCGGCGCCCTGGCCCACCGACCTGGTGACCGCGTCGGTCAGCACCGAGATCATGGCCTCGTGCAGCGTGGCCAGTTGCGCCTCGGTCAGCTTGTTGGCGGTGGCGAACGGCGAGAGCTTGGCGACATGCAGGATCTCGTCGCTGTAGGCGTTCCCGATTCCGGCGATGACCTTCTGGTCGGTGATGACGGTCTTGATCCGGCCCGAGTGGGGCGTCAGTGCCTCGGCCAGACCCTGTTGGTCGAGGGCCAGCGCATCCGGCCCGAGCGCGGCGATCTGCGGCACCGCCAGCGGATCGGTGACCAGCCAGACCGCGAGCCGTTTCTGGGTGCCGGCCTCGGTCAGGTCGAAACCTGGCCCCTCCCCCGGAGTCCCCAGATGCACCCGCAACGCGATGGGCCCCTTGCCCGGCTTCAGCGGCGCGGCGGCCAGCTTGTCCGACCAGCGCAGCCAGCCCGCCCGGGACAGGTGGGCGATCAGGTGCAGGTCGCCTGCCTGCACACCGAGGTACTTACCCAGTCGGTAAGCCCCGGTGACGGTCTGCCCGGCCAGGGCGGTGGCGGGCGGATCGAACGTCTTGAGCACCGAGAATGCGGCGACGTCGACGCGGCCGACGGTCAGGCCGACCGCGTGGCGACGCAGATGGTCGGCGAGCGCTTCGACCTCGGGCAGTTCGGGCATGTGCTCAGTCTGCCCTGACGATCAGCGACAGCAACCACGAGACGAACGAGAGAACGACCGCCGCCCAGATCGCCGTCCACCAGAACTGGTCGATCGCCAGCCCCCAGTGCGTCGTGTGCTCGGTGATCCACGCCGTGATCCAGAGCATGAACGCGTTGATGACCACGTGGATCAGGCCCAAGGTCAGGATGTAGAGCGGAATCGAGACGATCTGGACGACGGGTTTGATGATCGCGTTGACCAGTCCGAAGATCACCGCGACGACGAAGATGACGCCGATGCGGGTCAGCGTCGAGTCGCCGCCGACGAAGGTGATGCCGGGCACGACGAGCGTGACGACCCACAGTGCGAACCCGGTCAGCGCGGCGCGCAGCAGAAACGGTCCCATGCTGATCATGATCCACCGTCACGGTCGAATCGACAGGTCGATCCGCCCCCGACACAACTAGAACACGTTCTAGTATCGGGTCCATGCGATTCACCTACGCGGAGGCGATGACCGACCCGACGTTCTACATCCCGTTGGCGAAGGCCGCCGAGGCGGCCGGATACCAC
>JAXHTL010000210.1:0-7960 GCA_034190095.1 Actinomycetota bacterium
CACTGGCGCAGCCCGTCGCTCGTGCCGGCCGGCGCGACCGACACGACACCGGGGGTCTCGGCGATGGCGCGCTGCACGGCGTCGGCGCGCTCGGCCGAGGCGATGACCACGGTGGGGTCGGTCAGCCCGCTGGGGAAGTGCTCGGCCAGGGTGTTGTACCCGTCGACCGATTCGGCCTGGACCCGGAACTGTTCGGTCTGGGACAGGCCGAAGGGGGTGGCGAGCAGTCCCGTGCACAGCACGGCCAGCACACCGATCGAGACCGCCGCCACCGGCCCGGGCCGGCGCGAGACCCCGGCGGCGATCCGGTGCCAGGCGCCGCTGTCGGTCAGGGCCGTGGCGCCCACCCTCGGGATGAAGGGCCAGAACAGCTTGCGGCCGAACAGGCCCAACAGCGGGGGAAGCACCAGCAGCACGAAGACGGCCGCCACCACCAGTCCCGAGGCGGCCTGCACGCCGAGGCTGCGGGTGCTCGGCGCCGTGGCCAGCAGCAGGGTCAGCAGCGCCAGGACCACGGTCGCGTTGGAGGCGACGATGGCCGGGGCGGCGCGGCGGACCGCGGTGTCCAGCGCGGTCAGGTGGGCCTGCTCCCGGCCGAGTTCCTCGCGGTAGCGCGAGATCAGCAGCAGGGCGTAGTTGGTGCCGGCGCCGAACACCAGGACGCTGGTGATACCCGACGTGGAACCGTCCGGGGTGACCCCGACGGCCTCGGCGACCGCGCTGCCGAGCGTGGCGGCCACCCGGTCGGCGAAGGCGATGACCAGCAGCGGCACCAGCCACAGCGTCGGGGAGCGGTAGGTGATGATCAGCAGCAGCGCGACCACGGCGGCGGTGACGGCCAGCAGGGTCACGTTGGCGCCGGAGAACGAGTCGGCGATGTCGGCGCCGAAGGCCGGGCCCCCGGTGACTTCGGCCCGCAGGCCGGCCGGCAACCCGTCGTCGGCGGCGTCGCGCACTGTGGTGACCTCGTCGCTGAGCGCGAACCCGGACAGGCCTGCGTCCAGCGGCACGGCCGCCAGTGCGGCCCGGCCGTCCTCGGAGACCTGGGTGGGCGGGCCCGCGGCGGTGTCGGCGGCCGAGAGCATCCGTTGCCGGGCCTGATCGACGGCCTGCAGGTCGGCCGGGCTCAGCGGGGCCCCGTCGTCGCGGGTGATCACGAGGATGACCGGAGCCCGGTCAGCGCCCGGGAACGCGGAGCGGGCGGCGTCGGCGCGGGCCGATTCGGCCGCGGCCGGCACCGCAACCGGGGACGCGCCGGAGTCGCCGCCGCCCAGCAGTCCGATCGCCGCGCCGGAGGCGACCAGGATGAGCAGGGCTGTCAGCCAGGAGAGTCGGCGGCTCATGACGCCAATATTTCAGATAGTTAATCATTAATCAATTGAAGTTCTGGGGTTAGGGTGGTGCGGTGGCCGACGCCGACCGTTCAGCGCTGGAGGCGCAGATCGCCGACGATGTGCGGGCGCTGACCGCCGAGTCCGACCAGATCGGGCACCACTTCGCCGGCCGGCACTCGCTGACCGCCAACGACTTCCGGGCGCTGCTGCACGTGCTGGTGGCCGAGACCGCCGGCACCGCCCTGACCGCCGGCGAGCTGCGCAATCGGATGGGGACCTCCGGGGCGGCGATCACCTATCTGGTCGAACGGATGATCGTCTCCGACCACCTGGTGCGCGACACCGACCCGGCCGACCGCCGGAAGGTCAAGCTGCGGGTCGCCGAGCACGGCAGGCAGGTGGCCCGGGATTTCTTCACCCCGCTCGCGCAGCACACCGGTTCGGCGCTGGCCGACCTGCCCGACGAGGACCTCACCGCGGCCCACCGGGTGTTCGTCGCGCTCGTCGCGGCGATGCGCGCCTTCCGTGCCGACCTGGACGCCGGCGTCCCACCCGGTTGAGCGGTGTCGTCCCCCGGGGGCGGCCGAGGGTCTGGCAGGCTGGGAGTGGCGATGAGGGACAGGACGGACGATGTGATGTTGGTGATGCTGCTGGGTGCCGGAGAGCTGACCCGTGAGCTGGCGTCGGCGTTCAGCCGTCTGGGCGCCGAGGTGATGAGCGTGGACGCGTACTCCGACTCCGCCGCCCTGGCCGCGCTCCTCGATGACACCCGGCCCGACGTCGTCGTCGCCGATACCGCCTCGGTCGCCACCGATGACCTGATCGCCGTCGCCGAGCGGGGTGACGTCGAGGTGTTTCCCACCCCACGCAGCGCCCGGCTGGCGCTCGACGGCGAGGGCCTGCGTAGGCTCGCCGCCGACGAACTCGGGCTGCCCACCGCCCCGTTCTGGTTCGCCGGCTCCGCCGAGGAGCTCACCGCGGTCTGTCGGCATGCCGGTTTCCCGCTGCTGGTCAAGCCGGTCGCCGCGGCTCCCGGAGAGTGCGAGTCGGTGCTGTTGCGGCCCGACGACGTCGAGCCGGCCTGGCAGCGGGCGGTCGCCGGCGGCCCGCTGAGCATGAAACGCGTGATCGCCGAAACGGTGGTGGAGGTCGATGTCGCGATCACCCTGCTGACGGTGCGCACCACCGGTGTGTCCGGGCCCGTCGTGTCGTTCTGCGAACCGATCGGTCATCACCGCGTCGCCGGCGGGGCGCTGGAATCCTGGCAACCGCAGCACCTCTCGCCTGCAGCGCTGGACGCGGCCAAGTCGATCGCGGCCCGCATCGTCAACTCACTGGGCGGGCGCGGCCTGTTCGCGGTCGAACTGCTGGTCCAGGGCGACGAGGTCTACTTCGACGACATCCGGCCGCGCCCCTGTGACAGTGGGCTGGTGACCCTGCGTTCCCAGCGGCTCTCCCAGTTCGAGTTGCACGCACGGGCCATTCTCGGATTCCCGGTGGACACGATCATGGTCTCGCCGGGTGCGGTGCAGGTGGACTACCGGGAGGCCGAGGACGGTGAGCCGGCCGGCGCGGCTCGGCCACGGCCGGTGCTCGCCGACGCGCTGGCCGTCGCCGAAAGTGACGTGCGCGTGTTCACCGGCGGCACCGAGGGCGACCGGCTCTCGACGCTGTCGCTGGCGACCGCGCCGGACCCGATCGTGGCGCGCGACCGGGCCCGCCGGGTGGCCAGCGCACTGCGCAGGTCGCGGTGAGTCCGCCCGACGAGTCGTCGACCGGTTCCTCGGTGGGCCCCTTCCTGGGCGCCCTGGCCATCATCGTCGCGGTGGTGATCACGGTGTGGCTGTTCAGCGTGTTCTCCTCCGACGAGCTCACCGACGACCAGCAGATCGCCCGCGCGATCTCGGCGCAGAACGCGGCCCTGCAGGAGCGGGACTATGCCGAATTCCTGGTGCACACCTGCTCGGAACTCTACGGTCAGGAATCTGAAATTCTTGACCGGCAGCGTGATTCGGTGGACAGGCGTGGGCAGCGGATCGTCGAGCGGGTGGCCGGGGTGACGGTCACCGGGGACCAGGCGACCGCGGAGGTCACCTACTACTTCGACAAGGACTCCGACGTCAAGGAGACCGCCGAGGTGGACCTCGTTCGCCGCGAGGGCGTCTGGAAGGTCTGTTCGACCGGCCCCAGCTAGCTGTGGGAGACTCACGATCGTGAGCTACGCCGGAGACATCACGCCGCACGAGGCTTGGAAGCTGCTGAGCGAGAACAGCGATGCCGCCCTGGTCGACGTCCGGACGGCCGCCGAGTGGCGTTTCGTCGGAGTGCCCGACCTGACGTCGCTGCGGCGCGAACCGGTCTACATCGAGTGGAACCGGACCGACGGCACCCGCAACGACGGCTTCGTCGACGATCTCAAGGCCGCCGGGCTGCAATCCGGCCAGCGTCCGGTGGTGTTCCTGTGCCGGTCCGGCAACCGCTCGATCGGCGCCGCCGAGGCCGCCACCGAGGCCGGCATCGGCCCGTCGTACAACATCCTGGACGGCTTCGAGGGCAATCTCGACGAGAACAAGCACCGTGGCGGCACCGGATGGAAGGCCGACGGTCTGCCCTGGACACAGTCATGAATGACGACACCCCGTCCGTGCGGGTCCCCACACCGTTGCCCGACGGGGTCGGTCAGGCCACCATCGGGGTCCGCGGCGGGCTGTTGCGCTCGGGGTTCGAGGAGACCGCCGAGGCGATGTACCTGACCTCGGGCTACGTCTACGAGTCGGCCGCCGACGCCGAGAAGGCGTTCACCGGTGAGATCGACCGCTACGTCTACTCCCGCTACGGCAACCCGACGGTCTCCATGTTCGAGGAGCGGCTGCGCCTGATCGAGGGCGCACCGGCCTGCTTTGCGACGGCGTCGGGTATGTCGGCGGTGTTCACCTCGCTGGGTGCGTTGCTGGCCGCCGGGGACCGGCTGGTCGCCGCACGCAGCCTGTTCGGGTCGTGCTTCGTGGTGTGCAACGAGATCCTGCCGCGCTGGGGTGTGGAGACGGTCTTCGTCGACGGCGAGGACCTCGCGCAGTGGGAGGAGGCACTGTCGGTGCCCACCCAGGCGGTGTTCTTCGAGACACCCTCGAACCCGATGCAGTCGCTGGTCGACATCGCCGCGGTGTGCGAGATGGCGCATGCCGCCGGCGCGAAGGTGGTGCTCGACAATGTCTTCGCCACACCGATCCTGCAGCAGGGTTTCCCGCTGGGGGTCGACGTGGTGGTCTATTCGGGGACCAAACACATCGACGGCCAGGGCCGGGTGCTGGGCGGGGCGATCCTGGGCGACCGCGAGTACATCGACGAGCCGGTGCAGAAGCTGATGCGGCACACCGGTCCCGCGTTGAGCCCGTTCAACGCCTGGACGCTGCTCAAGGGGCTCGAGACGCTGTCGCTGCGGGTGGGCCACCAGAACGCCTCGGCACACCGGATCGCCGAGTTCCTCGAATCCCACCCCGCCGTGCGGTGGGCCCGGTACCCGTTCCTGGAGTCGCACCCGCAGTACGACCTGGCCAAGCGGCAGATGACCGGTGGCGGCACCGTGGTGACGTTCGAGTTGGACGCCCCGGAGGGCGCCGGCAAGGCCCGCGCCTTCGAGGTGCTGGACAAACTGCAGATCATCGACATCTCCAACAACCTCGGTGACGCCAAGACGCTGATCACGCATCCGGCCACCACCACCCACCGCGCGATGGGCCCGGAGGGTCGAGCCGCGATCGGGCTGGGGGACGGCGTGGTGCGCATCTCGGTCGGGCTGGAGGGCACCGAGGACCTGCTCGCGGATCTGGACCGGGCGCTGGGTTAGGTGTCTCGCCGGTCGGATCAGAAGAAGGCGCGCCGCAAGAAGCGGCGCGCCACCCGCGACCGGAACTGGTTGCCCGACGACGTGCAGGACCGGGTGGCCGAGATCGTCTCGGATCTCGAGGATTTCGACGCCCGGCTGACCGAGCGCGGCTGGCAGTTCAACGACGATCCCGACGACCCGGACGACGAGATCGGCGTCACCTGGCTGTGGCCGCCGTCCTACACCGAGCTCGACGACCCGGACGCGGGCGTCGCGGCGACGGTGATCGCGCTGATCGAGGAGGAGGGCGGCGAGATCGCCCACGTGGTGTTCGTCGGGACGGCCGACGACTACCAGTTCGGTCTGGACGAGTTGTTCGAGTACCTCGATGTGATCGAGGCCTACCGGCTCGGCGATCCGCCGCCGGTGTTCGCGACCTGAGGCGCTACTTCTCGCCGTCGAGCACCCCGATGGCGGCCTGGGCGCGCTGTTCGTAGCTCTGCCGGGTGCCCGCGTCGTAGTCGAGGAACACGGTGTCGAGCCCGAGTTTGCGGTTCATCCAGCGGCGGCCCCGGGGGCCCAGCAGCTGGGCGGCCTGTGCGGTGAAGCGCAGGAACGGCGGCACCGCGACGTGGGTCTTGGGCTTGTCGAGCGTCTTGACCACGGCCGCGGCGATGTCCTCGGGCTGCACCGGTTTGGTGCCCGGGGTCTCCCTGGTGCCGGAGATCAGTTCGGTGTTGGTGAACGGCGGCATCACCACCGAGACGTGCACGCCGTGCGGTGCCATCTCGTCGGCCAGCGCCGCGGACAGTCCCACCACGCCGAACTTGGCTCCGACGTAGGCGACCTGCCCGGGCACCGGGATCAGCCCGGACAGTGAGGCGATGTTGATGATGTGGCCGCGGCCGCGCGCGACCATGTCGGGCAGCGCCAGCTGGCAGCCGGTGAGCACACCGTAGAGGTTGACCTCGAGCGACGACCGGATCGACTGTTCGGACTGCTCCAGGAACGGCCCGATCGGCATCACCCCGGCGTTGTTGATCAGCACGTCGATGTGCCCGCCCCCGTCGGTGCGGGCCTTGTCCAGGAAGGCTGCGAACGATTCCCGATCGGTGACATCCAGCGGGTAGCCCGACACCGACCCGAGGTTGGTCAGCTTGGCCACCGACGACTCCTGCAGGGCTACGTCGCGGTCGCCGATGACCACGCGGGCACCGCGGGCCAGCAGGGCTTCGGCCGTCGCGTACCCGATGCCGCGCGCTGCTCCGGTGATGGCGATCGTCTTGCCGCTGATGTTGTCCATGCGGCCAAACTTTACACGTGTCAAGTTTGGGGTGGAAGGGGTCGGCTGAGGTCGTCGCAGTGGCCCGCGGCCAGCCGGGACCACTGCGGCGCCGGGCGACCATCGACGCGGAAGTTCGAGCCGTCCACCCCCCAGGGCTGGGGCCATCCGGCGGGGGAGTCCTCCCAGGGTTCCTGGCGTCCGTAGACCGTCAGGTCCATCAGCGCCAGGCTGTAGTCCATCGCCTCCACTCCCCGCCGGGTCGTCCAGTACGTCTCGAACACCCGCTCGCCCTCGCGCAGATAGCAGACGATGTGCATCATTCCCGCCTGCCGTCCGACCAGGAGGCGATCGAGCGAGGACAACGCGGAGTACCAGGGCACCTCCCATCCCATGAACTCGCGGTAGCGCGCGCTTTCCGGATAGGGGCCCTGGCAGAACACCGCGAAGGTGATGTCGCGGGAGTGCAGGTAGGACAGTTCGGCGACCTGGCTGGTGACCCAGGTGCATCCCTCGCACTGCTGCGCGGCGGGATGGCCGGCATGCCACATCAGGTAGTACGCCAGAAGTTGCCTGCGCCCGTCGAATGCGTCGAGCAGGCTCACCGGGCCGTCGGGTCCGGTCAGTTCCAACCTGGGGTCCACTTCGACCATCGGCAGTCGCCTGCGCGCGGCCGCGATGGCGTCGCCTTCGCGGGTGTGCGCCTTCTCGCGCAGCCGCAGCGCGGTGAGCTCGTGCTCGAACACCGCCCGGTCCACAGTGCATGGCATGGCGGCGTCGTCGGGAATCGGGGTCATGACGGTTCCTTCACTCGATGATGTCGGTGACGGCGGGGCCGAACACGTACAGGTGGTCGAGCACCGGGCCGGGATCAGACGTCCAGTCCATCGCTGCCAGTTGGGTACGGCTGCGCCGCCCCAGGCGCCATCGCATCGTCTCGAACAGCGTTGAACGAAGCGCTATCTCGCTTCCCGCCTGGGGCCCGCTGCGGTACTCGCCGTCCTCGGTGTGGATCCGCATCGGAACCGGCGGCTCCAGCATCGCGAGCAGCTGCCTGGCGGTCCAGCGCACCGAGTCGGCGTCGCGGGCCCCTGGCTTTCCGAGGGCGGCCCGGATGTCGTGCTCGTGGCAGGCGATGTCGCCGAGCGGAGGCTCCAGGCCGGTGGTGGCGGCCGACTCCACCAGCCGGTCGGTGGCCCCGGTCCAGATCGCGAGGAGCTCGTCCTCGGCTCGCCCGTCGAACCGGCGGACGTGCTCGGCGGTCTCGGCGTCCGACGGCGGGATCGTCAGCCGGCCTTCGGGTAGGTCGAGTGCCACCGCAATCAGGTGAGCCACGGTGTCGCGGACGGACCATCCGGGACATGCCGGTACCGGTTGACTCCACTGTGCGGCAGCCGATTCCGTCAGCAGGCCGACGATCCGGTCCTTCGTTTCGCAGTACAGGTCGGCGAGCCGGCACACGTCGTGGGTGGGTGGTGCGGCCGACACGGTTTCGGGTGTCTCCATCGGCGATCCTCT
>JAXHTL010000211.1:0-7923 GCA_034190095.1 Actinomycetota bacterium
ACGGTCATGGCGGTGTCGCCGGCGTGCAGCCGCACCAGGTACTCGATGGTGGCGACGATGTCCTCTTCGGTCAGCGTCGAGCTGGTGATCGGCTTGTCGGTGTTCATGCCGAGCTTCTTGTTGACCTTGTAGCGGCCCACGCGGGCCAGGTCGTAGCGCTTCTCCTTGAAGAACAGGTTCTCCAGCAGGGTCTGCGCGGACTCCTTGGTCGGCGGCTCGCCCGGGCGCAGCTTGCGGTAGATGTCCAACAGCGCCTCGTCGGTGCCGGCGGTGTTGTCCTTCTCCAGCGTGCTCATCATGATCTCGGAGAAGCCGAAACGCTCGGTGATCTGCTCGTTGGTCCAGCCGAGCGCCTTGAGCAGCACGGTGACCGGCTGACGGCGCTTGCGGTCGATGCGCACGCCGACGGTGTCGCGCTTGTCGACGTCGAACTCCAGCCACGCACCGCGGCCCGGGATCACCTTGACGCTGTGCAGCAGCTTCTCGGTGGACTTGTCGATGCTCTCGTCGAAGTAGACACCCGGCGAACGGACGAGCTGCGAGACCACGACGCGCTCGGTGCCGTTGATGATGAAGGTGCCCTTCTCGGTCATCATCGGGAAGTCACCCATGAAGACCGTCTGGCTCTTGATCTCACCGGTGTTGTTGTTGATGAACTCGGCCGTGACGAACAGCGGTGCCGCGTACGTCATGTCCTTGTCTTTGCACTCGTCGACCGGCGCCTTGACCTCGTCGAAGCGCGGATCGGAGAACGACAGCGACATCGAGCCGGAGAAGTCCTCGATCGGCGACAGCTCGTCGAGAACCTCGGCGAGACCCCCCTTGGGGTCCACGTCGCCGCGGTCGACCGCGCGCTGGAACCAGTCCTCCGAGCCGACGAGCCACTCGAAGGACTCGGTCTGCACGTCGAGAAGCCCGGGAACCTTGAGCGGCTCACGAAGCTTGGCGAAAGAAATCCGGTTGGGTGCTCCGGGAACGGAGTAATCGGTAGCTACTTCTGAACTGATCTGGCGGGACCCTGCCAAGATGCATCCTTCCAGCACCTCATGCGACTATTCAGAAGACCGGCACGCCGGTCCTGTCGAGTCGCGATATCTGCGTCGGTTCGGCTGGCCCGTCAAGCCCGGGCCCCCGACGCAGGGCACGCAACCAGGTCACTGAGCACGATATTCAGCTCAGGCGTGGTTCACGTGGTCGGCGCGGTTCGGAGGGTGGGCAGGATGCAGCCAGCGCAACGTCCAACCATACCGTAGGACGGCGTATTCCTCAACAAGCCCGCGCGTGGGCGATCCGGCGCTGGCTGGCCATCTCAACCCGTGCAAACATGCTGGCCAATACATTGGCCCGGTTTCGTCCGTCCGTCAAGAGATAGGAGCGTGTCCGGCCCAGAAAATGAGGAGTTTTCCGCCGGCCAGCCGGGACACCACGCCCGGAAACGCCCACGGGCGCCGCGTTGCTCACGCGGCGCCCGTGGGACGGAGAACTCAGGCGGTCAACGCTCACCGGAGACCGGGATGGCTCCGGTCGGGGTCTCGTCGCCGGCCTGCTGGTGCTGCGCCGTGTCGTCGGCGAAGTGATGGACCGGATACTTGTGGGTGCCCTCGAGGTCGTCGCGGATCGCCTCCTGCGCGGCGGGCGGCAGGGTGTGCATGATCTCGCGCACGCGCGCCTGCCGGCGGCCCACCGCCTGGCGCTCCGGCATCCCGGGCGTCGCCTGGATCTGTGGCGGCACGCCCTCGATCTCCTCCACGCCGCCGTCGTGATGGCCGGCGTCGGCCATGGCCTGCTCTTCGGCCATCGTGCCTTCGTCCTTCTCCTCCGACATGCCGATCGGGCCGAGACGGCGGCCGTTGAGGAACTGCTTGACCACCGGCTCATCGCTGGTCAGCAGCACCTCGCGGGGACCGAACATCACCAGCTTCTTGCGGAACAGCATGCCCATGTTGTCGGGCACCGTGCGGGCGATGTTGATGTTGTGCGTCACGATCAGGATCGTGCAGTCGATCTGGGCGTTGATGTCGATCAACAGCTGTGACAGGTATGCAGTACGCACCGGGTCCAGACCGGAGTCCGGCTCGTCACAGAGAATGATCTGCGGGTCGAGCACCAGCGACCGGGCCAGGCCGGCACGCTTGCGCATACCGCCGGAGATCTCACCGGGGAACTTGTTCTCGTCACCGGCCAGACCGACGAGGTCCAGCTTCTCCATCACGATCTGACGGATTTCGCTTTCCTTCTTCTTGGTGTGCTCACGCAAGGGGAAAGCGGTGTTGTCGTACAGGCTCATGGAGCCGAACAGCGCACCGTCCTGGAACATAACCCCGAACAGGGTGCGGATCTCGTAGAGCTCCTTGGCGGAGCACTCGATGATGTTGGTGCCGTCGACGATGATCTTGCCGCGCTCGGGCCGCAGCAGTCCGATCAGCGACTTGAGGAACACCGACTTGCCGGTACCCGAGGGCCCCAGCAGCACGCTGACCTCACCTGCGGGCAAATCGAAGGTGACGTCCTCCCAGATTCGCTGGGCTCCGAAGGACTTGGTCAGGCCTTCGATCTGAATGCCAATGCCCACGCAGAATCCTCTCGCCAGTACCGAACACGGCCACACGCTGGCCGCCTGTGGCTTGAGTCACTGTAACCTACCTGGTCTCACGACAACACTCGGTCCGCGAACACCGTGCCGCGGAGACGACTGTGGGGCCGGCCTGATGTGCAGACCAGCCCCACAGTAGGTGCTGACGTTCCCGCCGGCTCGACGGCCGGCGGGGCGACACGCTCCGAGTCGTCCTACTTGACGGTGACCGTCGCGCCGGCGGCCTCGAGCTTGGCCTTGGCGTCGTCGGCGGCCTCCTTGGCAACCTTCTCCAGCAGCGGCTTGGGAGCGCCGTCGACCAGATCCTTGGCCTCCTTGAGGCCCAGACCGGAAACGATCTCGCGGACGACCTTGATGACGCCGATCTTCTTGTCGCCGGCACCCTCGAGGATGACGTCGAACTCGGTCTGCTCCTCGGCGGCCTCGGCGGCACCGCCACCGGCAGCGGCACCGGGGGCAGCGGCGACGGCGACCGGAGCCGCGGCGGTGACCTCGAAGGTCTCCTCGAACTTCTTGACGAACTCGGACAGCTCCAGCAGCGTCAGTTCCTTGAACGCGTCGAGCAGCTCGTCGGTGGACAGCTTGGCCATGATGGGTCCTTCCTGGATTCTTCTACGTGGCTAGTGGTGATCGGTGAGATGGCGAGGCGCCTAGGCGGCGTCCTCACCGGCCTTCTTTTCCTGCAAGGCCGCGGCCAGACGCGCGACCTGCGACGCCGGAGCGTTGAACAGACCGGCGGCCTTGGCCAGATTGCCCTTCATCGCGCCGGCCAGCTTGGCCAGCAGCACCTCGCGGGACTCGAGATCGGCGATCGCCTCGACCTCGGCGACGGTCAGCGGGCGGCCGTCCATGTAGCCGCCCTTGATGACCAGCGCCTTGTTGTCCTTGGCGAAGGTCTTGATCGCCTTGGCGGCATCGACGGCCTCGCCCTTGACGAACGCGATCGCCGTGGGCCCGACGAACAGCTCGTCGAGACCTTCGATGCCCGCCTCCGCCGCGGCACGCTTGACCAGCGTGTTCTTGGCGACGCGGTAACTTGCGGAATCGCCGAGGGATCGGCGCAGCTCGGCCAGACTGGAGACCGAGAGGCCGCGGTACTCGGTGACGAGCGTGGCCGTCGACGAGTTGAACCGCTCGACGATGTCGGCAATCGCTGCGGCCTTGTCATCCGTGGCCATGGTTGCCTCCTCGTGGTTGGTATCAGCTGATCCGCCTCGGACAGTCGACAGCTGTGCGCGAAACCCCGGGAAAGACGAACGCCCCGACGCAGACAGGTCGGGGCGCACACACGTACTAGCCTCGTCCTCCTGCGTGGGTCGCCGGGCTGGCCCGGACCTTCGACCGATTCGCGCGAGCGCTCATCGGTGACCGACGGTCTTCGGTGGAACCCGGAAAGGATAGCGCGCCACGCACCGATCAGCCAAAACGGCGGCGGTCGGCCGCCTCGCAGCTCGCTCAGCGCGCCCGGTGCGCCAGGGCCGCCGCGCCCACCAGCCCGGCGTCGCCGCCGAGTTCGGCCGGCACCACCCGCAGGCCGCGGATGAAGTCGAGGCCGGCGTACCCGGCCAGCGAGTCGAGCAACGGCGCGAACAGCACCTCGCCCGACTTCGCCACCCCGCCGCCCACCACGACGAGGTCCAGGTCGCAGACGGCGGCGACGGACGCGATCGTCGCGGCCAGCGCATCCGCGCCGCGCCGGAACGCGGTCTGCGCCACCTCGTCGCCGCGGCGGGCGTCGGCGGCGAGTTCCCGCGCGCCGGCGCCCTCCGGCGCCGACCACCCGTGGGCACGGGCCCACCCGGCCAGGTGTGGACCGGAGGCCACGGTTTCGACGCACCCGCGTCCGCCGCAGGTGCACGCCGCCCCGCCGGGATCGACGACGACGTGCCCCACGTGACCGGCGTTGCCGGTACGCCCGTGGTACGGCGCACCGTCGAGGACCAGCCCGCCGCCGATGCCGGTCGAGACCACCATGCCGAGCATGAACGCCGCGCCGCGGCCGGCCCCGCGCCACGACTCGCCCAGCGCCATGCACAGCCCGTCCCCGCCGAGCCGCACCGGCAGACCCGTCAGCTCGGTGAGACGGTCCACGACCGGAAAGTTCGTCCACGCGGTGATGTTGATCGGGCTGACCGTGCCGGCGGGGATGTCCACCGGTCCGGCCGACCCCACACCCACCGCCGACACCGGCCCGGCGGCGGCGCGGGTGAGTGCCACCACCTCGGCGACCACCGCCCAGAGGGCCTCGGCGTCGCCGTGCGGCGTGGCCCGCACCGCACCGTGGCTGAGCCGGCCGGCGGGGTCGACGAGCGCCGCGGAGATCTTGGTGCCCCCGATGTCGAGGGCCAGCACGTCCTGGCGCATGAGCACGCTCCTCAGTGCCGGTGGGTGTTGTCGGGCTGTCGCGGATCACCCGGATGCTCGTATCCCGGCCCCAGTTCGACCAGCTCGGCGCACCGGGCGTCGAGCCAGCGGCGGTACTCGCGGCGGCGGGCGGCGGCCAGCAGGTGCGCCGCGACGGCGGGCCGCACCTGCTCGAGTCCACACCGCGCCGGGCCACGGTCCCACCCGCCCGGGCGGCGCTCCCGCGGCGCGAACCGCATCGGGTTGCGGGCGTGATAGGCCGCGACCTCGTCGTCGCTGACCCGCACCGTTGCCGTCACCACCGCGAACATCGCCCGTCCGGCCCGACCGCCCAGGGTGGCCGCCGCGACGCTGCCGACCTCCATGCGGGCGACCGCGTCGGGCAACACCTCGTCCTCGGTCGGCACCGCATCGCCGGAGCCGAGCCGGGCTGCGTCCCGGGCGACCACCCGCTCGGCCACCAGGACCTGGGTCAGCCAACGGCGCAGCTGGCGAGCCTCGCCGGTGCCGGGACGCGGCAGCGACTCGGCCGAACCTCCCGCACGCACCTGACGTTCGCGGGCGTCGACGTCGGCGGCCGTCACGGCGTCCCCGCCGACCGTCGCGACCACCGGGTCGGTCACCGCGGCCCGACCCGCACCGACACCGCCGGGGAATAGACCAGCTCACCGGCGGCCGCCACCCGGATCAGCGCCCACCACCGCCCCGGCGGTGTCCACGGCGGCGGAGCCACGTCGAATTCCAGCTCGACCGTTCCCCGGGCGGGCAGCACCGCACCGACGATGTTGGGGCCCAACCATTCCCAGGTGCCCCACGGCGAGATCGCATGGGCCTCGACCGCCAGGTCGGCGCGGGCGTCGGTGCCCACCGTCACCGACAGCCGGGCGGTGGCACCGGCCACGACGTCGACGTCGACGGGCTCGCCGGCCAGGTACAGCAGCCGGTCGTCGTGGTGTCCCACCGAGACGACACAGACGTCCTCGACGGTCTGGTGCCAGGACGCCGGGATCGCGGCACCGGTCGCGGCGAGTTCGGCCCGCAGCGGATACAGGCCCGGCGCAACACCGTCGGGGACGGCCACCTCGACGGCCGATTCGAGGTGCTCCCCCGCGGGCAGCACGAAGGGCAACTCGGACATCTCCAGGTGCCAGCCGGCCGGGGCGATCAGCCGCACCCTGCCGTGCAGCGCCACGTCGCGGGCGTCGCTGGCGGCGGTGAGCCGCAGTCCCAGCGCACCGGCGCCGTCGACGCTGACGCGGTGCGGGTGCAGGTGCGCCACCGCGGGCAGCCCGCCCAGCGGGGCCGGTCCACGGTTGTGCAGCCAGTAGCGGGCGTACAGCGGCTGGGTGGGTTCGGCGTCCGGGGCCAGTGACGTCAGCTCGGCGTCGAGCACCCGCGCGAGATTCGGCTGGGTTCGCACCGTGGCGATCTCGTAGCCGTGCAACCGGAGCGGGCCGTCCGGTTCCCCGAGCGGGCGCTCGGTCAGATCCAGACGTTTCAGGTCGAGGTCGCGCAGGCCCGAGTGCACCGTCACCTCGGCGGGCCGACCGTGTCGTTCGACCAACCGCAGGACGATGCCCCCGAAGGGATCGGCGTGCTGCGCACTGCCGGTCGCGGTCGGGTTGCCGGCGACCTTGAGCGCACCGATGCCGACGGCCCGCGCCGGTTCGAGCTCCAGCAGCGAACCCCGCGACGGCAGACCGCCGCGGGCCGGGTCGTGGTGTGCCGGCACCGCGATCAGGGGTTGGTTGAACTCCGCGGCGCGGGCCGGCAGCGCCAGGTCGCGCCAGTCGCCGTCGCCGCCGACGAGTGCGTAGTCGAAGCAGTGGGTCCAGTGCTGCAGCGCGAAGTTGGAACCGTCGGGAGCGGTGCGCCGGGGCGGGTCGATCCAGGTGCCCGAGGGCCAGCCGGTGCAGGACCGCATCAGCGAGGTGTGCATCGTGCCGTCGACGTCGACCGCGAACCCGGGCACGCCGCGGTTGACCACCGCCACCGACCGGGGCTCGAAGTGTTCGCCCACCACG
The DNA here is from genome assembly GCA_034190095.1 of Actinomycetota bacterium. Taxonomy (GTDB): domain Bacteria; phylum Actinomycetota; class Actinomycetes; order Mycobacteriales; family Mycobacteriaceae; genus Mycobacterium. The sequence goes on from JAXHTL010000211.1 coordinate 6,982, forward strand.
TCCTGGTCGACCTCGATCTCGGCGTCGGCGAGGTCGCCGGCCAGCGCCGTGACGGCGGCGGCGGCGGCGCCGGCAGCGCCCACCACCAGGACCGGCAGCGCGGCCGGGCCGCGCAGGTCGGCGCCGGGCACCCAGACCTCGGCCAGCGGTTCGGCGGCGGGTATCCACACCCGCTCGGCCCCGGGCGCGCCGGCCAACACCGCCGCGGTGAACGCGTTGGCCAGCGGATCGCCCACGCTGATGCGCACATCGGGCAGGTTCGAGTCGACGGCCAGATCGCCGTAACGCGGCGCGTCGGCCACCGAGCAGGTCGCGGTCACGCCGGCTCGGGCCAGGGCGGTCATCAGGTCGCGGACGGCTGCCTCGGTGTCGGCATCCACGCGGCTGGGGATCACCACCTCGGCCACCGCGATCGCGCGGACCGCCCCACCGCGGAAACGCACCCGCACCGTCGAGGACAACCCGAACCAGCCGTATGCGGGGTTGTCCAGTGTGTACGGGTGCACGGCGCTGTCCACAGCATCCGCACCAGCGACGGCACTCGGGTCGTGCGCCGGGCCCGGCTGGTGCAGCAGGCCGAAACCACGGCCGATCACCGCGTCCCCGACCTCGCTGACCGGCATGGCCCCGGGCACCGGGCAGGGCCAGCGCAGCCGCAGCAGTCGGTCGGCGCCGGTGAAGTCGTCCACCACGGTGCGGCAGTCCAGGCGGTCGACGCCCTGCCACAGCGTGAGGGTCTGCGTGTAGGTGAGCAGCCCGGGGATCTCACCGGTGACCACCATCCGTTCGCCCAGCGCGCTGCGATAGCACCGCACCGAGGCCGCCGGCGCCTGCGCCGAGGTCGTGACCGGCCCCTTGGGCAGCAGGTGCCACGGCCCCTCCCCCGCGGTGGGGTGGGCGGGGTACTCGTCGTAGACGGCCAGCTCGTTGCCCACCCGCCCG
>JAXHTL010000212.1:0-7778 GCA_034190095.1 Actinomycetota bacterium
CGTACCCGCGCTTGCTCACCGCGACAAGCGATTTAACCTCTCAGCGATCACTGAGGATGGCGGCGTCGATCAGGGAGGTCATGTCCTCGGCAAGCCGGTTCGGCGGCAACGGTGAACCGTCTAGCGTGTGGACCCGCGCGGCCAGGGTGATGCTGGACACCAGCCAAACACCTTGAGCGGCGTGCAGATCCGCCGGGGTGAGCGCTTGGTAGTCGCAGTCGTAGCCCTTGGTGCGGGCGACCTCGAACAGGGCCTGCTGGGTGGTTCCGCGCAGGATCGGATACCAGGGCGGCGGCGTGAGCAGGCAGGTGCGCCCATCCGCCGAGGAGGTCGCGACGACGACGGTCGACCGCGGCCCCTCCAGGATCCGGCCGTCGGTGCTGACGAAGATGACGTCACCGGCGCCCTGGCGTTCGGCGTGCCGCAGCGCGGCCATGTTGACCGCGTAGGACAGCGTCTTGGCGCCGGCCAGCAGCCAGGGCATGCGGTCCACCCCCTCGGCGGGCAGCCCGCGCTCGAGCGTCAGCGCCGCCAGCCCGTGGTTGCGGACCGTGGCGACCCGGTCGGGCACCGCACCGATCGTGGCGTACGAGGTACCGGTCGGGTTGTGCTCACGTCCGCGGCTGTAGACCAGCCGCAGCACCCCCTCCTCGCCGCCGGCGGCCAGCCACTGCCTGGTCGCAATGCCGACCGCCGAACGCCATCTGTCCAGGTCCGGTGCGGGCAGCTCAGCCAGCCGGGCCGATTGGGTCAGCCGCGCCAGGTGTGATTCCAGCAGGCAGGGCGCACCATGCCGGATGAGCAGCGTCTCGAAGACCCCGTCGCCCCGCACCGCGGCCAGGTCGTCGGCGTGCAGCAGCGGCTGGTGCGCATCGTGCAACTCACCGTCGAGGGTGACCACGATGCCCGCGATGTCGGTCATGGGGCAATCGTAGAGTTGAAGGATGTCCGCAGTTCCCGCTCCCGCCACCGGACCCGACGCCGGCGCGGTCTGGCATTACGGCGATCCGCTCGGTGAACAACGCGCAGCCACCGACGGCGTGGTCGTCATCGACCGGTCGCACCGATCGGTGTTGTCGTTGTCCGGCCCCGACCGCAAGACCTGGCTGCACAACATCTCCAGCCAGCACGTCAGCGAGCTCCCCGAGGGCGCGGTCACGCAGAACCTCAGCCTCGACGGGCAGGGCCGTGTCGAAGATCACTGGTGGCAGACCGAGCTCGCCGAGCAGACGGTGCTCGACACCGAGCCATGGCGCGGCGAGCCGCTGCTGACCTTCCTGCGCAAGATGGTCTTCTGGTCCGACGTCACGGTCGAACCGGCTGATCTGGCGGTGTTCTCCCTGCTCGGCCCCGGGGCGGCCGACCCCGCGGTGCTCGGCGTGCTCGGTGTGACGGCGTTGCCTGCGGAGAACACCGCGGTCGCGCTGCCCGAGGGCGGCTTCGTCCGGCGCATCCCGGCCACCGGCGTCGAGGTCGACGTCGTCGTCCCGTCCGACAAGGCCGCTGACCTGCGAGAGAAGCTGATCACCGCGGGTGCGCGCCCGGCCGGAGTATGGGCCTACGAGGCGCACCGGGTCGCTGAGTTGCGGCCCCGCCTCGGTGTCGACACCGATGAGCGCACCATCCCGCACGAGGCGGGCTGGATCGGTGGGCCGGGCCTGGGCGCGGTGCATCTCGAGAAGGGCTGCTACCGCGGGCAGGAGACGGTCGCGCGGGTCCACAACCTGGGCAAACCGCCCCGGATGCTGGTCCTGCTGCACCTGGACGGCGCGCCCGACCGCCCGGCGACCGGAGACCCGCTGCTGGCCGGTGGCCGCGCCGTGGGCCGGCTGGGCACCGTGGTGGACCACGTCGACCAGGGGGTGATCGCGCTGGCGCTGGTCAAACGCGGTATTCCGGCGGACACGTCGCTGACCACCGGCGGCGAGGTGGCGGTGGCAGCGGCGATCGACCCGGAGTCCCTTCCGCCCACCGACGCGGTGGGTGCCGGGCGGCTGGCGGTGCAGCGGCTGCGTGGCGGGTGAGCAGAGCCACATGACCCAGCGCACCCGGGCCTGCCAGCACCACAGCCTCGGGCACGGTAAGGTGTGGACAGGAAATAAACACACTCAGATCGGAGCCGCCTGCTAATTGGGCCGCTCCGTTATTGCGCGAGGGGGTTCCCCCATGGGCCGCGGCCGGGCAAAGGCAAAGCAGACCAAGGTTGCACGTGAGCTCAAATACAGCTCACCGCAGACTGATTTCGAGCGGCTTCAGCGCGAGCTGTCAGGCGCTTCCGAGGACGACCGTTTCAACGGCGGCGACGGAGCACCCGACGAGAGCTGGGCGGACGAGGACGACTGGCGCCGGTAGACACCCGGCCGCAGCGTCACTCTCAGAATCTGGGGTGCTGGCCCACCAGCTCGGCTCGTGAACCGTCCTTGCTGCCCTTCATGACAGTTCCCAGCGGCCAGCAATCCAGGTGGCGCGCGGTCAGCACCGCCAGCGCACGGTCGGTGTCCTCGGCGGCGACCACCGCCACCATTCCGACGCCCATGTTGAACGTCTTCTCCATCTCGGCACGTTCGATCCGCCCGCGCTGAGCGATCATGGCGAACACCGGGGCCGGTGTCCAGGTACCCCGGTCCAGTTCGGCCACCAGACCGTGCGGAATGACCCGCTCGAGGTTGGCGGCCAGCCCGCCGCCGGTGACGTGACAGAACGTCCGCACCTGCGTCTCGGCTGCCAGCGCCAGACAGTCCTTGGTGTAGATGCGGGTGGGCTCGAGCAGCTCCTCCCCCAGCGTCCTGCCGAACTCCTCGACGTGTCCGGCCAGGTTCATGTGGTCGATCTCGAGCAGCACGTGCCGCGCCAGCGAGTAGCCGTTGGAGTGCAGCCCGGTGGAGGCCATCGCGATGATCACGTCGCCCGGTTTGACCCGGTCGGGCCCGAGGACGTCGTCGGCCTCGACGACACCGACACCGGTCGCGGAGATGTCGTAGTGATCGGGGGCCATCAGTCCGGGGTGTTCGGCGGTTTCGCCGCCCAGCAGGGCGCAGCCGGCGAGCACGCAGCCGTCGGCGATACCCGAGACGATCTCGGCGACCCGTTCGGGCACCGTGCGCCCCACGGCGATGTAGTCCTGCAGGAACAGCGGCTCGGCGCCGCACACCACCAGATCGTCGACAACCATCGCGACCAGGTCGATGCCGACGGTGTCGTGTTTGTCCATCGCCTGGGCGACGGCGAGCTTGGTGCCGACCCCGTCGGTCGAGGACGCCAACAGCGGCTCGCGGTAGTCGCCGCGCAGCGCGAACATCCCGGCGAAGCCGCCCAGACCACCGCGAACCTCCGGCCGGGTGGCCTTCTTGGCTAGCGGCTTGAACAGTTCGACGGCGCGGTCACCGGCTTCGATGTCCACCCCTGCCGACGCATAGGAAATGCCGTGTTGTTCGGCGCGCTCGGTCATCGAGACAAAGGTTACCGTTCGGCGACCCCCGCCGGTATGTGCCGGTCCTCAGCTGGCGTTGCGGGCCAGCCAATCGTTGAGCGGTGCCGCCGCGCGCAGCGCGGTGACCACCCGGTCCTTGGCCTTCACCGTGCCCAGCCACGCTCCCACCGGCCAGCTCCGCATCATCGCGATGCCCTTGTGCCGGAGCAGTTCGATGCGCGGATGGTCTTTCGGGTATCCGCGGGGCGCGGTCTTGAGCACCTCGTGGGCCATGGTCTGGTAGCCGCCCCGGTGCAGGGCGGCGACGATCCCGGCCAGCTCGGCCCCGGTGTCGTCGGCGTCGACAGCGGCCCGGTACCGGCGCAGCGCATCGGCCCCGGGCAGGTACAGGCCACTGCCGACCGACAGCCCCTCGGCCGAGAACGCCACATACCCGGTTCCGACGGTGGCCGCGCAGGACGTCTTGTAGGGGGTCTTGTCGGCGCTGAACCGAATGTCGCGATAGGGCCGGAACATCTTGCCTTCGCCGAACTCGTCGGCGAGCTCGGCGAGCAGTTCCTCCATCGGGGCCTTGACGTGCTGTTCGTAGACCGGCTTGTGCTCCTGCCAGTACACCTTCGAGTTGTCCGCCTCGAGCCCCTCGTAGAACTCGACGGCCTCGATGGGCCAGCCCCGGAACGTCATGCCGCCATTGTGACGGGCCGGGGCGGTTAGGCAGGCCCGGTTGCGGGCAATCCAGATCGGCATCGGCAACGAAACACACACAGAGCGCATTGCGGACAGCGAGGGATCGGAGGGGCGGTGGCGGCTGAGACCAGATGCCTGGTGACCGGCGCGACCGGGTACATCGGGGGCCGGCTGGTGCCCGAGTTGCTCGAGCGCGGCCACCGGGTGCGGGCGATGGCCCGCACACCGGCCAAGCTCGACCGCGCCGCCTGGCGCGACCGGGTCGAGGTGGTGCGCGGTGATCTGACCGAGCCGGACTCGCTGACCGCCGCCTTCGCCGACATCGACGTCGTCTACTACCTGGTCCATTCGATGGGCACCTCGCGCGGGGACTTCGTGGCCGAAGAGGCACGGTCGGCGCGCAACGTCGCCGCCGCCGCCAAGCGTGCCGGGGTGCGCCGGATCGTGTACCTCGGGGGGCTGCACCCGCCCGGGACGGAGTTGTCCCGGCACCTGGCTTCGCGGGTCGAGGTCGGGGAGATTCTGCTGGCCTCGTCGGTGGAGACGATCGTGCTGCAGGCCGGCATCGTCATCGGGTCCGGATCCGCGTCGTTCGAGATGGTCCGCCACCTCACCGACCGGCTGCCGGTGATGACCACCCCGAAATGGGTGCACAACATGATCCAGCCGATCGCCGTCGGCGACGTGCTCTACTACCTCGCCGAGGCGGCCACCGCCGAGGTTCCCGAGTCACGCACCTGGGACATCGGCGGACCCGACGCGATGGAATACGGCGAGGCGATGCAAGGCTATGCCGACGTCGCCGGGCTGCGCCGACGGCTGATGGTGGTGCTGCCGTTCCTGACGCCGACGATCGCGAGTTGGTGGGTGGGGCTGGTGACGCCGATCCCGTCCGGTCTGGCCCGGCCGCTGGTCGAGTCGCTGGAGTGTGACGCGGTGTGCCATGAACACGACATCGACGCCGTCATCGCGCGGCCGCCCGGCGGTTTGACCGGCTACCTGGACGCGGTGCGGCTGGCACTGAGCGCCGAGGGCGCGTCGGCCGAGCGCGGCCGGCGCCACCTGCTGCGGTTCAGCCCGACCGCGCCCGAGTGAGTCAGGGCCGGCGCTGAAGCCGATTGCGCCGCTAGGGCCGGCGCAGTGCCGACGCGTTGTCGTTCTGCGCCTCCACCGGAACCCCGGTACGCGCGGCGGTGGCCAGCATGTGCTCGATGACGTTCTTACCCAGCGCGGTCTCACCGGGAAGTTCGATCGGGTAGTCGCCGTCGAAGCATGCCGAGCACAGCCGGGACGCGGGCTGCTCGGTCGCCGCGATCATGCCCTGTTGGGAGATGTAGCTCAGGGAGTCCGCGCCGATCGCGTGACGCACCGCTTCGAGTGTGTCGCCCTCGTCGGAGTCGGCGTTGCCGGCATTGGCGATCAGCTCGGCGGGGGTGGCGAAGTCGATACCGTAGAAGCACGGCCATTTCACCGGCGGTGAGGCGATCCGCACGTGCACCTCGACCGCCCCGGCCTCGCGCAGCATCCTGATCAGCGCGCGCTGGGTGTTGCCCCGCACGATCGAGTCGTCGACCACGATCAGCCGCTTGCCGCGAATCACCTCGCGCAGCGGGTTGAGCTTGAGCCGGATGCCCAGCTGGCGGATGGTCTGGGAGGGCTGGATGAACGTACGGCCGACGTAGGCGTTCTTCATCAGCCCCTGGCCGAACGGGATTCCGGATTCCTGCGCGTAACCCACCGCCGCGGGGGTGCCGGACTCCGGCACGCCGATCACCAGGTCCGCCTCGACCGGCTTCTCCCGCGCCAACCGCCTGCCGATCTCGACGCGGGTGGCATGCACCGAGCGGCCGGCCAGCGTGCTGTCGGGCCGGGCCAGATAGACGTACTCGAAGACGCAGCCTTTCGGCTGCGGCGGGGCGAAGCGCGTGGAGCGGACCCCGTCGGCGTCGATCGCCAGCAGCTCGCCGGGTTCGATGTCACGGACGAACGACGCCCCGACGATGTCCAGCGCGGCAGTCTCGGAGGCCACCACCCAGCCGCGGTCGAGCCGGCCCAGGGCCAGCGGACGCACCCCGTAGGGATCGCGCGCCGCGTAGAGCGTGTTCTCGTCCATGAACGTCAGACAGAAGGCGCCGCGCACCGACGGCAGCAGCTCCAGCGCGGCCTGCTCGAGTGACGAGTCCGCCGCCCCGTGGGCGAGCAGCGCGCCGAGGATGTCGGAGTCGGTGGTCGCCGTCGCCGCACCGCGGCTTCCCATCAACCCCTCGTCGCGGGCGCGCGCCGCCAGTTCGGCGGTGTTGACCAGGTTTCCGTTGTGGCCCAGCGCCACTCCGGTGCCCGCGGCGGTGTTGCGGAACACCGGCTGGGCGTTCTCCCACGTGGTGGATCCGGTAGTGGAGTACCGGCAGTGCCCGACGGCGACGTGGCCGTGCATGGCGGCCAGCGTCTGCTCGTCGAACACCTGACTGACCAGGCCCAGATCCTTGAACACCAGCACCTGCGAGCCGTCGGCGACGGCGATGCCCGCCGCCTCCTGGCCGCGGTGCTGCAGGGCATAGAGGCCGTAGTAGGTGAGTTTGGCCACTTCCTCGCCCGGGGCCCACACCCCGAATACGCCGCACTCTTCTTTGGGGTTGTCGTCTACCTGCTCGAAAGGCTCAGCGGTCACGATCTACAGGGCTCCCTGGGGCGGTGGGGTGACGTCACCCAGTCTACGGTGAACAGCTGGAAAACGCGGAATCGACAGTTCGCGATTCCCCTGGACTTCCGTTGACGGGATGTCGTTTTCGTCACTCTGGCGCGTCGGGGAGCGCCACCAGCGGCAGCGCTGCCGCGATCTCGGCGGCACGCGCCCCCGACAGCCGCAGTGTGCCCGCCGCCGCGGCGCCGGAAACCGTCACCAGCCCGGTGGCCAGACGCAGCCAGGTCCGCGGATCGGTCTCGACCACGTTGGCCGGATTGCCGCGGGTGTGCCGGGGACCCTCGACGCACTGCACCGCCACGAACGGCGGGATGCGCACCTCGACGGTGGCGCCCGGGGCAACCGCGGCGAGCGTCCTGGCGGTGAGCCGGACCGCCTCGGCGAGTTCGGCACGGCCCGGCGCGGGTGCGTCGTCATCGCGCAGCCAGTCCGCCAGCACCGCCACGGCGGTGCGGGTCTTCAGCGGATCGACACTGCGGCGCACGTGCTCAATCTAGGGCGTCGCGTCCCCGGTTCGCCCCGAAGCCGCCCGTCGCCGCTGCACCAGCAGCGCCGCCACGGCTCCGGCCTCGTTGACCGCCAGGTGCGCCAGCATCGGCGCGGCCACGCTGGTGGACTTCGCGTAGAGCCAGGAGAACAGCCAGCCGGCCACGCCGGTGGCCAGAACCGTGAGAATCACCGGCTGCCCCATCGCCCGGGCGTCGGGTACGTGCGACAACCCGAATGTCGTCGCGGCGACGATGCGGCCCCGCGGCCGACCGAACGCCTCGGCGGCCAGGATGCCCAGGCTCGCACGGTAGGCCACTTCCTCCGACCACACGGTGCCGACCGGTATCCGCACCAGCAGCCAGTGGCTGATCGGGGTGGGCAGCCGCTGCCCGGCCATCCCGTCACGCACGGGGGCGATCGCGGTGCCGGCCGCCACCGCGACCACCACCGGGGCCGCCGCGGCGGCCCCCC
>JAXHTL010000213.1:0-4030 GCA_034190095.1 Actinomycetota bacterium
GCCGCGCCTCGGTGCGCTCGAGCATCGCCGCGAAGCGCTCCCGCCAGGTCTCGGCCAGCCACGGGCTCCCCGGAACCAGGGTGTCGGCGGTGCTGTCGCCCTCGCCGATGGCCAGCTCGACGTAGCGGCGCAGCCACTGCAGGTAGGTCATCTCCCCGACGTCGCCGAAGTAGGGCTTGGCGGTGTCGGCCATCGCCGCGATGATCTCGTCGCGGCGCTCGGCCACGGCGTCGGCGTCGCCGGCCACCTCGTCGAGCAGCCGCCCGCACCGCGATGCGGTGTTGTCGATCTCGTGGATGTCGGCGCCGAGCTGGCTGCGGCCGCTGGCCATCCCGTTGATGGCCTTGCCGGCACCCACCCAGGTGTCGGTGCCGGTGGTCTCCACCAGCATCTGCTTGACCGCCGGAGAGGTGGTGGCCTCCTTGGTGGCCATCGCGGCGGTTCCGACCAGGATGCCGTCGACCGGCATGGCCGGGAACCCGTAGGCCTTGGCCCATTCACCGGACAGGTAGTCGGCCGCCCGTTCGGGGGTGCCGATGCCGCCGCCGACGCAGATGGTGATGTTGCGGTACTTGCGCAGGTCGCCGTAGGTGGACAGCAGCAGGTCGTCGAGGTCTTCCCAGGAGTGGTGCCCGCCGGCACGGCCGCCCTCGACGTGCACGATGACGTCGCGGTCGGGAACCTCGTTGGCGATCTTGATGACGGACTTGATCTGGTCGACGGTGCCCGGCTTGAAGACGACGTGGGCGATGCCGACACTGTTGAGCTCTTCGATCAGCTCGACGGCTTCCTCGAGCTCGGGGATGCCCGCGGTGACCACGACACCGTCGATCGGCGCACCGGACTGGCGGGCCTTCTGCACCAACCGCTTGCCGCCGACCTGCAGCTTCCACAGGTACGGGTCGAGGAACAGCGAGTTGAACTGGATGGCCCGGCCGGGCTCGAGCAGCGTGGTCAGTTCGGCGATGCGGGCGTCGAAGATCTCCTCGGTGACCTGGCCGCCGCCGGCCAGCTCGGCCCAGTGCCCGGCGTTGGCCGCGGCGGCGACGATCTTGGCGTCGACGGTGGTCGGCGTCATCCCAGCCAGCAGGATCGGCGAGCGGCCGGTGAGCCGGGTGAACTTGGTCGACACCTTGACCGAGCCGTCGGGCAGCGTGACGGGTGTCGGCGCGTAGCTGGACCAGGCCGGTGCGACGTCGGGGGCGGCGCCCACGGTGAACAGGCTGCGCTGCCCGGCCCGGGTGGCGGCCGGCACGATGCCGATGCCCAGTCCGCGGATGACCGGCGCGGTCAGCCGCGTCACGGTGTCGCTGGGGCCGAGGTCGATGATCCACTTGGCACCGGCGGCCGCGAGGTCCTCGACCTGGGAGACCCAGTCGACCGGCTTGACGAAGATGTATTCGGCGAGTTGACGGGTCAGCGTCGCGTCCAGGCCGGTGCGGGCCGCCCACTCGTCGACGAGGTCCACTCCGCCGGCCAGCCTCGGGGTGTGGAACCCGACCTCGACCTGGACCTGGTTGAACACCGGGCGGAAGACCGCGCCGCCGCGCGTCTTGTTCTTGCGCTCGGCTTCCTCCTTCTCGGTGATCTTCTCGCAGTAGAGCTCGAAGCGGGACAGCTGCTCGGGTGTTCCGGTGATGACGACCGAGCGCCTGCCGTTGCGGATCGACAGCGCCGGAGGCAGCACGGTGCGCACGTCCTGGGCGAACTCGTCGAGCAGCTCGGCGACCCGGGCCGGGTCGACGTTGGTCACCGACACCATCGGCGACTTGTCCCCGCGGCCGACCATGCCGCGCCGTCGGGAGACCAGGGAGCCGGCGGCGCCGATCAGCTGACCGATCGCGAGCAGCTCGACGTCGCGAGCTCCGCCGGCTTTGAGCGATTCCACGGCCGTGACGCCCTGGGAGTGCCCGGCGATGGCGACCGGCGGATGGCCGGCCAGGTCGAGCCCCTGCCGCTTGAGCGCACGGATGGCGGCCATCTGGGTCAGCAGGATGCCGGGCCCGGAGATCGCCGCGGTGGTGAGGTCCTTGAGCGCCGGCAGCGGCTCGTCGGCGGCCAGCGCGCGAACCCACTGCATCGGCTCGAACCCGATCGGACGGACCACCACCAGTTCCCGGGCCAGCGGCTCGAGCAGCAGTTCGGCCTCACCGACGAGTGCGGTGATCTCCGACTCGATGCCCGCCGAGTTCACCAGCTCCTCGAGGTTCTCCAGCCAGGCGCCGCCCTGGCCACCGAAGGCGACCGCGTAGGGCTCACCGGAGTGCAGTCGATCGACGAGTGCGTGGGTGCCGCCGCGTGGTTCGTGATCCGGGCCGGATCCGTTGCCGGTGCCGGTGGCCGCACGGTGCTGGTCGTTGATCGTCACGTCGTGTGTTCTCCCTCGTACTGCAATCGGGCTGCGATCGCGCTGACCCGGTCTCGGGCGGGCTCGTCGGTGGGTGCTGGCCTGCTCTGGCGTTGCGGGACCATGGCGATTCGGCATCGAATCCGGCTGGAGTTCACTGCGCCCGTCCGCCGGAGCGACGTCGCGACCGCATGGTCGATGTGTCGATGCGGTCGACGTCCAGTCCTCGGGTGCGGTGAACACCTCAGCCGTACTAAGAGTGGCATAAGAGCCTGACCCAGTTTCTCGCCGGAAATGGTTACTGGCGAGTTCTACGCGTGGGTAACAGAACGATGCGTAACGCGCCCCACAACGCCGCCGTAACCCAAGCGGTACAAACGTCCTGCATGCAGGTGGTTACGGTCGAGTAGGAACGAAGTGCCAGATCAAGGCAGTTTTGTTACCAAATCGTTATCTGAGAATTCACGTTCTCACGTCGCCGCAGACGGGCCTGTTCAGACTCGACACCTCGGCGCCGGTTGTCTTCCCGACTCGCTTCGCCATGCGTCCGAGTTTGCTGCAAAAACTTACCGCTCAGTAAGTCCGAGGGCGGGCCGCCGCCGCGGCCGAGCGGGGTGCCGCACGACCCGCGCGCGGCCGGCGATGCGGCCGAGATCCACCCGGATCCCGGCCACCCGGGCCGGCCGGTCTCGCCCGGTGCGGGCGGGCCGGTACACGCATGCCGCGAACCCCGTGCTGCGGCCCGCAATACGGGCCCGGGCCATCCCCGGTGCTCGCTCGTCGGCCTCGATGTCGCGCCCGTCCGACCCGACGGCTCCCCCGCACCGTTGCCGGGCCCACCGACACGCCGCAGACCCGGTCCCGGGTGGAGATCGAAGCGCGGGGCGTCGTCGATCGAGGCGCCGGCGGGCAGGCCGTCGCAGCCACCGGCGTCCAGGCGGCGTTGCCAGCGGCGTTCGCCACGGTGCGACAGGGTCAGGCGTGCCGCCTGGGATCCCAGGCGCCGGTCAGCAGGATTCCGGCGGTGTAGTCGGAGGCCGAGGCGACCATGTAGCGCCGGGCGACCTGGTCGAACCGGGCCGCGATCACCGTCTCTCCGAGCGTCCGGTAGTCCTCCACCACCTGCCGGATCTCCTCCATCTCGTCCGGCCGGGGCAGATAGCCGGGCCCCACCCAGGCGTGGAACAACTCCACGAGGCTGGTCACGAATGCCTCGGCGACCACGTCGACCGATTCCTCGGCGGCGTCGAGGAACTTCACCAGCGCCTGCACATACAGCAGTTCGTCGGGGGCCCTGGCCAGGATCTCGGCGGCGCCCGGGTCGGTCATGGTGAGCTTGCCCGACACGATCTCGGCCATCCCGTAGGCGACCAGCTTCTCGGCCTCCTCGGCCTGCGGGCTGAGGGTGATCTCGACCTCGCCGTTCGACGGGGGCCGGGCGCCGCTGTCGGGCGGGTGCGGGCCGAGCACCGCCCGCTGCAGACCCAAGATGTCGGCCAGGTCCGTGCCCTGCCGCATGCTGGCAAAGAACTCGGCGATATGAGCCGAGTTGTACCCCTTGTTCAGCAACTGACTGATCGTGTTGAGTTGAGACAGGTGGTAGTCGTCGTACAGCGCCGCCCGACCACTGCGCCGCGGCGGATCCAACAACCCCCGCTCCCGGTATGCGCGGATGTTGCGGAC
>JAXHTL010000213.1:4130-7713 GCA_034190095.1 Actinomycetota bacterium
CAGCTGACCGGCATCTGCGGACAGCTGGGCCAGGTGCTCTCGGCGGTACCGTTCCTGGCGGTGCTCACCGCACTGGGCTGGACCGTCGCCTACGCGTCGGTGGCCGCGGTGGGTGTGCTGTCCATCGTGCTCACCCTGGCCATCGTCCAGAACACCCCCGACGGCGCGGTGACACCCCGGGAGCCCGCCTCGATGCGCGCCACCCTGGCCAGCGTGAAGACCGTGTGGCTTCGACCGGGCACCCGGCTCGGCTTCTTCACCCACATGGGCACGCAGTTCTCGGTCACCGTGTTCGCCCTGATGTGGGGTGTGCCCTATCTGACCGAGGCCCAGGGTGTCTCGTCGAGTGTGGCCGGCGCCTTGCTGACCATGTCGGTCGCCGCCGCGATCGCGTCCGGGGTGCTGGTCGGGGTGTTCACCGGGCGCCATCCGCACCGGCGCTCACGGCTGGTGCTGATGATCATCGCCGCCAACGCCGCGGTGTGGTCGGTGGTGCTGACCCTGCCGGGCCCGGCGCCGGTGTGGCTGCTGGTCGTGCTGATCGTCGTGATCTCCGTGGGCGGGCCCGGATCCATGGTCGGATTCGACTTCGCCCGCACGTTCAACCCCAGCGCCACCCTGGGGACCGCCCAGGGCATGGTCAACATGGGCGGGTTCCTGGCATCGCTGCTCCTGATGCAGGCCATGGGGCTGATCCTGGAAGCCGCCGGCGGACTGACATTCGACTCCTTCCGTCTCGCCTGGACCCTGCAGTTCGTCATCTGGGGCGTCGCCGTCGTCGGAATCCTCATCACCCGGCGCAAGGCGCGCAGGCTGCTGGAGATCCAAGACGACCGCAGCCTGCTCGAGGGAATCGAGCGGCGGGCCTGACCCGCCCACCCGGCGTGGCCCGCGACAAGGACGGTGCCCCGTCGAGCCCGACGGCCGTACCTCCGAAGCTAGGCTTGCCGACATGGGGATGGCGGTCGCAGTGGTGCTGGCCGCCGGGCTGGGCACCCGCGTCGGGGCGGACGGCAACAAGGCATACCTGCCGCTGTCCGGTCGCAGCATGCTCGCCTGGTCGGTGTCGACCCCGGCGCGGCATCCCGACGTGGCGCGAACCGTCCTGGTGTTCCGCCGCGGTGAACGTGACATCGCCGAGCAGGCCGTGAACCGCGACGTCCCGCACGGCGCCGTCGAATTCGTCGAGGGTGGGGCCACCAGGCACGCCTCGGAATTCAACGTGCTGCGCCATCTGGCGCCGGACATCGAGTCGGGTGCCGTCGACGTCGTGGCCATCCACGACGCGGCACGCCCCCTGGCCGGATCACGGATGTACCGCGACGCCATCGAGCTGGCGCGCCGGCACGGTGGCGCGCTGCCCGCGCTGCCGCTCGACCACGTCGCGGCAGTGACCTCTGCGGCTCCCGAGTCCGTCGCCCACCGAGGGCCTCTGGTCCGGGTCCAGACCCCGCAGGCGTTCCGGGCGCGCGAGCTGTGGCAGGCCTATGTCGCCGCCGAACGAGATGGGTTCGAGGGAACCGACACCTCGTCGTGCGTCGAGCACTACACCGACCTCGAGATCCGGACCTTCCCGGGCAGCGCGGTCAACCTCAAGGTCACCTACCCCCGCGACGTCGCGGTGGCCCACCGGTTGCTCAGCTCCCGCCCGGCTGCTGACGTGCCCCCAGCACCGCGGTGAGGTAGTCGGAGTCCCGGGGCAACTGCGCGGCGATCGTTTCGGGGTCCCCGTCGACGAGCGTGATCTCCGTCCCGGCTGTGAGCACGAGCTCCAGGTCATCGAAGCGGCCCCGCCCGGCCTCGTCCACGGCCCCGGCCACCAGTCCGGCCAGGGCACCGGCGGCGAACCCCCGCGGATACTGCACCGTGCGCAACTGGCCGCGGTCCAGCGTGGCGGTCACCGTTCCGGTGGCGTCGACCGCCTTGACACTGTCGGTGACCGGAAGCACCGGCAGCACCGTGACCGCTCCGTCGCCCAGCGCCGCGAGCACCCGGCCCGCCAGCTCCGGGGTGACGAGCGGCCACCCGATGTCGTGCACCAGCACCGGCCCGCCCGCGTCGAGGCCGGCCAGCCCCGCCGCCACGCACCGCGCCCAGCCGCCGGGGGGATCCGCAGCGACCACCTGCACCGAGACTCCCTCCGCAGCAAGGACTTCCCGGACCGAAGGCGCCACGTCGGCCGCGGCGGCGATCACCACCCGGGCGCACGATCCCAGCGAATCGACGACACGCAGCAACGGCGAGCGGCCCGCCACCGGCTCGATCATCGCCTCGGGGCACCGGGCGAGCCACGCGGGCAGGGGCAGGATCGCGGTGACCGTCACGCTGGGAAGGCTAGCGGGGTCCGGCCCCTGGGGCGCTACACCGGGTCGAACGACGCGATCAGCCAGTTGTCGTCGATCTTCTTCATGCCCACCTTGACGCTGCTGGCCGCGAAGGCCCCATCGGGGTTCTCCTGGCTCGTGGTGGTCTGGTTGATGAACAGCAGGACTTCGGCCGCCTCGGGCTGCAGGTCCGAGACCGCACCCAGGATGACCTTGGCCTCGGTGTTCACCGACTTCTGCTCCGCGGCCGGGGCGACCACCTTCTGGGTGAAATCGGTGTAGTAGTCGAGGAATTCGCCGGTCAGGTGGGTTTTCGCACGCTGGAAGTCCTCATCCAGGGTCTCCGGGGAATAGGACAGCAGGGCCACGGTCCCGGTCTTGGCGGCCTCCAGCGCGGTATCGCGGACGGCGGCGTCGGTCTGCTGGTCGGCCCGGTACTGGGTGAAGTACAGCCAACCCGTCAGCCCGGCCGAGAGCACCAGCGCGGCCGCCAGCAGGATCGCGACGGCGTGGCGGCGCACACCGCCGGCGGCCTTCGTCGGGGTCTCTGCGGTCCCGGTCTCGGTCTCGGCGCTGTCGGTCTCGGCGCTGTCGGTCTCGGCGCCGGTCACCGATGCCTCGGACGTCTGCTCGTCGGACTGATCGCCGCTCTCGTCGAGCTTCTCCGGTTCCGGAGTGCTGCCGTTGTCGTTGCTCATGGCACGAACTCGACCTTCGACATCTTGACCTGATCACCTTCTCGTTGCAGGCTCACCGCCAGCCGCCAGGACCGCGGCTGCTGTTCGGCGCCGGTGGTGTTCGTCACCCGCGACGTCGCGGCCACCAGCACCTCCGCGGTGTCGTCGGTCATGGACTGCACCGCGGTGGAGTTCACCGTGACATCGGTGACCACCTGGGACTCCTGGGCGATCTGGACGAAGTCCGATGCCGCACTCTCGAAGTCGTCGCGGAACTCCCCGGTGGAATTGTCGATGATGCGCGACACGTCCTCTTCGGCATTGTTGAAGTCCAGCGACATCAACGACACCACCGCCTGGCGGGCGGCCGCCGCGTATTCGGCCCTCTGCTGGTCGAGCCGCTGGGCCTGCCGGTGCTCGAAGAGCATGAAGCCACTGAACGACAGTGCGGCCACGATCCCGAGCACACAGACCGCCGCCGCGATCGGCTTCCAGCCGAGCCGGGGCAACCGTCGGCCCCGCGATGTCGCCGAGTCGTCGCCCAGGGCCTCGGTGGCCGGGGAGTCGACGGCAGCTTCCTCG
>JAXHTL010000214.1:0-7702 GCA_034190095.1 Actinomycetota bacterium
GGCGCCGCCGCCGCCGGCCGCGGCCCTGCCCCCGAAGCCCGACGAGGATCTCACCCTGGCCGCCGAGGAGGCCGCGGCGCACGCGAAAGCGACCGTGGCCACCGCCAGCGACGTGTCCGGCCCGCCGGCGCACAGCACCGAAGGGGACGTTCCGGTCAAGCCCATCGCGGCCGCGCTGATCACCGGTCTGCTGGCGATCCTGGCGGTGGCCTGGGTGGCCCGGCGCGGCGGCGACTGACGGACCGGCGCCCGGGGCTGAGATACTGGCGCGGTGACAGTGACGCCGCGCCCCACCGCCGACCTCGTCGACGACATCGGCCCCGAAGTCCGCAGCTGCGACCTGCAGATGCGCCAGTACGGAGGCCGGTCACAGTTCGCCGGCCGGATCTCGACGGTGCGCTGCTTCGAGGACAATGCCCTGCTCAAGTCCGTGCTCTCGGAACCCGGCGACGGCGGGGTGCTGGTCATCGACGGCGACGGTTCGGTGCACACCGCTCTGGTCGGTGATGTCATCGCCGACCTGGGCCGGTCCCACGGATGGTCAGGCCTGATCGTCAACGGCGCGGTCCGCGATGCCTCGACGCTGCGCACCCTCGACATCGGCATCAAGGCACTGGGCACCAACCCACGCAAGAGCACCAAGACCGGCGAGGGCGTGCGCGATGCGGCCGTGGAGTTCGGCGGGGTGGTCTTCCGGCCCGGCGACATCGCCTACAGCGACGACGACGGCATCGTGGTCGTGTCCCCCGACCCGTCCTGACCGGCTCAGGCCGACGTCGACGCCGGTGCCCGGTGTCTGGAGAATTCGAGCGCTTCGTCGTCGACCTTGCCCCGTCGGATCAGCTGCAGGTCGAGCAGGTAGTTCTGTTTGAGCCGCCACGGCGCCCGGGAGCCGGACTTGGGCAGGTAGTCCAGGGCCCGCAGCACATAGCCGGGCGTGAAGTCCATCAGCGGTCGCTCCTCGACGCTGCCACCCGGATGCCGGGGCTCGACGGTGTCGAAGCCGTTGTCGTCCATATGGTTGATGATCCGGCAGAAGAACTCGGACACCAGGTCGGCCTTGAGCGTCCAGGACGCGTTGGTGTAGCCGAGCGTGAACGCCATGTTGGGCATTCCGGTGAGCATCATGCCCTTGTAGGCCATCGTCCCGGTGAGCTCGATGGGCTCACCGTTGCGCGAGATGGACGCCCCGCCGAACAACTGGAGGTTCAATCCTGTTGCGGTGATGATGATGTCGGCGTCGATCTGCTCGCCCGAGCTCAGCCGGATGCCGCTCGCGGTGAACCGGTCGATGGTGTCGGTGACCACGTCGGCCTTGCCGGAACGGATGGTCTTGAACAGGTCCCCGTTGGGCGCCAGGCACAACCGCTCATCCCACGGGTTGTAGCTGGGCCCGAAGTGTTTGGCCACGTCGTAACCCTCGGGCAGCCGTCGCTGCGCCATCGTCATCAACGTCTTGCGCATGAAATTCGGGAAACGGCGGGCTATCTGGTACTGCGCCGACTGGAACACGATGCTCTTCCACCGGTTGACGACGTAGGCCGCCTTGGTGGGCAGCGTCTTGTTCATCCGTACGGTGAAGGGGTCGACGTCGGGTAGTGAGCCGATGTAGGTCGGCGAGCGCTGCAGCATGGTGACGTGCCCTGCGCCCGAGTTGGCCAGGGCGGGAATCAGGGTGACGGCGGTGGCGCCGCTGCCGATCACCACGATGCGCTTTCCGGCGTAGTCGAGGTCCTCGGGCCAGTGCTGCGGATGGACGATCGTCCCTTCGAAGTCGTCCGCCCCGGCGAACTCCGGTGAGTAGCCCTCGTCGTAGTTGTAGTAGCCGCTGCACGCCATCAGGTACCGGCAGGAGATCTCGACCTGCTCGCCGCCCCGGTCCACCCGCACCGTCCAGCGGCCCTCGTCGTCGCTCCAATCGGCGGCGGTGACGTTCTGCCCGTAGCGGATGTGCTTGTCGATGCCGAACTCGGCGACCGCCTCCTCGAGGTAGGCCATGATGGACGGCCCGTCGGCGATCGCCTTCTCCGAGGTCCAGGGCTTGAACCGGAAACCGAGGGTGAACATGTCGGAGTCCGAGCGGATGCCGGGGTACTTGAACAGGTCCCATGTTCCGCCGAGATTGTCCCGGCGTTCGAGGATCACGTAGCTCTTGGTCGGACAGCGGTCCTGCAGATGCCATGCGGCGCTGATGCCGGAGATGCCGGCTCCGACGATGACGACGTCGACAAATTCGGTCATGACGTCAAGCTATCAACGCAGTGTCGAGCCGGTCAACACCATGTTGAGAGTATCGACAGGGTGTAAAGTCTCGGCCGTGACCGCCAGCCAGACCCGCCCGGCCCGGGGCCGCCGCGCCGCGCGCCCCTCCGGCGACGACCGCGAACTGGCCATCCTGGAGACCGCGGAGCGCCTGCTCGCCGACCGTCCGCTGGCCGAGATCTCGGTCGACGACCTCGCCAAGGGTGCCGGCATCTCCCGCCCGACGTTCTACTTCTACTTCCCGTCCAAGGACGCGGTGCTGCTGACGCTGCTCGAACGGGTGATCACCGAGGCCGACACCGCGTTGGAGCGGCTGATCGCCGACCGGCCGGCCGACCGGCGGGAGATCTGGCGGCACGGCATCGACGCCTTCGTGCGGACCTTCGGCGCCCATCGGGCGGTGTGCGCCGCCACCGTCGCGGTCAAGTCCACCCACTCCGAAGCCCGCGAGCTGTGGGCCACGTCGATGCAGCGCTGGATCGACCACATCGCCGCGGTCATCGAGGCCGAGCGCGCCGCCGGTGCCGCTCCGGTCACGGTGCCGGCCGTGGAGCTGTCCACTGCGCTGAACCTGATGAACGAGTCGGTGATGACGGCGGCGTTCGCCGGACACCAACCGGCCATTCCCGACGACCGGGTGCTCGACAACCTCGTGCACATCTGGATGACCAGCATCTACGGTCAGGTCCCCTAGTTTGTCGGGGCCCGATGCGAACATGTGTTCGTGTCGGCCTCCGGCTCCGCCAGCATCCTGCACGCTGACCTCGATTCGTTCTACGCATCGGTCGAGCAGCGCGACGACCCGTCGCTGCGTGGCCGGCCGGTGATCGTCGGCGGCGGCGTGGTGCTGGCCGCCAGCTACGAGGCCAAGGCCTACGGGGTACGCACCGCGATGAGCGGCCGGCAGGCCCGGGCGCTGTGCCCGCACGCCCTGGTGGTGCCACCCCGGATGGCCGCCTACTCGCAGGCCAGTGCGGCGGTCTTCGAGGTCTTCGCCGACACCACCCCGCTGGTCGAACCGGTGTCGGTGGACGAGGCGTTCCTGGACGTCTCCGGGCTGCGGCGGGTGTCGGGCACCCCGGTGCAGATCGGCGCCCGGCTGCGCGAGCAGGTGCGCGATCGGGTCGGGCTGCCGATCACCGTCGGGATCGCGCGGACCAAGTTCCTCGCCAAGGTGGCCAGCCAGGAGGCCAAGCCCGACGGTCTGCTGCTGGTGCCGCCGGACCGCGAACTCGCGTTCCTCCACCCATTGCCGGTGCGCCGGCTGTGGGGGGTCGGCGCGAAGACCGCCGACACGTTGCGGGCTCACGGAATCGACACCGTCGCCGATGTCGCCGAGCTCAGCGAGGCCACCCTCGGATCGCTCGTCGGTGGCGCGATGGGCCGGCAACTGTTCGCCTTGTCGCGCAACATCGACCGGCGGCGGGTTGTGACCGGGCAGCGGCGCCGCTCGGTCGGTGCGCAGCGGGCGCTCGGTCGTGCCGGCACGACGATGTCGCCCGAGGACCTCGACGCGGTCGTGATCGGCCTGGTCGACCGGATCACCCGGCGGATGCGGGCGGCTGGCCGCACGGGTCGCACCGTCGTGCTGCGGCTGCGGTTCGCCGACTTCACCCGCGCCACCCGGTCCCACACGATGCCCCGGGCCACCGCAGCCACCGACACCGTCCTCGCCGCGGCGCGCGCCCTCGTCGCCGGGGCCGCCCCACTGATCGCCGAGCGGGGTCTGACCCTGATCGGATTCGCGGTGAGCAACATCGACCGCGACGGCGCGCACCAACTCGAGCTCCCCTTCGAGAACCGTGGTGACACCGCGCCGATCGACAGTGTGGTGGACCTGGTCAGGCAGCGCTACGGCAAGGCCGCGGTGCTGCGCGGGGTGCTGCTGGGCCGCGACGCCGGGCTGGAGATGCCACTGCTGCCGGACTGACTAGGCGCCGGCCCAGTCCAGCAGCCGCTGCGCCGGCCAGGTGTTGACGATCCGGTCCGCCGGCAACTCGGCGTCCAGCGCACGCTGGGCGCCGTAACCGAGGAATTCCAGTTGCCCCGGGGCGTGCGAGTCCGTGTCGATGGAGAACACGCAGCCGATGTCCATCGCCAGTGTCAGCAGCCTCGTCGGCGGGTCGCGCCGTTCGGGCCTGGAGTTGATCTCGACGGCCGTCCCGTGGTCGCGGCAGGCAGTGAAGACCTTCTCGGCGTCGAACGTCGACTCGGCGCGGATGCCGCGGCCACCGGCCACCAGCCGACCGGTGCAGTGGCCCAGCACGTCGGTGTGCGGGTCGGCGATCGCCGTGAGCATCCGGCGGGTCATCGCCGCGGAATCCATCGCGAGCTTGGAGTGCACGCTGGCCACGACGATGTCGAGCCGCTCGAGCAGGTCGGGTTCCTGGTCCAGCGACCCGTCCTCGAGGATGTCGACCTCGATGCCGGTCAGGATCCGCATCGGGGCGACCGCCTCGCGGATCTCGTCGATCACGTCGAGTTGTTCGCGCAGCCGGTCCGCCGAGAGCCCGTTGGCCACCCGCAGGCGTGGCGAGTGGTCGGTCAGCGCGCAGTACTCGTGCCCCAGGTCGCGGGCAGCGAGCATCATCTCCTCGATCGGCGCGGAGCCGTCGGACCAATTGGAGTGCACGTGCAGGTCGCCCCGCAGCGCCGCGCGGATCTGACCGCCGCCGAGATCCTCGGCGTTGGCGCGCAGCTCCGCCAAGGCATCGGGTTCGCGACCGGCCCACGCCTGGGCGATGACCGTGGCGGTCTTGGGCCCGATCTTGGGCAGCGTCTGCCAGCTGTTGGCCTTGCCGTGCCGCTGGCGCTGCTCGTCGGTGAGCGACTCGACGATGTCGGCCGCCGTGCGGTAGGCCATCACCCGGCGCGGGTCTTCGCGAGCGCGATCCTTGTAGTAGGCGATCTGTCGCAACGCGGTGACCGGGTCCATGGGTTCAGTGTCCCCCGGACCCGGACCACCGCGTGCGGGTCAGCTCTCGGCGTCGCCGTCGGCGGTCGCGCCCAGCGCCGCACCGCAGGCCGCCGGGTAGGTGGCTTCGGCGGGCACATCGGTCATGTCCAGCACCTGCGCGAGTTCGGACTCGCCGATCGGGGCGTCGAGGTTGTACTCACCGTTGCCGTCGACATCGATGCCGTGCTCGACGACCGTGAGGTCGGCCAGATGGGCGATCGTGCCTTCCGGGACCTGGTCGGCCGGCAGGGTGCGGTCGTAGAGCACCTGGCCGTTCTCGTCGGCCACCGGGAAGTCGTCGAGGGCCAGCCCGTTGCTGGGGTCGGTGTTGCCCTCGTTGGTGAGTGCGATGAAGATCGGCCCGTAGGCGGCCGACCCGTCCACCGCGGACAACAGCCCGTCGCCGTTGCGGTCCCGGCTGACGTCCTCGGCGGGCCCGGGACACACGAAGTCCCTGCCCTCGGCGTTGCCGTGGATGTGCTGGGCATGCGGCTGGTTCGGCACCAGGCCCGATGCGTTGACCTGCATCCGGAGGCTGCCGTCGGGGTTCGGGGTCAGCGTCGCCGTCCCCGTCGCGTTGGTGCCGTTGAGCGGGAGCAGCGGGATCACCGTGGGCACGGCGGGTGGTTCGGGCGGCTCCTGGGCTGTCGCGGTACCGGCGCCGGCCAGCGGAAGTGTCGCGGCGGCGGCCATGGCAAATGCTGCCTTCGGTCGCATTCTGTCCTCCTCGTTTCTGGTCGACCCCTGCGAAAGGGAGTCACCGGACAGCTACCCGGTGTCACAGCTGACAAACAGGTTCGAGGTCAGGCCGCGGACTAGAGTCGGCGAGATGCGGTTTGCATTCAAGACGTCCCCGCAGGACACCGCGTGGTCCGACATGCTCGCGGTCTGGCGGGCCGCCGACGAGATCGACGTCTTCGAGTCGGGGTGGACGTTCGACCACTTCTACCCGATCTTCTCCGACCCCACCGGCCCCTGCCTGGAGGGCTGGGTGACCGTGACCGCTCTCGCCCAGGCGACCACGCGGCTGCGGGTCGGGGTGCTCGTCACCGGTATCCACTACCGCCATCCCGCGGTGCTGGCCAACATGGCCTCAGCGCTGGACATCGTCTCCGGCGGGCGTCTGGAACTCGGGATCGGCGCGGGCTGGAACGAGGAGGAGTCCGGCGCCTACGGCATCGAGCTGGGCACCGTCACGGAGCGCTTCGATCGGTTCGAGGAGGCCTGCCAGGTTCTGCTCGGGCTGCTGTCGCAGGAGACGACCACGTTCGAGGGCACGTACTACCGGTTGACGGACGCGCGCAACGAGCCGAAAGGCCCCCAGCAGCCCCATCCGCCGATCTGCAT
Organism: Actinomycetota bacterium; assembly: GCA_034190095.1. GTDB lineage: Bacteria > Actinomycetota > Actinomycetes > Mycobacteriales > Mycobacteriaceae > Mycobacterium. The sequence continues at coordinate 6,566 of JAXHTL010000214.1, forward strand.
CGGCGGTAACGGCGAGAAACGGACGCTGCGGATCACCGCCCGGTACGCCGATCATTGGAACTTCGTCGGTGGCACTGCGCAGGAGTTCGCCCACAAATGTGCGGTGCTCGACGCGCACTGCGCCGACGTCGGTCGCGACCCCACGGACATCATGCGGTCGGCGCACATCCGGCTGGGCCCGGAACTCGACTTCGGCAAGGCCGTTGGGCAGGCCGCGGAGCTGGGCGAGCAGGGCTTGGATCTGGCGATCATGTACCTGCCGCCGCCCCACGATCCGGGGGTGCTGGAGCCGTTGGCAGAAAGGATCCGGGAGTCGGGACTCAGCAACCGCGATTGACGGTCACGAAAGGGTAAAAGTCCGGCAAATAGACGGTCGCGCAACGACGGCGCGTCGCCACGGCGGGGCCGGAGGTTCGCTAGATGCCGTAGCGAAGCAGTTCGTCTGCGGTGACCAACCGCTCCGCCTTCGCGGGAAACTCACGGCTCTTGACCGGGTGTCGGAACAGCAACCAGGCGATTCGACCCACTCGCGACCGGGTAATCGAGTTGATATACACGGTGATCACTCCTGCGGTATGCAATAGCTGACCCGGGGAGCCACCTTACCGCAGCACCCTCGAGAAGTCATTAGATACCCACCGGCTGGCAAACTCCTGAAGGCACGCCGGTGAATGATCAGATGTTTTTGAAGTGACTGTTGTGACTGAAGTGACGGATGTGGCACTAATTTTGGACTGCCGCCGGCGAGATTGCAGCCAGGGTCGCGGGCTCTCACCCGGGTACAACCCTGCGCGCAAACTCGCCGAACGGACTGGCGCGCTACCGCTACCGTCTGCTCTTCGCGCAAGCGCTCATCGCTGCGGAGCAGTGGTGGGCTTGATCGGCACCGGCAGCGCCGTGCGTCCCATCAGGTGGCGATCGACCTCGGCAGCGGCCGCGCGGCCTTCCGCGATCGCCCACACGATCAGTGACTGACCGCGCCCCATGTCGCCGGCCACATAGACTCCGGGAACCGATGTCGCGAACGCCCCGTTGCGGTTCACGTTGCCGCGCTCGGAGAACTCGACACCGAGGTCGGTCAGCAGGCCGGGGCGCTCCGGTCCGGTGAAGCCCATGGCCAGCAGCACCAGATCGGCC
>JAXHTL010000215.1:0-7685 GCA_034190095.1 Actinomycetota bacterium
CCGGGCTGGCGCCCGGCGCCCGGGTGGCCGATCTGTGCACCGGCACCGGCGTGGTCGCTGTCGCCGCGGCAGCCGCGGGCGCGGCGCAGGTCAGCGCGTTCGACATCTGCCCGGAGGCGGTGCAGCACGCGCGCTGCGAAGCGCTGACCGCCGGAGTCACCGTCGACGTGCACCGCGGATCATGGGCCCGGGCGGTCGAATTCGGGCCGTTCGATCTGGTGGTCGTCAATCCGCCCTACGTCCCGGCGCCGCCGACCGCCACCGACGCAGCATGCCCGCCGGCCACCGCGGGACCGTCGCGCGCGTGGGACGCCGGGCCCGACGGACGGATGGTGCTCGACCCGCTGTGCGCCGCCGCGCCGCTGCTGCTCGACGAAGGCGCAACGATGCTGATCGCGCAGTCGGCCTGCGCGAATGTCCGGCGCACCCTGGAGGCGCTGCAAGCGCAGGGGATGCACGCCGAAGTGGTTGCCCAGCAACTCATCCCGTTCGGCCCGGTGCTGTCGGCACGCGCTCCGTGGCTGACGCGGGCCGGACTGCTGCCGCCCGGAAGCACCCGGGAACGGATCGTGGTGATCCGCGCGGACGCCCCATGACCGAGCAGCCGGCGCGCACGGTGCGGGTGGTGCCCGGCGGCCCGGTGATGGTCGAGGGCCCGGTGCGCATCGAACTCCCCGACGGCGACGTCGTCGAATCCGACCGGTTCATGGTGGCGATCTGCGCCTGCCGCAGGTCCAAGACCTACCCGCTGTGCGACACCAGCCACCGGCGCCGGCAGAAGATCGCCGGCGGCGGGTCAGGCGAGCTCTCGGCGCAGTGAGGAGCGCCCGTCCCGCCAGCACGCCATGAGGTGCTCGGCCAACCGTTCCTCGACCACGTCGAACGCCCGGATGCCGAACACCACGTCCGCGTCCAGGTGCGGTTCCCGCCCCACCAGATCACCGACGACATCGGTGCGGACCACCTGCTCGTGCACGGCGTCGGCCTCGACGTGTTCGGCGTAGAACGCTCGACACTGCGGCGGCGCACCGAGTCGCTCGAGCGCCTGCACCATGCGCCGCGAACCGGGCGGAGAGGTGACCTCGGTGGCGGCGAAGTGACCGACCGCGGCCCCGCGCAACCTGCGGTGCAGACCGAACATCGACATCAGATTGACCACGGCGAGCGTCTGCGCCGGCACGTGGTTCAGATAGCCCAGGTAGCCGGGGTCCAGGTCGGCGGCCGCCAACAGGTCCGCGAACAGCTGCTGATGGACCCGCGCCCCCTGCCCGGCCCCGAACTCGTCGAACTCGACCGCCACGAACGCGGCCTTGGCCTGCCCGGTCAGCCGCGGGATCGCCCACGCGTGCGGGTCGCCCTCCTTGAGGTGATACAGCGACCGGTGGGCGAAGTACTCCCGCATCTGCGCCCAGGAGCCCCGGTCGCGCAGATAGTGCGACACCCCGTCTGCGTCGACCGGCTCGACGCACAGCGCGTCGAGTTCGTCGACGGCCCGGGCGTCCGGTTCGACCTCGCCGACGGCGCGGGTGATGTCGGCGAGGAAAAGATCCTCGAGCCGGCCCCGCAGATGGAGCAGTCCGGCATTCCACTCCCAGCGCGCGTCCACCCCGGCGAAACCGCGATAGTGCAGTTCGTAGCAGAGGTAGAGGGCCAGCTGGACGTCGACACCGGCGGGGTCGGCATCGGCCAGCGAGGTCTCGACCCGCGCGAAGTGGCGCAACGGAGCTCGTTCACAGAGCAACTGGATCACCGCACGCGAGATCGGCCCACGGGGTTCGGGAAGCACGGGCTGCACCGTCGTTGGCATCACGGTGCACAGATACCCGCGGCGCCGCTGCGCAAACCGCCCGCCGGCGGACCTGCGCGCTACCCGTTCGGGGCCGCGATCTCACCTCATTGCCGCAATTCTCACAGCGGCGAAATCCGCAATGACACCTCCGATCAACGGGTACGCGTTCGGTGAGCGCTGAAAAGCGTCCCGACGAAAACGAACTGTCGACTCAGACAAGGGGTGAACAAGACCAATGGCCACACCGGCTGTTTCCACCGAATCGACCACTGCCACGCTGATCGCCCAGCTGCGCACCGTGCTGGATCTGACCCACACCGAGATCCAGGTAGCCGAAACCCGGGTCGCACAGGCCCGCACCGACGCGGTACGCCGCGAACTGAGCCAGAACGCCGACAACGCCCGCATCCGGGCGGTCGCGATCGAGGAGGCCATCCGCGACCTCGGCGGCTTCCCCGACGTCATCGGCCCGTTCCTGGGCCGCGCCGCGGCCGCGGTCAAGGCGTTGACCGAGCAGGCCGAGCCGTTCGACGAGGCGCTGCTCGGTGACCTGGCGCTGGAAGGCCAGCTGCTCGATCGCGCCCGGTATGTCAAGGCGCTGGCCGTGGCCGCCAAGCACCAACAGGTCGAGGAGCTGGCCACCCGGCTCATCACCGCCCACACCGCCACCGTCGAGTGGTTGACCACGGTGCTCGCCGAGGACGCGCTGGGCGGGCCGGCCGCGCTGCGCCGGACACCGCTGCAGGCGGCGGCCGGCCTGGCGGTCAAGCTGGCGAATCTGCCGTTCACGTGGTCGACGCGCGGCGCCGAGCGGGTCGCCGAGGCGGTGCGCTCGGTGCGCCCGACCTTCGGCGAGCTGGTCGAGCGGGGGTCGCGCAGCAGCGAGGTCGTCACCAAGACCCTGACCGGCGCCCGGGACTCGGCGCTGGACGCCGCCGAGCGGATCACCCGCGAGCAGGGTGCCGCGGACGCGGCTGACGCGATCCACGCCGTGCGCGGCGCAACCGGCGTCCTCGACGTCACCGAGTTGCCGATCGCCGACTACGACAACCTCAACGTCAACGAGGCCGCCACCGCGGTCAAGGAACTGACCGACGCGGCCGACATCCGCGTCATCGTGGCCTACGAGGAAGCCCACAAGGACCGCCAGCGGGTGGTCTCCGCGGCGCAGGCCCGGCTGGCCGCGATCGCCCAGGACGTGGTCGGCATCAGCTGACCCACACATACGCCCGAAGCCCGGTACGGAAGCCCCGTACCGGGCTTCGGCGTGTTTAGCGGTTGGCACCGCGGGTAGTACTGCCAGAATTCGGGGAGGACCAGGGAGGTCGGCATGTCGGTTTCGGTATCGGGTTCGGCAGGCGCCCCGCCGCAGCGGGGCGGCGTAGCGGCGGCGGTTCAGCGTGTCTACGCCGTGGTGCGGGCCTGGATCGCACCCCGATGCCCCTCGCCGGCACAGTACTGGGCCGAGTCCGACCCCGCGGTCAGTTGGTGGCGGGCCCTCTAGCGATCTACTGCTCGGCGGAGAGCAGACCTTCCTCGATCAGCCAGTCCCGGGCGACCAGCGCCGGATCCTGACCGTCGTTGTCCACCTTCGCGTTCAAGCTCAACATCACCTCGTTGGTGAGCCGTGGGTTGAGCTGGCCGAAGATCTCGGCCAACTCAGGGTGCGCGTCGAGCAGCTCGGTGTCGATGACCTCGGTCAGGTTGTACAGCGGGAAGAACTGCCTGTCGTCCTCGAGGACCCGCAGGTCCAGTGCCGGGATCCGGCCGTCGGTGGTGAAGACCTCCCCGAAGTTGCAGTCCCCGTTGGCCGTCGCGGTGTAGATGACGCCGGTGTCGAGCGTGATGACCTGTCCGAGATCGGCCCGGGTCAGATCGTAGGTCTGCAACATCGGCACGAAACCGTCGTTGCGGCTGGCGAATTCACTCTCCACGCAGAACGTCAGCTCGGAGCGGTCCAGGGTGGCCAGGTCCGAGAGCTTGGTCACCCCGAGCCGCTGCGCCTCCGACTCGCGGATGGCGAAGGCGTAGGTGTTGTTCATCGGCGCGGGCGGAAGCCAGGTGAGCCCGTTCTTGGCCTGGTCCTCCTCGTTGACCGCCTGCCACTGCGCAACCGGGTCCTTGATCGGGTCTTCGTGGCCCAGATAGTTGATCCAGCCGGTGCCGGTGTACTCCGGCGAGATGTTCGCGTCACCGGAGAGCATCGCCTCGCGCACCCCGAAGCTGCCCGGGGTGTTGGTCATGTTGGTGACATCGGCTCCGGCGGCGTTGAGGATGATCGACAGCATGTTGCCGAGGATCAGTTGTTCGGTGAAGTCCTTGGCCGCCACGGTCACCGGGACACCCTCGAGCGAGTCGTAATGCCGGATCGAACCGGGCGCGGCCGGCAGCACGGTCCCGCTGGCCGACTGCAGGCCGCAGCCGGCCACGGTGGCGGCCACGATCGCGGCGACGAACCCGGTGAACCGCATGACCATCACAATCCTTTCGGGGCGGCCACCATTTCGACGACGCGGGCCAGCCAGTCGATGAACAGCGCCAGCGCGGCCACCAGAACGGCCCCGACGATCAGGGTGACGGGCTGCTGCAGTTTGATCCCGGTGGTGATCAGCTGGCCGAGCCCCCCGGCACCGGTGAACGATGCCAGCGCCGCGGTGCCGACGATGAGGACCAGCGCGGTGCGCACCCCGGCCACGATCACCGGCAACGCCAGCGGCAGCTCCACCCGCATCAGGGTCGCCGTGCCCGACATACCCATCCCGCGGCCGGCCTCGACCAGCCGCGGATCCACACCGTCGAGTCCGGTCACGGTGTTCGCCACGATCGGCAGGGCTCCGTAGACGGTCAGCGCGACGATGGCACCGACCTCGCCGATCCCGAAGAGCACCGCGCCGAGCGCGATCAGACCGATCGCCGGTGCCGCCTGGCCGAACCCGGCGACGGTGATGATCGGTTTGGAGTAGCGCCGCATCCGGCCCCGGGTCAGCGCGACGCCCAGCGGGATTCCGATCGCACAGGTCAGCAGCGTGGCCGCCAGGCTGACCGACATGTGCTGGCCCAGCAGCTCGATCAGATTCGGCACCCCGAGCGAGCGCTGCTCGGAGGCCGACACCTCGGCGACCTGCACGTAGATCAGGCAGCCGGCCACCGCGACCGCGCAGACCAGCGGTTGCAGGGCCCATCGGACGAAGCCGAAAGTGCGCTGTTGCGCAGACTTCTCGGCGCCGCCGTCGGGTGCGGGCGCGGAGTCCTCGGTGACGGCTGCGGTCACGAGGTGCGCTCCGCTGCGGGCGCGGCCGAGCGCACCCCCGCCATCGCGTCCATGATGGTCTCGACCCGCACGACACCCTGGTAGGTGTTACGCCGGCCGGTGACCACGACCACCCCGTGCGAGGAGGTCAGCATCTCGTCGAGCGCGTCGTTGAGCGTGGAAGCCAGGCTGACGCACTCGAGTTCGTCGTCGCGGGGAACCTGGTCCAGCGCTCGCGGATCGCTGAGTTCGTCCAGCGAGAGCCAGCGCTGCGGACGGTCCTGAGCGTCGAGCACGATGACGTGCTCGCGGTCGATCGACCGTGCCGAGCGCACCGCGTCCGCTGGGTCGTCCCCGATGTGCGCGACGGCGGCCTCGTGCAGGTCCACGTCCCGAATCCGGGTCAGGGTGAGCTGTTTGAGCGCCGCCCCGGCCCCGACGAAGGTCCGCACGAAGTCATCGGCCGGGTTGGTGAGGATCTGTTCCGGGGTGTCGTACTGCACGATCTTCGAGCCGGCCTGCAGGATCGCGATCCGGTCACCGAGTTTGACCGCCTCGTCGAAGTCGTGGGTGACGAAGACGATGGTCTTGCGCAGATCCTCCTGCAGCCGCAGTAGTTCGTCCTGCAGCCGCTGCCGGGTGATCGGGTCCACGGCGCCGAACGGCTCGTCCATCAGCAGCACCGGCGGGTCGGCGGCCAGCGCCCGGGCCACTCCGACGCGTTGCTGCTGACCACCGGACAGTTCACGGGGGTAGCGGTCGCGGTACTCGGCGGGGTCGAGGCTGACCAGGTCCAGCAGTTCGTCGACGCGGGCCGCGATGCGCTGCTTGTCCCATTTCAGCAGCTTGGGCACGATCGCGATGTTGTCGCCGACGGTGAAATGCGGGAACAGGCCCGCGCCCTGGATCACGTAGCCGATGTGGCGGCGCAGGTCGTCGGGGTCGCGCTTGGTGACGTCGTCGTCGCCGATCAGAATGCGGCCGCTGGTCGGTTCGATCAGCCGGTTGATCATCTTCATGGTGGTGGTCTTGCCGCAGCCCGACGGACCGACGAGCATGACGATCTCCCCGGCGGGTATCTCCATGGAGATGTTGTCCACCGCCGGGGCGGCGGAGTCCCCGTAGCGCTTGGTCACCCCGTCGAGCAGGATGCGCGCTCCTCCGGTGCGGCGCGATCCGTCTGCGGTGTGCCGGTCCGTGGTTTCCGGGTCAGACACGAATCCCCCTCGGGGTGGTGAAGCGGGTGATGGCGTTGAGCACGGTGTCGAGGACGACGGCGAGGATCAGGATGCCGATCGTGGCGGCGACGATCGAGTTGGTGGCGTTGGCGCCGCCCATCCGGGAGATGCCCGAGAAGATGTAACCGCCCAGCCCCGGCCCGAGCGCGAACGCCGCGATCGCGGCGATGCCCATCAGCATCTGCGCCGACACCCGCACCCCGGTCATGATCACCGGCCAGGCCAGCGGCAGTTCGAGGCGCACCAGGGTGGTCAGGCGGCTCATGCCCATCGCCCGCGCCGATTCCACCAGGGTCTTGTCCACCCCGGAGAGCCCCACCACGACGTTGCGCAGGATGGGGAACACCCCGAAGAACGACAGCATGATCACCGAGGGCAGCACGCCGAGGCCGACGATGCCGACCAGCACCCCGAGCAGGGCATACGACGGGATGGTCAGCCCGACGGCGGTGACGGTGTTGCCCATCGCCACCCCCCACGAGGAGCGGTAGATCAGCACCCCGATCAGCAGCGCGACCAGGGTGGAGAGCGCGAGTGTCTGTACCACGAGGCTCATGTGCTGGTAGGCCAGGAAGGACAGCACCGTCCACCGGTCCTGCACGAATTCCACGAACCCCACGGGGTTGTGTTGCCGCTTCGCTGTTTCGGCAAACCTCTGGGCTCGGCGTGCGCATCGGTCGGGGGGTCGGTGGCAATCCCGGCACGGGTTGCGTCCGGGGCGGCTGCGCTCGACCGGGACGTATGGTCGTTGCGTGACCGATGCCGCCGCGCCCGCCGACCCGTTCGATCTCACCGGCCACGTCGCCGTCGTCACCGGGGGCGCCTCGGGTATCGGGCTCGGTATGGCGACCGGCCTGGCGCGCGCCGGGGCCGCGGTGGCGCTCCTGGGGCGCACCGCACAGCGGCTGGAGGACGCCGCCGAGTCGCTGCGCTGCTACGGCAACCCGGTGCTGGCCCTGCCCTGCGATGTCACCGACGAACCGGCCGTCACCGACACCATGGCCCGGATCCGCACCGAGTTGGGCGGGCTGGATTCCTGTTTCGCCAATGCCGGGGTGCGCGGTGTCTTCACCCCGGTGCTGGACACTTCGCTGGCCGAGTTCCGCGGAGTCACCGCCGTGGACCTCGACGGCGTGTTCGTCACCCTGCGTGAGGCGGCCCGGCAGATGATCGCGGCCGGGCGTGGCGGCAGCCTGGTCGGCGTGTCGAGTCTGGGTGCACTGCAGGGCATGCCGCGACAGCCCGCCTACGCCGCCTCGAAGGCCGGCGTCACCGCGCTGATCGACAGCATGGCCGTGGAGCTGGCCCGGCACGGGATCCGCGCCAACACGATCCAGCCGGGGTGGTTCGACACCGAGATGACCGCGCAGGGCCTGGCCGACGAGCGGTTCAGCTCCCGGGTCCTGCC
>JAXHTL010000216.1:0-7681 GCA_034190095.1 Actinomycetota bacterium
AGCGCACCGGAGCCGGGACGGGAGATCCCGTGGCCGCAAATGGGTCTGCCGGAACAGGTCGAGCTCGTCGGAGCGAACCAGTCCAACACGGTCTCGGTCCCCATCCCGGCCGGCGTCGAGCCCACCCGCTTCACCGGGCTGATCGGCTCCATCGTCAACACGACCGACGGCCGCCTCGACATCCTCGACTCACGCGGTGTGACGCTGGCCGACGTGCCGATCCGGGCGGACCGGACCACCGTCCCCTTCGATGTCGACATCTCGCAGGCTCAGGTCAGCGAGGGCAAGGCCCCGCTGACCTTCGTCCTGCGGGACGGCGGTGAGCACTCGGACAGTTGTACGCGGCCGCCTTCGGTGGTGCTGAGCAGCCTGGCCAGCGCCTACTCGGGACCGATTCCGGATCCGGCCACGGTGGCCGGCTTCCTGCCCGGATATCTCAGCGAGATCAAGATCCATGTCGGACCCGAGCCCACCCACGCCCAGACACAGGCTGCGCTCAACCTCGTCGCCGCGCTGACGCATCTGTACCGGCCCATGCCGGTGCAGATCGACGTCGAGACCACCGAGGAGGTGCCCACCCCGCGACCGGACGTGCGGGTGATCACCATCCGGGACGGCTCGGAAGCCGGGGTCACCGTGGAGGAGCCGGGGACGCCACGAGCCGTGCTGGCCATCACCGGTACCGGCGACGATCTGGTCCGCCAGGTGACGCTGTTCGGCGACCAGCGCTACGCCATCGCTCAAAGCGACTACGCGAACACGCTCTCCGACCCGGACAGCGTGCTGAAGGCGACCACGGTCCAGACCTTCGACGAGCTCGGGATCGCCGGTGACATCTCCGTTCAGGGCGTCTCCACGCTGTACGCCGGGTTCGACGCGGGGGCGTTCGGGGTCGGATCGATCACCAGCGCCCGGATACACCTCAAGGCCCACTACACACCGGTCGTCGGTGCCACCGCATCGGTGATCGTGCGGTCGGGATCGACGGTGCTCGCCTCCTCCGAGCTCGACGAGTCCGGCGTGCTCGACGTCACCGGAGAGATTCCCCCCGAGTCGGTCACCTCGAACATCGGGATGGCGATGGAGATCCAGTACATCCCCGACCAGGAATGCGCGCCGCTGAACAACCGCATGCGGTTCACCATCGATCCCGATTCGACTGTCGAGGTCACCCCCGGCCCGGAGAACCGCGGCGGCTTCCCGGTGTTGCCGATGGCGTTCGCGCCCGAGTTCGACGTGGCGCTGGAGCGTCCGGATCAGGTGGGGTGGGCGGCCCAGGCGATCAACCTGATGGCTCAGCACTCCGGAACCGTTCTTCGCCCACACCTGAACACGCTGGCCGAATCCGCGGGTTCGAGTACCGGACTGCTCGCCGTCGGCGCGGGCAGCACCCTGGCCGACGCGGGACTCGTGGGGCCGCTGATGCCGGGACCCGACCACACCGTGGACATCGATACCACCAGCACCGTCGACATCGACGGGAATATCGGTGCGGTGCAGGCCTTCACGCAGAACGACCGTACGGTCCTGGCGATCACCGGGACGGGCGACTGGTCCGGCGTGGCGGCGAGTTTGGCCTTCATTCGCGAGCTGCCGAACCGGTGGGCGTCCCTGACCGGTGACGTCGTCGCGGCCGGCCCCGGCAACGACGCGGTGAACCTGACTCTGCAGGAAGGCGGAGCGCTGGTCAACGAGTACCCGGGCGACGGGTGGAAATGGTGGGCACTGGCCTCGGGCGGGTTGGTGCTCGCCGCGTTGCTCGCCGGCGCAGCCCTGCTGCTGCTGCGGCTCAGACGGCCCCGCCCCTGACATGACCGCCACGCTCGCGCCGCCGCCGCAGCAGCGGATCGGCCCACCCGCGGCGAGTTCGCGGGCGGGCGCGCCCGTGCTGTTCGTGGCGCTGTCGGCGTTCTACTTCGCGGTCGGCACGGTGCTGGTGCTGCGCTACAACCTGTTCGACCCCGACGCGCCGAGCCGCGTGGCGAACGCGGGATACGTCTTCATGAGCCGGGATCCACACCTGTCGGCGATCGGGTTCGTCTGGAATCCGCTGCCCAGCTTGGCCCAGCTGCCGGTCCTGCTCTTCGCGGACTGGTGGCCGGCGCTGAAGACCCACGGGTTGGCCGCCGTGGTGCAGAGCGCCCTGTTCATGGCCGGCGCGGCGGTCATGATCCGCAGGATCGCGCTGGACCGGGGGCTGAAGCCACTGTGGCGGTGGCTGGCTGTGGGATGCTTTGCGCTGCACCCGATGATCGTCATCTACGGCGCCTCCGGGATGAGCGAGGCAGCCGAGGTGTTCTGCATCGTGTGGTGCACCCGCCACCTGCTGCGGTGGGTGCGCAGCCGCCGCGAAGGGGACCTCGCCTGGGCCGGAATCGCCTTGGGCGTGGGGTATCTGGCCCGGTACGAGGTCGTGGTCGCCGGTGCCGGCGCGGCGTTGTTGGTGGCCGCGGTGGTGCTGTACGGCGCGCAGCGGGGACAGCGGCTGGCCGGCGCGACGCTGTCGGTGCTGATCGTGATGTTCCCGTTGTTGACCGCGCTCGCCGCGTGGGCGATCACCGGCTGGGTCGTCAGCGGTGAACTGTTCGCGACGCTGACCTCGCGGTACGGCAACGACCACCAGGTCGACGCCGCGATGGAGAAGGCAGGACCGCTCACCCGGGCCGCCTCCGACAACTGGGTCGTCATCTCCGCGCGAATACTGGGCATGCAACCGTTCGTGGGCATCGCCGCGGCCACTGCCGTACTGGTGGGTGCCCTGCATCGCCGAATCGACGTGCTGGTGCCGCTGGCCACGTTCGGTCCCGTTCTCGCCTTCGCCGCCTGGGGCCAGTACACCTCGACGACATTCGGCTGGTTCCGCTTCTATCTGCTGGCGGTACCCATGGTCGTCTGCATCGCGCTGGCCCTGTGGCCGTCGAGCGGCGAGGGCGCCACCGAGACGCGCGGCGCCGAGCTCGGCCGGCGTCTCGGTGCGACGCTGGTGACCGCGTCGCTGCTCATCGGGTTCCCCGTCACGGCCTGGGCGACCACCGACAAGCGGATCGGCAACCAGCAGTTGCAGTTCGGGCTGTCCGAACTGGGCGATCCGCAGCGCTATCCGCCCGGCGAACTGTGGTACCGCCGACTCATGGTCGACGACCGTCAGCTGGCCGCCTACTTCGACCGCAGGAACCTGCCCGACGGAGCGGTCCTGATGGACACGTTCAACACCTGGGGCATCTGGCTCGCCTCGGACGACCCGAAGCAGTTCCTCATCACCAGCGACTACGACTTCACCGCCGCCCTGAACCGGCCCTGGGACTTCGGCGTCGAGTACATCGTCGCGACGAGCCCGTCACTCGGTGATTCCGACGCGGTCAGCGAGCGCTACCCCGACATGTGGTCCGACGGCGCCGGATTCGCCACCCTGGTGCTGTCGGTGGCCGGCGCGTCAGGTGACGAGCGCTTCCGCGTGTACCGGGTCGACGGTGAGCCGACTCCGGATGTCGACTGCGACCTCAACTCGCCGTCATGTCCACCGGCAGCTGGACCCTGACCAGCAGGCCGCGGTGGTCGGCCCCGGGCACCACCACGGTGCGCGCCGACGTCGCGGCGCAGTGCCGCAGCAGGACGTGATCGATGCCGAGCAACGGCGGCCAGCGCCCGCTGCCGGGGTAGGTGCGGGCCAGCCCGGCACCGGCTTGGGCGCCCGCGTCCGCGTAGCCCTCGTCCAGCAGGTTCCGGAACGGGGCCATGTCGACGGTGGCGTTGAAGTCCCCCGCGACGATCACCGCTCCGGCGCCGGCGCTGCCACCCACCTCGCGCAGGGTGTGCGGAAACATCCCGATGTCGTGGCGCCACGGCCCGATGGGTTGTGGCCACGGCGCGGCCAGGTGTACCGACAGCACGGTGGTGTCGACGGCCACCCCGGGAATCCGCAGCCGCGCCCCCAGCATCGGCAGCGAGTATCCGTCCATCCGGCCGGAGTTCACGATGGGGTGACGGCTCCACAGCCCGATCCCGGAGGCCAGTGGGGCCGGCAGTACGACGCGGAACGGGAACACCTCGTCCATCCCCGCCGCGGTCAGCCCGTCGGCGGCCTGCTGCGTGATCTCCTGGACCGCGACCACATCGGCGCTGTCGCGGGCCAGCGCCACCAGGGCGGCCGGGTCGGCCTGGCCCATACCGAGATTGGTGGTCAGGACGCGGACGTCGACGGCCGCTGTGGCCGTGGCGGTGGCCGCCGGTTCGAGGTAGCGCGGCCCGTACGTCCACACCGAGCCCGCGGCCACCGCGACGGCCAGCAGCGTGAACAGGCCCCGCCGGCCGAGAACGAACAGCAGCACGGCCACCGGCGCGGCCGTGACCAGGTAGGGCCCGGCCGCGGCCAGGATCAGGCCCGGGTGTTCGGTGATGGGCAGGTAGCGCACGGCGAGGCCCACCACGGCGGCCGCCAGCGCCAGCAGGCCGAGCACGGTCGCGAGGAAGCGGATCATCCCGCGGTCCGGGGTGGGTCAGGCCAGGCGCCGCAGCCTGGGTTCGAGGTCGCGCTGGAACAGTTCCAGGAAACGCTTCTGGTCGTGCCCGGGGGCGTGGAAGACCAGATGGTTGAGACCCCAGCCGACGTAGTCCTTGACCTTGTCGACGGCCTCGTCGGGATCGGAGGCCACGATCCAGCGCTTGGCGACCTGCTCGATGGGCAGCGCGTCGGCGGCCTTCTCCATCTCCATCGGATCGTCGATGCTGTGCTTCTGCTCGGCGCTCAGCGACAGCGGCGCCCAGAACCGGGTGTTCTCCAGCGCGAGCTCGGGATCGGTGTCGTAGGAGATCTTGATCTCGATCATCCGGTCGATCGCCCCCGCGTCGCGCTCGGCCTTGGCAGCACCTTCCTCGACCGCGGGGATGAGCTTGTCCTTGTAGAGCTCCTCGCCCTTGCCCGAGGTACAGATGAACCCGTCACCGGCCCGGCCGGCGTATTTGGCCACCACCGGCCCGCCCGCGGCGATGTAGACCGGCACCCCACCGTCGGGCACGTCATAGATCGAGGCGCCCTTGAGCTTGTAGTACTCGCCGTCGAAATCCACCCGGTCCCCGAGCCACAGTTCGCGCATCAGTCGCACCGACTCGCGCAGCCGGGCGAAGCGCTCCTTGAACTCGGGCCACTCGCCCTCGTAGCCGGTGGCGATCTCGTTGAGCGCCTCACCGGTGCCCACCCCGAGGAAGATCCGGCCCGGATACAGACACGCCATCGTGGCGAACGCCTGGGCGATCACCGCCGGGTTGTACCGGAACGTCGGGGTCAGCACCGAGGTGCCCAGACTCAGGTTCTTGGTGCGCTCACCGACCGCGGTCATCCAGGCCAGCGAGAACGGCGCGTGCCCGCCCTCGTGGCGCCAGGGCTGGAAGTGATCACTGACGGTCGCGGTGTCCATGCCGTGGGCTTCGGCCTCGACGGCCAGCTCCACCAGTTCCCGGGGCGCGAACTGCTCCGCCGACGCCTTGTAGCCCAGTTTCAGTTCAGCCATGGTTTCTTTCTACACTCGCCGCATGGCACCGGTTCTGACGGCCATCACCGACCGCGTCCATTTCGTGCAGACCGAGTTGGTCAACTGGACGTTGGTCGCCGGCGACGACGCGGACGGCGGCGGCGTCGTCCTGATCGACGCCGGCTTCCCCGGCAGCCGCTCCGAGGTGATCGAATCCCTCGGCCGGTTGGGCTTCGGGGTGGCCGATGTCCGCGCGATCCTGCTGACCCACGCCCACATCGACCATTTCGGCTCCGCGATCTGGTTCGCCGAGAACCACGGCACGCCGGTGTACTGCCACGCCGCCGAGGTGGGGCACTCCAAACGCGAGTATCTCGAGCAGGCCTCTCCGGTCGCCGTCGCGGCGAACGCCTGGCGGCCGAAGTGGCTGAAGTGGTCGGTGGCGATCATCGGCAAGGGCGCGCTGAACCATGCGGGGATCGCCACCACCGAGGCGCTGACCGAGGAGGTGGCGGCGCAGCTGCCCGGTGCGCCGACCGCGATCCCGACGCCGGGGCACACCGGCGGGCACTGCTCCTACCTGGTGGACGGCGTGCTGGTCAGCGGAGACGCGCTGGTGACCGGGCATCCGGTGGCCGCCCGGCCCGGGCCACAGCTGCTGCCCTCGGTGTTCAACCACGACGAGGCAGCCTGCCGGCGCAGCCTGGCGGCGCTGGGCATGCTCGACGCCGAGGTGCTGCTGCCCGGACACGGGCCGGTGTGGCGGGGGTCGATGCGGGATGCGGCCGAGCAGGCCGCCCGGTCCTGAGTCAGGCCGACACCAGGGTGTCGTAGCCCAGCAGGAACAGCGCGGTCAGGCACAGGCCGCAGGCGATGACGATGGCGGGCATCAGGATCATCGTGTCGAGTTCGTCGTCGTCGAGGACATCGCCTTCGAAGCGGCCGAACAGTACCCGCGCGATCCCGGTCCGGCGGAACAGGTGCACCAGGCGCCGGACCCAGCCGGCGTCCCGGCGCCTGCCGATGAACACCCGCGACAGGCCGCCGAAGACGAACAACAGCGCGGCAGCGGCCAGCATCAACCATCCCACGGCCGCCTGCGACACAGCGGCCAGCCTATAGGCCGGAACGCTCGCTGCGGGGCAGGCTGACGGCCTTGACGAACGCGATCGGATAGACCTCTTTCTCGGCCGGCAGCGGCTCGGTCAGACGCTGGTAGCCCATCGACGAGTACAGTGCCTCGGCCTCGGGTTGCCGGTCGCCGGTGGTCAGGTAGATCCGGGTGTAGCCGCGCGCGGCGATCTCGGCTTCCAGGTGGCTCACCAGGGCCTGGCCGTGACCGCGCCGGCGGTGCCGGTGGTCGGTCCAGATCCGCTTGAGCTCGGCGGTGGTGCCGTCGAACCGGCGGAAGGCGCCGCCGGTGACCGGCCGGCCGTCGAGCAACCCGATGAACAGCCCGCCGTCGGGTGCCTCGAACTCCGCGGCCGGGTAGGACCGCAACCAGGCATGCACCCGGTCGCGTCTGCCGCCGTAGCGCTCGGCGTATTCGACGGCGAGTTCGTCGATCAGCGGTGCGGCCAGTGGGTCGTCCTGGCTGACCGCGACGAAGCGCAGCGCACCCACGGCAGGTTCGGATGTCACGCCACCATTTAACGCAGGACGGCGCACGCTGTTCCCAGGCACCTAGAAGGGCGGCGGGTCGGCGTCCCAGCGGCGCTTGTTGACGCTGCGTTCCCAGCTGATCCGGTAGGCGCGAGTGCGCCGCCGAGCCGGCATCGCCAGTGTTCGATGTGGGCCACCGCTCGCCGGCGCCTGGGAGATCGTCAATGTCTCGGTCGGCGTACCCGGTTGCGGGAAGAACAGGGCACCGTGCGGTTTGGTGGTGTACCGCCGCCCGGATGGGGAGACGAACACCATGGTGCCGTCCGGAAGTTGTCGTTCCCGCCAACCGTCGGGGCCGCTGAAGAAGGTCTTGATCAGGTGGTGGGTTCGACAGTAGAGCTTGCAGTTCGACGGATGCGTGGGCCCGACCGGGTGGGGTTGCGAACTGTTCGGCGATATGTGAGCAAACGTGATCGAATGTGTGTTTCATTGAGTGTGTGAAGCTGGCCGAGTGGGCGCGCGCGAATGGTGTGCATCCGCAGACGGCGTATCGGTGGTTTCGTGAAGACCGGATGCCGGTGCCGGCCCGCCGCTTGGAGTCGGGGACGATC
>JAXHTL010000217.1:0-5148 GCA_034190095.1 Actinomycetota bacterium
CACGTGACCATCACCATGGGTGCGTCCTACGGTGCCGGGAACTACGGCATGTGCGGGCGGTCGTACTCACCGCGTTTCCTATTCGCTTGGCCTAACTCGAAGTCGGCCGTGATGGGTCCGGCGCAACTGGCCGGAGTGTTGTCCATCGTGGCGCGCGAGTCCGCCGCCGACCGCGGGCTGCCCTTCGACGAGGAGGCCGACGTCCAGATGCGCGCCGCTGTCGAGGAACAGATCGAGCGCGAATCCGTCGCACTGGCCAACAGCGGCCGCCTTTACGACGACGGGATCATTGATCCCCGCGACACGCGGACCGTTCTCGGGTTCTGCCTGTCTGTGATCCACAACGGCGAGGTCCGTGGCCAGCGTGGCTACGGCGTGTTCCGGATGTGATGGCGATGCCCAAGATCCGCAAGGTCCTGGTCGCCAACCGTGGCGAGATCGCGCGGCGGGTGTTCCGCACTTGCCGCGACCTCGGGATCGCCACCGTGGCGGTCTATTCCGACGCCGACGCCGACGCGTGGCACGTCGCCGACGCCGACGAGGCCGTGCACCTTCCCGGCTCGTCTGCCGCCGAGACGTACCTCGACATCCACCGGATCATCGCCGCTGCCTCGCTCACCGGCGCGGACGCAGTACACCCCGGCTACGGCTTCCTTTCGGAAGACGCCGGGTTCGCGCGTGCCTGTGTCGCCGCCGACCTCGTCTTCATCGGTCCGCCGCCCGGGGCGATCGACGCGATGGGCTCGAAGCTGCAGGCCAAGAAGATGATGTCCGACGCGGGGGTGCCTGTGCTGCCCGGTGGCGACACGACGGGGCTGTCGGCCGAGCAGCTGGCGAAGCTGGCCGCCGACGTCGGCTACCCGGTGCTGGTCAAGGCCAGCGCCGGCGGCGGTGGCCGAGGCATGCGCGTTGTCGCGTCGCCGGACGAGCTCGACGAGGCGGTCGCCTCCGCTTCGCGTGAGGCCGCGGCCGCGTTCGCCGACGGCACCGTCTTCCTCGAGCGTTACGTCCACCGCCCGCGCCACGTCGAGATCCAGGTCATGGCCGACACGCACGGAAACGTCGTGTCTCTGTTCGAGCGCGAGTGCTCCGTGCAGCGTCGACACCAGAAGGTGATCGAGGAGGCGCCGTCACCGGTCGTCGACGACGCGTTGCGCGCTCGGATGAGCGAGGCCGCCATCGCCGCCGCACGCGCCGTCGGTTACGTGGGCGCCGGGACGGTCGAGTTCGTCTACGACGCCGACCAGGACGGCAAGGGCGGCTCCTTTGCCTTCCTCGAGATGAACACCCGGCTGCAGGTCGAGCACCCGGTTACCGAGCTGATCACCGGCCTCGACCTGGTGCGTGCCCAGCTGCTCGTAGCCATGGGCCGCCCGCTGCCCGAGGAGATGCACAACCCGCGAATTCGCGGTCACGCGGTCGAGGCCCGTCTGTGCGCCGAGGATCCGGCCGACGACTACCGGCCCCACACCGGCACCCTGCGCACCATGGATGTCCCGGCGCTCGCCGGCGTGCGGGTTGACTCGGGTTTTCGTGCCGGTTCGGTCATCAGTCATTACTACGATTCGCTGCTGGCCAAGGTCATCGCGTGGGCACCAACGCGCGACGAGGCACTTGCCAGCCTCTCGGCGGCGCTGGCCGGCGCCCGTATTCACGGCGTGACCACCAATCGCAACCTGCTTGTGCGCGTCCTGCGCCATGACGAGTTCGCCGGGCGGGGCACCGACACTGGTTTCCTTGACCGACACGACGTCGCCGAACTCGGCGCTGCCCTCCTTGACACGCAGGCAGAGCGCCTGCACGCCGTCGCGGCGACCGTGGCCAGCGTGGCCGCGCGGCGTGCCGCGGCGACGGTCCAGGCCACGTTGCCCGCTGGATGGCGCAACAACCCATCGCAATCGCAGATCACGACATGGCAGACCCAGGACGGGCGCGAAGTGCGCGTCGGGTACACGTTGCGTCTGACGGACACCTGCCTGCGCGTCGATGACGAGGCGTTGGCCGACGTCGAGCTTGTCGCCGGCAGCAGCGAGCGTGTTGTGCTGCGCGTGAACGGCGTGCGCCGCGCCTACGACATAGTCCTCGACCGCGATATCGCCCACGTCGACTCGGTCGCCGGCTACTCCGCCCTGCGGCTGGCGCCACGCTTCGTCGACCCGAGCGCTCTGCACCCGCCCGGGTCGCTCACCGCGCCGATGCCGGGTTCAGTGGTCCGACTGCCGGTCGCCGAGGGCGAGACGGTCTCGGCGGGCCAAACCCTAGTCGTCCTGGAGGCGATGAAGATGGAGCACACCGTCGCGAGCCCGATTGACGGGGTGCTGAGCGCCCTGCCGGTCCAGGTCGGCCATCAGGTCTCGAGCGGTGACGTCCTCGCCGTGGTCGAGGCGGTGGACGGCGGTGAAGTGGCGTCGGACGCCACGGAGCTCTAATGAAGCCGGCGCGCTCCCGATCGGTGGCGCGTCGATACCGATGTGAGGAGTGTCATGGAATTGCACGAGACAGAGGAACGTCAGGACCTGCGCAAGGCGGTCGCCGAGATCGCCAAGGACTTCGGACACGAGTACTACCTGGAAAAGTCGCTGGCCGGCGGGAAGAGCACCGAGCTGTGGCAGGCCGTGGGCAAACAGGGCTTCCTCGGGGTGAACCTTTCCGAGCAGTACGGCGGCGGCGGCGGCGGCATCTACGACATGCAGATCGTCGGTGAGGAGCTCGCCGCGGCGGGCTGCCCGCTGCTGATGACCGTCGTCTCGCCGACCATCTGCGGCACGATCATCCAGGCATTCGGCAGTGAGGAACTCAAGCAGCAGTGGCTGCCGGGCATCGCCAGCGGCGAGACGATCATGGCCTTCGCGATCACCGAGCCGGACGCGGGCTCGAACTCGCACAACATCTCCACGACCGCGAAACGCGACGGTGACGACTGGGTCATCAACGGCACCAAGTACTACATTTCTGGCGTCGATGAAGCCGAAGCGATCCTGGTGGTCACCCGAACGTCTACCAACGACAGTGGTCGCGGACTACTCAGCCTGCTCGTCGTGCCCACCGATGTCCCCGGGCTGACCAAGTCACTCATCCCGGTGCAGGCGGTCACTCCAGAGAAGCAGTTCACTCTATTCTTCGATGACGTCCGCGTGCCGGCCGCCAACCTTGTCGGCACGGAGAACGAGGGCCTGCGCCAGGTCTTCATGGGCCTGAACCCGGAGCGAATCATGGGGGCGGCGCTCGGCAACGGCATCGGTCGCTACGCGCTGGATAAAGCCGCCGATTACGCCCGCAAGCGCCACGTGTGGGGAGCGCCGATCGGCTCGCACCAGGGCGTATCGCAC
Source organism: Actinomycetota bacterium (assembly GCA_034190095.1). Classification (GTDB taxonomy): domain Bacteria; phylum Actinomycetota; class Actinomycetes; order Mycobacteriales; family Mycobacteriaceae; genus Mycobacterium. The sequence continues at coordinate 3,330 of JAXHTL010000217.1, forward strand.
CCGCTCGCCCACGCCAAGATCCAGGTTGAGCTGGCCCGGTTGATGACTCAGCGTGCCGCCTCCCTGCACGACGCCGGCGATCCGGGGTCGGGTGAGGCGTCGAACATGGCGAAATACGCCGCAGCCGAGGCGGGCATCCTGGCGCTCGACCAGGCGATTCAGACCCACGGCGGCAACGGCATGGCCACCGAGTACGGCCTCGCCACGTTGTGGGGTCCGGCCCGGCTCATGCGCACCGCGCCGATCAGCCGCGAAATGATCCTCAACTTCGTGGCGCAGCACAGCCTGAAACTGCCCGCGTCCTACTGAGTCGCCGCGGAATGAAAGGGAATCGCATGCAACTCGGCATCGGTCAGTGGGTGACCCGGCGCGCCTTCCTCAACGGCGGGCGCACCGCGTTGATCAGCAACGGCGCGCACATCACCTACGCCGACCTCGATCGGCGCACCAACCAGGTCGCCGCCGCACTCATCGCCCTCGGCGTGCGCAGGGGCGATCGGGTCGCGATGCAGCTGGTCAATTCGACCGAGTTCATCGAGGTGCTGCTGGGCTGCGCCAAAATCGGCGCACTTGCAGTTCCGCTCAACGTGCGCCTTGCCGGACCCGAGATCGGCTACATCCTGGCCGACTCAGGCGCCGATGTTCTGGTCTTTTATGAGCCGTTGGCCGCGCAGGCCAGGAGCGCCGTCACCGAGTCCGGAGTCCGCGTGCGCCATGTCGTGCGCGCCGGTGGGGTGCCGGCGCCGGGCGAGCTCGGCTACGAAGACGTCGTCTCGGGCGCCGCGCCCGAACCGCTCAACGGTGACGTCGACGGCCGCGACCCCGCGTTCATCATGTACACGTCGGGGACGACGGGACGACCCAAGGGCGCGATCCTCACCCACGACAACCTGCTATGGAACGCGATCAACGTCCTCGGCACCGACATCGGCCTGCGGGGCGAGGACGTCACCGTCGCGGTGGCGCCGATGTTCCACATCGGCGGGCTGGGAGTACACACCCTGCCGCTGCTCTACGTGGGCGGCACCAGCGTCATCATGCCGTCCTTCGAGCCGCGAGCTACGCTGCAGGCGATGGCCGACCACCACGTCACGGTTCAGTTCATGGTGCCGGCCATGTGGACCGCTCTCACACAGGTGTCCGACTTCGACTCCTTCAACCTGTCTGCGCTGCGTTTCGCCATGGGCGGCGGGTCGCCCGTCCCCCTCACGGTCATCGACTTCATGCGCCAGCGAGGCGTGCCCTTCACCGAGGGCTTCGGCATGACCGAGACCGCTCCCCTGGTGACCGTCCTCGACGCCGACAACATCAGCACGCGGGCCGGGTCGATCGGCCGCGTCGCAATGCATGTCGACGCCCGCATCGTCGACGACGACGACCGCGACGTCGCGACCGACACCGTGGGCGAACTGATCGTGCGCGGCCCGAATGTGTTCACTGGCTACTGGATGAAGGCCGAGGCGAGCGCCGAGGCGTTACGCGGGGGCTGGTTCCACACGGGCGACCTCGGGCGCATGGACGCCGAGGGCTTCATCACCCTCGTCGACCGCAAGAAGGACATGATCATCTCCGGCGGCGAGAACGTCTACCCGATCGAGGTCGAGCAAGTTCTCTTCCGCCACCCGGCGGTACTCGACGCCGCCGTGATCGGCGGCAAGGACTCAAAGTGGGGCGAACGCGTCGTCGCGATCGTCGTCGCCGACCCGGCAACACAGGCACCGAGCGCCGAGGAGATCGTGGCGTGGTGCCGGGAGCGGCTGGCGCACTTCAAGTGTCCGCGTGACGTGCACTTCGTCGCCGAACTGCCGCGCAACGCCAC
>JAXHTL010000217.1:5248-7639 GCA_034190095.1 Actinomycetota bacterium
GAAAGTGGCCGGTTTGCGCCGCAAACTGCTCCTCGAGGCCGCCGCCGACCTGTTCGCGCGGCAAGGCTTTCACGCCGTGGGCATCGACGACATCGGTGCCGCAGCAGGGGTGAGCGGGCCGGCCGTCTACCGGCACTTTCAGAACAAGGACGCGATCCTGCGCGAGTTATGCGACGCCGCCATGACTGAGCTGCTGGCCGGCGCCCGGCGTGCCACCACCGCCGGCACACCGACGGAGGTCCTGCACGCCCTTGTCGACCTACATGCGGCCTTCGGCGCGCGACGACGCGGCCTGTTGGCCGTCTACGCCCGCGAGCACCGCTCGCTGTCGCCGCTGGCGACCCGTGCCCTGCGACGCCGACAGCACAGCTACGAGTCTTTCTGGGTCGACGCGCTCGTACGAGCACGGGGCGATCTGGACCGTGAGCGCGCACAGGGCCTGGTCGCCGCCGTGCTGTCATTGCTCAACGCGTCCGCGCACATGCCGGCGTCGCTGGACGACGCGACGATTGAGGCGATGCTGGTCGCCGCGGCCGTTGCGGCACTGTTCAGCGGCGCGCCGTGACCGGATTCGCGTGGCGGTCGGCTGAGTCGAGTCCCTTCAGGAGTTGAAGCCGCCCCAGCATTGCACGACCTATCCGCTGACGTAGTCGATTCGGGGTTACACAGCAAGGTAGACGGCGCCCCGCACCGGATTCAGTGTGTGTCGAGCAGCGACTGGGGAATATCCACCATGCGGGACCGCACGTATTCCCCGAGCCCCTTGGCCTGCGCGTCCAGCCGGGTCGAGGAGGCCACCCCGTCACCGAGCAAGCCGTGCACCACCACGTTGAGGGCGCGCAGGTTCGGCAGTTCGAAGCGTTCGATGCGCAGGTGCGCCGTCTCCGGCCCGAGCAGTGTGCGCAGCCGCTCGACGCTGAGGTAGTCGCGCGCCCACGCGTACCCAGGGTCATCCCGTGCCCACAGGCCGAGGTTAGCGTTGCCGCCCTTGTCTCCGGACCGCGCGCCGAGTACCGACCCGAGCGGCGCGCGACGTGTCGGCCCGGACGGCACCGGCAGCTTCGCGGGCGGGGCGATCCCAGCCGGCGGGACGGCACCGGTCGGCGGGTCGGGGATCTCGTGCCGTGTGCCGTCGGCGTCGACGAGTACGTGCGTGAGAGCCGAGCGCGCTACGTAGGCCGGCCGGTAGACGCCGAAGGCGGTCTCCGAGGACGGTGGCGTGGTGGTGTGGAAGCCGGCGAAACCAGCCAGGGCGATCTCCATGACCCCCCCGGAGAAGGCTCGGCCCACCTTGCGCGGGTCGGCGTCCTTCACCGTCACACGCAGGTGCGCGCAGGCTTGCTCGTTCGTCGGTGCGTCGGAGAAGTCGAAACGCAACAGCCTCACGTCGACTTCGTCGAAGGCGTCGCGTCCGCCGAGAACGTCGAAGAGCTGCTGTTCGGCGAAAGCCGCCTTGGCCTCGATGTCGAGGCCGGTGAGCACCATGGTCATCGTGTTACGGAAGCCGCCCACCTCATTCAGCGCCACCTTCAACGTGTCCGGCGGCGGACTGCCTTTCGTACCGCTGATCGCGACGCGGTGCTCACCCTGTTGAGCCAGCCGGATGGTGTCGAAGTGGGCGACGACGTCGGGGCCGAGGTAGGCAGGTTCAGCGATCTCGTAGAGCAGCTGGGCGGTGACCGTGCCGACTGAGACCAGTCCCCCGGTGCCGGGATGCTTCGTGATCACCGAAGAGCCGTCCTCGGCGACCTCGGCGATCGGAAACCCCGGGTAGCGGCGGTCGGTGATCTCGTCGAGGAACGCGTAGTTGCCGCCCGTCGCCTGAGGGCCGCACTCGATCACGTGCCCGGCGACGACCGCGCCCGCGAGCCGATCCCAGTCGGCGGGTGCCCAAGCGTGCCACCAGACGGCTGGACCGACGACCAGGGATGCGTCGGTGACCCGGCCGGTCACGACGACGTCGGCGCCCGAACGCAGCGCCTCGGTGATGCCCCAGGCGCCGAGGTAGGCGTTGGCCGATACCGGTTTGATGTCGCCGACGGGCGGCGTGATTGCGTGGAGGTCGCCACGTAGGTCGTCGCCCTCGACGTGCGCGACGCGCGCGGTGAGGCCGAGACGTGCGGACAGCTCGCGCAACGCGGCGGCCAAGCCGGCGGGACTCAGCCCGCCCGCGTTCGCGACGACCTTGATGCCACGATCGAGACAGGTGCCCAGCACCTGTTCCATTTGGGTGAGGAAAGTCCGCGCGTACCCGCCGGACGGGTCTTTAGCCTGGGCCTTGGCCAGGATGAGCATGGTCAGCTCGGCCAGATAGTCACCGCACAGGACGTCGATCGGTCCGCCCTCGACCATCTCGCGGGCTGCGGCGATGCGGTCGCCGTAAAAGCCGGA
>JAXHTL010000218.1:0-7521 GCA_034190095.1 Actinomycetota bacterium
TAAAGACCCATCCTGGTCTTTTGGCCAGTAAATTCAAGATCCCGAATTCCGTGTATGTCAAGAGAATCGGCTGTCCCCCAGCGTATACTTCATGCTTGCCCGGATGAATCACAAGGCCGTGAATTCGGACAACGTCAGGTTCTTCATCATAATACCAGAAGAAGCCAAAATCGAAGATGCCGACGTTCAGCGCCGCCGCGATGTGCCGAGCACGTTGGGTGGGGTCGCCGCCACGATTCTGGCGGCGCAGAGCGCCTGCGGTGGCCGCCGCCGCGATGGCGTCGCGTTCGGCGCGGGCCGCCGAGACCGGCACCGGTGCCGGGGCGGCCGCCGCCGAGCTCGCATGCGCGGAGGCTGGCGCGACGCCGGGTCCCGCAGGAACGGCGCCCGGCGCCGCACCGGGACCGACCGGAGCTGCTGGCGGCGGTGTCGTCGGAGGACCGAGTGGCAACGGCGGCGGGCCTGCCGCCGGGGCTCCGCCCATGGCAGTGCTGGGAGCGGCTCCCCCGTAGCTCCCACCCGCGGCCCCGGCAAGTCCCTGGATAGCGCTCGCAGATGTGCTGGCCGCTGGGGCAGCCGGCGCTGGAGTAGGAGCAGCCGGGGGCGCCGCCGGAGCGGGAGCGCCCAGCGGGGCGGGCGGCGGCTGGGCTGACAGCGGCTGGGCTCCCAGCCCGCCCGACGAACGGCCACCGCCCGTCAATGACTTGTCACCATTCGTTGACGCCGGCGAGACCGACGGTGACTGTCCCGACCCACTGCCTCCCGGCGAGCCAGAACCGGAGCCCGCGCCCTTCGCGTTGCCCGCCGAACTCATGGGGGACGCCCCGGCGGATCCACCACTTCCTCCGCTGAGCCCTGAGCTCGAGCTACCCCCGCCCGACGAAGAACCCACCGGGCTCGGGACGCCGCCGCTCGATCCGGGGGTGGCAGGTTGCGCATCGGCTGCGGGCGGCTGCGCGGGCTGGGGCGTGGCGGGAACCTCCGGAGCTTGCGGCGGAACGGCCGGTTGTCCGCCGCCGCCGCCGCCCGAGCCGCCGCCAGCGGCTCCAGAGGCTCCGGCAGAAAGTCCGCTGTCGACATACGGTTGTTGGTAGGGCATGTGGGTACCGACTTGCCCTACTAGCCCACGTGCCGGCGTCGTCGGGGGCGTCCCACCCGTTGAGACCTTTCCGTTAGCACCTGGCGTACCTGGTGGCTGAAAACCAAGATCCCCAGCCAATTGAGCGGCCTGGGAAGACACAATTCCTACGTTCGTGTTGAATCCGGCTTCTACACGTAGCTCGTTTGCCGCGACCCGTTCCTCCGGAGTCAGGTCCTGACGCAAGTTCGTTTGTTCACAATCATATTGGGTGTTTTCCGCAGTTTCATTGGCCGCCTTCTTTGCTTGTACGACAGCGCTTTCCATCTTCCTGAGCTGGCGCGCTATGCTCTCGGCCAAATCCGCATTGGCCTCGTGTTCGTCGATAACCGCGCTCATCTCGTCTCGCGCTGCTTCTGACCCCGAACCCTCCCATGCGTCAGACAACGCCATCATCTGGCGGCTGAGTTCGACGATCACCGTCGAGCGGAGATCGTCTCTGAATTCCTCTAAGGATCGAGCAGCAAGCGCCAGCACGAACTCGTCAGCGTTAGGCCACGCGGGTCCGGTAACCGTTCGACCACCATATTGGCTATCGTTCGGTTCAATGTCGGCCCAGCTCATGTCGAGACCTCGCACGCCGCCACCAGCCCGCCCCCCAAATAAATGGCAGCCTTCCAGAGGTGGTCGTCGTCGGGAACGTAAGTCGGCAGCGCGTCGGAGAAAACACTCAAATAGGCCGCGTAGGTGAACAATAAGTCGGAGAAGATATCATTTTCAGTGCGATCAGAGAAATCTCGCGCACGACCGGCATCTTGAGCCAAGACCTTCCTTGCCGCCGAACTCGCCAACCGTTCTCGATCGGACCACTGGGATGCTGAAACCGTTGGGTCAGTCGACGCCCAGCCTCCCAACACAGCATTTTGTTCGTCGACCATCGCCAAGAATTCGCTACACACCACATCCTCGGTGGGCATAAAGTCTACCAACTCACCAGGGTTAGCTACGCGCGACGCCCTTTCATCGCCGCCCTGGTCGGGGACAAGAGGCACCGCCGTGCATAGAAAGGTCACAGCTCCTGCAAAGTTTATGCCGGCTTCCGCATATCTGCCGTCCACCGGTTCGTAGTTCGGCAGCCTTTCTAAATATTGGCGCCAGTACACAATTGACTGGGAAATTAAGATCTGCAGGATGGGACTCCGCGCCTGAGGCAAGATTTCCTGGAACCGATTTGCGGCGGCGGAAATAGCCTCGCCAGCGGCAAAAAACACCTCTCGCTGTTCCGCGGTCCACTCGGATGCTGCTTCCGATTTATCCACTTGGGCCCACTGCTCAGTGTCCGCAGCGAGTTGATCGCCATACCGCCACCAATCCTCGCAGACAGGATCCTTCTCCCGAAGAACCCCGACAGTGCGATCAACGTCATCAGCGGCCTGACCAGACCCTCCTGAAGCGCCGTCAGACCTGGCCTGCCAAACCAGCAACCCGACGACAAGCGCAACCACGGCCGCCAGCGACAAGCCCACCCACCACCAGCGCCGGGTATTCGACGCGCCGGTGCCCGTTCCCGGAGGCGGAGGCGGCTGCCAGGACGGCCCTCCAGGCGGCAGGATCACGCGGCCACCTCAGCATTCCCCGAATATTCACTCCCCACGATGAGAAATGCTACCGGTCCGCCGTGAGCTGCCCGCACGCCAATTCGGCGGCTACCGAGGCCTGCCAGCAAACCAGCGCCCGAGAGCTCACGCCTGCACGATGGACTCCCCCTCGACAACCACCGGCACCGACTCCAGCGGCCGTGCGGCCGGGCCGTTGACCACCTCACCGTCGAGGTTGAACTTGCTGCCGTGGCACGGGCAGTTGAGGGTGCCGTCGCTGATGTCGTTGATCAGACAACCGGAATGCGTACACACCGCCGAGAATCCCTTGTAGTCGCCTTCGACCGGTTGGGTGACGATGGTGGTGCCCACGATCACCCCGGACCCGACCGGGACGTCGGCGGTTGAGGTGAGGGCCTCCCCGGCGCCGGCCTCCGAATCGGAGGAGTCGGACCCGCCCGAACACGCCGCGAGCGTCGCCGCTGCCGCACCGACTCCCACGCCGGCGATCATGGTCTTGCGGGAGAACTTCACCTCGTCGATGTCCATTCCTGGCCTTTCACTGGGGCTGGCCACCGGTGGGCTGTACCGGCGACACGATCCAGTGTCAGCCAGGCAGCACGGGTTGCGCACCTGCAACCATCAACGGGCGCACCTCGATCCAGCCGGGGTCGCCGTCGGCCGAGGCCCCGGACAGCTGCAGCACACCCCGCGCGTCGGCGACGTACACCGTCGACGGATTGGCCACCACCGTCGTCACCGGCATCAGCAGGTTGCGGGTCGGGCCGTCGGAGTTCACCCCGTCGAGGTTGACGTAGGACACCGGATTCTGCGGATCGGTGCGGGTGACGACGATGTCGTCACCGGTGCGCCAGCACAGCGACACCGCGGTGTTGCCCAGCCCGTAGCCCAGCCGCCGGGGGTAGGTCAGCGCGTAGCCCCCGCCTTCGGTCTGCTCGACACCGGCCAGCACGACCCGGCCGTCGATCACCATCGCCGCCCGGGTGCCGTCCCGGGACAGCTGCAACTCGGTGATCACCCCGGGGAATCGGGTGGCCACCGCGGTCGAGTCGACCGGGATGCGGGCGGGCTGCCCGGAGGCATCCTGCACCGCGCGCACCACGTTGATGCCGTCGACGACCACCCAGATGGATTCGTCGAGTGACCAACTCGGCCTGCTCAGGCTGCGTCCGTCCATCACCTGGGCGGCGGCACCGCCCAACGGCCCCACCCACAACGAGGACGCCATCTCGGGCGTTCCGGGGCGTTCGGTGACGACGGAGGCCACCTCCTGACCGGAGCGCGACAGTGACGCCGCGCTCTGCCCCGGGATCTGCCCGAAGGATCCGGACACCTGCGGCGCACTCTCCCCGTCCAGGAACACCAGCGAGCCGCCGACCAGCGCGTGCAGCCCGGCGGCGGCCCCGTCGGCCGCACCGGGGTCGGTGGCGGCGACATCGGCGGTGGTCCAGCCGTCGGCGAAGCGATCGTCGAGGGCGGCGCCGTCGGCGTTGATCACGTACGGGCCGTTGATGCCGGCCCGCGCCAGGGTCCAGATGATCTGCGCGGCAAGCAGCTGGCGGCTGTGCGGGTCGGTGGTCGACAGGTTCTCCAGGTCGATGCGCGCGCCGCCGTAGCCGCGCCCCACCCCGGTCTTGCCGCCGTCGGCGCGGGTGACCGGGCCCCGCAGTTTCAGCGGCTCGTCGAGCAGGTTGCGCACCGTCTTGGCCATCTCCGGCCGCGGCCCGGCGATCAGCTTGCTGACCAGTTCGGTGGCCAGCTGGTCGGGTTCGGAGACCGCCACATAGCGCGGGTCGGGCACGACGGTCTTGCCGGTGGGGTCGACGAAGTAGAGCGTGTTGCGCTTGTAGGTCTCCTGGAACTGCTGCCAGTCCAGGAAGACCCCGTTGGGCAGCTCGTCGATGCGCCAGCCGTCGGAGGTCTTGATCAGCTCGATGGGCCCGGGGTCGGGCAGCGCCCCCTCCCCTGTCTCGAACACCCCCATGTCGGACAGCGATCCCAGGATGTCGGCGCGCATGGTGACCGAGACCTCGTCGGGCTTGCGGGTTTCGACGAACACCACGTTGTCGATCAGCAGCGCGCTACCGGCGTCGTCCCAGGAGCTCGACGCCGACTCGGTGAGGAACTGGCGTGCGGCCAGGTGCCGGTTGGCCGGATCGGCGGTGGCTTTGAGGAACTCGCGCAGCAGCACGTCGGGGTCCATGCCCGGGGTGGGCTTGGGCAGGCTGGGTGGCGCGGGCCGGCCGACGGTTCCGATCGCCTGCGGCGAGGACGAACTGGGCACCCCGGCGCAGCCGGCGATCACCAGCATGAGCGTCGCCAGCCACGCGGCCAGCATGCGCGACCGCGTCACACGGTCTCCCCGGCGGGTTCGCGTTCGCGTACCGGCTGCCGCCCGGCGGTGTCGGTGGGTTTGACCGGCAGCGGGCTGCTGGTCACCTTGTGGCCGCGCACCAGCGGCAGGGTCAGCCGGAAGCAGGCCCCGTTGCCCGGTTCTCCCCAGGCTTCGAGCCGGCCCTGGTGCAGCCGCGCGTCTTCGATGCTGATGGCCAGGCCCAGGCCGGTTCCCCCGGAGCGCCGCACCCGCGACGGGTCGGATCGCCAGAACCGGCTGAACACCAGCTTCTCCTCGCCGGGGCGAAGCCCGACGCCGTAGTCGCGCACGGTGACGGCGACGGTGTCGGCGTCGGCGGCCATCCGGATGCGCACCGGTTTGCGCTCGGCGTGATCGATGGCGTTGGCGATCAGGTTGCGCAGGATTCGTTCGACCCGGCGGGGGTCGACCTCGGCGACGATCTCGTGGGACGGCATGTCGACGATCAGCTCGACGCTGGCGTCCTCGGCGAGGTGGCCGACGTTGTCCAGGGCGCTCTTGACGGTGGAACGCAGGTCGATGGCCTCGACGGCCAGTTCGGCGACGCCGGCGTCGTGGCGGGATATCTCGAGCAGATCGTTGAGCAGTCCTTCGAAGCGGTCGAGTTCGTCGACCATCAACTCGATGGAGCGACGCAGCGACGGTTCGAGTTCCTCGGCATGGTCGTGGATCAGGTCGGCGGCCATCCGCACGGTGGTCAGCGGGGTGCGCAGCTCGTGGCTGACGTCGGAGGTGAACCGGCGCTGCAGGTTGCCGAACTCCTCCAGCGAGGTGATCTGGCGGTGCAGGCTTTCGGCCATGTCGTTGAACGACACGGCCAGCCGGGCCATGTCGTCCTCGCCGCGTACCGGCATCCGCTCGGTCAGGTGTCCTTCGGCGAAGCGTTCGGCGATGCGCGAGGCCGAGCGCACCGGCAGCACGATCTGGCGGGCCACCAGCAGCGCGATCGCGGCCAGCAGGCCCAGCAGCACCACGCCGCCGGTGGCCATGGTGCCGCGCACCAGCGAGATGGTCGACTCCTCGTTGTTCAGCGGGAAGATCAGGTACAGCTCGAGGTTGGTGACCGGCGAGGAGGTGGGGCTGCCGACGATCAGGGCGGGCCCGGAGAAACCGTCGGTGTGCACCGTCGAGTACTGGTAGCTGACCTGACCGGCCTTGACGAAGTCGCGCAGCGTGTTGGGGATCTGGTCGATGGGACCGGCTGCGGTGGCCGCGCGCGGGCCGTCGCCGGGCACGATCAGCACGGCGTCGAAGGCGCCGGCCAGGTCCGCGCCGGCGTCGGCCTTGCGGTCGATGAGGGTGTTGCGGGCCAGCTGCAGGCTGCTGTCGAGCGAGCGGGTCTCTTCCCCGCCGACGATGCCGCCGACGGTGGTGCGGGCGCGTTCGATCTCCTCGGTGGCGGCGCCGACCTTGACCTCCAGGATTCGGTCGGTGATCTGGCTGGTCAGCACGAATCCGAGAACCAGGATGACGGCGAGTGACAAGCCCAGCGTCAGCGACACCACGCGCAGCTGCAGGGAACGCCGCCACGCCATCCCCATCGCCCGGCCCAGCGCACCGAGCCCACGCAGCAGCGGGGCCGAGCGCCGGTGGATGCGCCGCCGGGAACCGAAGATCACGGCCACCCCCGGGTGCTGATCTGCTCGCCCACGGCGGAAACGCCCGTGGCCGAGCCGGGCAGGGTCACGGCGGTCCGGCCTTGTATCCCACTCCTCGAACCGTGAGCACCACCTGCGGGTTCTCCGGGTCTTTCTCGACCTTGGCCCGCAATCTCTGGACGTGCACGTTCACCAAACGGGTGTCCGCAGGGTGTCGATAACCCCACACCTGTTCGAGAAGCACATCTCGAGTAAACACCTGGCGCGGTTTCCGCGCCAATGCCACCAGCAGGTCGAACTCCAGCGGGGTCAGCGCGATCTGTTCGCCCTGGCGGGTGACCTTGTGGGCGGGGACGTCGATGTCGACGTCGGCGATCGAGAGCATCTCGGCGGGTTCGTCGTCGTTGCGGCGCAGCCGGGCGCGCACCCGGGCGACGAGCTCCTTGGGCTTGAACGGCTTCATCACGTAGTCGTCGGCGCCCGATTCCAGGCCGAGCACCACATCGACGGTGTCGGTCTTGGCCGTCAGCATCACGATGGGCACACCGGAGTCCGCGCGCAGCACGCGGCACACGTCGATGCCGTTCATGCCGGGCAACATGAGGTCCAGCAGCACCAGGTCGGGCCGCAGCTCACGCACCGCGGTCAGCGCCTGGGTGCCGTCGCCGACGACCGCGGTGTCGAAACCCTCGCCGCGCAACACGATGGTCAGCATCTCGGCGAGCGAAGGGTCGTCGTCGACGACCAGGATCCTTTGCCTCATGGTGTCCATGGTGTCACCAGTTCGCGATAATCCTCGGATACCACACGGCGCGTTGTGCGTGTCGACCGGCATTCGGCTGGCAGTTGCCC
>JAXHTL010000219.1:0-7489 GCA_034190095.1 Actinomycetota bacterium
GGCTCCACGGTGGGGAGCGCGGGTTCGCCATGCCGGACCGGCGGTGTAGACATGACAGTGTGTGCGCAGCCAGTGACCCTGCCGGTGGGCCGTCCGGCCTGCCGATTCCGCGTCGGGTCGCCGTGCTGTCGGTGCACACCTCGCCGCTGGCTCAGCCGGGTACCGGCGACGCCGGCGGGATGAACGTCTACGTCCTGCACACCGCGCTGGAACTGGCCCGTCGCGGTGTCGACGTGGAGATCTTCACCCGTGCGACCTCCTCGACCGACGAGCCGGTGGTGCGGGTCGCTCCCGGGGTGCTGGTCCGCAACGTCGTGGCCGGGCCGTTCGAGGGCCTGGACAAGAACGACCTGCCCACCCAGCTGTGCGCGTTCACCGCGGGTGTGTTGCGCGCCGAGGCCACCCACGAGCCCGGGTACTACGACGTCGTGCACTCGCACTACTGGTTGTCCGGGCAGGTCGGCTGGCTGGCCGCCGACCGCTGGGCGGTGCCGCTGGTGCACACCGCACACACGCTGGCCGCGGTCAAGAACGCGTCGCTGGCCGCCGGTGACACCCCGGAACCGCCGATGCGCTCGGTCGGCGAGCAGCAGGTCGTCGACGAGGCCGACCGCCTCGTCGTCAACACCGAACACGAGGCGCAGCAACTGGTTTCACTGCACCAGGCCGACCCGGCGCAGATCGACGTGGTGCATCCCGGGGTCGATCTGCAGACTTTCACCCCCGGCGATCAGCGCGCGGCGCGCGCCGCCCTGGGGCTGGCGCCGGACCTGCCCATCGTGGCTTTCGTCGGTCGCATCCAGCCGCTGAAGGCGCCGGACGTGCTGCTGCGGGCCGCGGCCCGGTTGCCCGGCGTGCACGTCGTCATCGCCGGCGGGCCGTCCGGGTCGGGGCTGGCCGCTCCGGACGGATTGGTTCACCTGGCCGCCGACCTGGGTATGGCAGATCGTGTGACGTTCCTCCCGCCCCAGTCGCGCGACGACCTCGTCCGGGTCTACCGGGCCGCCGACGTCGTCGCAGTCCCCAGCTACTCGGAGTCGTTCGGCCTGGTCGCCGTCGAGGCCCAGGCCTGCGGCACCCCGGTGGTGGCCGCGTCGGTCGGCGGGCTGCCGGTGGCCGTGCGCGACGGAGTCAGCGGCGCCCTGGTCGACGGTCACGACATCGACGACTGGGCGGCGACGCTCGAGGGCATGTTCCGCGGCGACCTCGCCTCGATGGGCCGCTCCGCAGCCGAGCACGCCGCCACGTTCTCCTGGGCGCACACCGTCGACGGCCTCATCGCCGGCTACGGCAGGGCCATGGCCGATCACCAGGCCCGTCATCAGCGTCAGCTGCCCGGCCAGCGCAGCGGCCCCCGGTTCTCGATGCGGCGGGGGGTGCGCGCATGAGTGCCGGCGAGGTGCGAAGAGCAGAGGGCACCGACCCCGGGGAAGTCCAGGCCCTGATCGAGAAGACGCTGCACGAGCACGAGCTGGTCTACACCCGCCACGAGGGCGCCCAGGGCGGACTACCAGGGCTGATCGTCGAACTGCCCGGGGAACGCCGGCTCAAGACCAACACCATCCTGAGCATCGGTGAGCACTCGGTGCGCATCGAGGCGTTCGTGTGCCGCAAGCCCGACGAGAACCACGAGGGCGTCTACCGGTTCCTGCTCAAGCGCAACCGCCGCCTCTACGGGGTGGCCTACACCCTCGACAACGTCGGCGACATCTATCTGGTCGGTCGCGTCGCGCTGGCCTCGGTGACCGCCGAGGAGGTCGACCGGATCCTGGGACAGGTGCTCGAGGCCGTCGATTCGGACTTCAACACGTTGCTGGAGTTGGGTTTTCGCTCGTCGATCCAGAAAGAGTGGGAGTGGCGGGTGTCGCGCGGCGAATCGCTGAAGAACCTGCGCGCTTTCGAGCACTTGATCGACGACCGGGACGACGACTGACCCCCCACGTGGCAGGATTGACGCCATGGCAGACACCGCGACGCTGATTCTGCTCCGCCACGGCGAGAGTGACTGGAATGCGCTCAACCTGTTCACCGGCTGGGTCGATGTCGACCTCACCGACAAGGGCCGGGCCGAGGCGGCCCGGGCCGGTGAGCTGATCAAGGCCCAGGATCGGCAGCCCGATGTGCTGTACACCTCGCTGCTGCGGCGGGCGATCAACACCGCGAACATCGCGCTGGACAAGGCCGACCGGCACTGGATCCCGGTGCATCGCGACTGGCGGCTCAACGAGCGCCACTACGGCGCGCTGCAGGGGCTGAACAAGGCCGAGACCAAGGCGAAGTACGGCGAAGAGCAGTTCATGGCCTGGCGGCGCAGCTACGACACCCCACCGCCGCCGATCGAGCCGGGCTCCGAGTTCAGCCAGGACCGCGAGCCGCGCTACGCCGACATCGACGGCGGGCCGCTGACCGAATGCCTCAAAGACGTGGTGGCCCGGTTCGTGCCCTACTTCACCGAGGTCATCGTCCCCGACCTGCAGGCCGGCAAGACGGTGATCATCGCCGCGCACGGCAATTCGCTGCGTGCGCTGGTGAAATACCTCGACGGGATGTCCGACGACGACGTGGTCGGGCTCAACATCCCCACCGGCATCCCGCTGCGCTACGACCTCGACGCGCAGCTGAAGCCGACGGTGGCCGGCGGCACCTATCTGGATCCCGACGCTGCGGCGGCCGGTGCGGCCGCTGTCGCCGCGCAGGGCGCCAAGTAGTCCGCTGCGCACGCGCACCGGCCGGGTTCGGCGAACGGCGGGTGAACACTGGAGAACGTCGATCGGAACATCCGTGTTTGGATCTGTGACTTGTCCCGATTTGGCCGCACGCTGCTGGGATGACGTTCACCGAGTTTGTACGATTTTCGTGTGAGTGTCGTATCGGCGCTGCTGATCGCAGCGATCGTGGCACTGCTCGCGTTGTCGATCGGTGTGGCGGTGGGGGCGTGGTGGGGTCCCCGGCTCCAGGAACGCCGGCAGCGGCGCGACATCGAGGAGTCCGGTATCACGGTCTCGCAGATGCTTGCGCACGTCGTGGCTCAATCCCCGGTCGGGATCGTGGTCGTCGACACCTACCGTGACGTCGTCTACACCAACGAACGTGCCACCGAACTCGGGCTGGTGCGTGACCGGCTGCTGCACGACCGTGCCTGGGCGGCCGCCGAGCGCACTCTGGCCACCGGCGAGGACAGCGAGTTCGCCATCTCGGCGCGCAAGCGCAGTCGGCACGCCCGCTCGGGGTTGTCGGTCCGCGGGCACGTGCGGCTGCTGACCGAGGAGGACCGCCGCTTCGCCGTCCTCTACATCGACGACCAGTCCGAACACGCGAGGATGGAAGCGACCCGCCGCGACTTCGTGGCCAACGTCAGCCACGAGCTCAAGACCCCGGTCGGCGCGATGGGGGTGCTCGCCGAAGCGGTGCTGGCCTCGGCCGACGACGCCGAGACCGTCCGGCACTTCGCCGAGAAGATGGTCACCGAGTCCACCCGGCTGGCCAACATGGTCGGCGAGCTCATCGAACTGTCTCGGCTGCAGGGTGCCGAACGGATGCCCGACATGGAGGCCGTCGACGTGGACACCGTGGTGTCCGAGGCGCTGTCCCGCTACAAGGTCGCCGCCGACAACGCCGACATCTCGATCACCACCGATGCGCCGACCGGTTTCCGGGTGCTCGGCGACCAGACGCTGCTGGTGACCGCGATAGCCAACCTGGTGTCCAATGCGATCGCATACTCGCCCAACGGGTCCTCGGTGTCGATCAGCCGGCGTCGCCGCGGCGACAACATCGAGATCGCGGTCACCGACCGCGGAATCGGCATCGCCCCGGCCGACCAGGAGCGGGTCTTCGAGAGATTCTTCCGCGTCGACAAGGCGCGGTCCCGGGCCACCGGTGGCACCGGGCTGGGGCTGGCGATCGTCAAGCACGTCGCCGCCAATCACAACGGATCCATCCGGCTGTGGAGTCAGCCGGGAACGGGGTCGACGTTCACCTTGTCGATCCCGGCGTACCTGCGCGGTGATGATGCCGACGACGCCGACAATCACGACGAACGAGAGGACTAGAGCATCGATGACCAGTGTGCTGATCGTGGAGGACGAGGAGTCCTTGGCTGATCCCCTGGCGTTCCTCCTCCGCAAAGAGGGCTTCGAGGCCACCGTGGTGACCGACGGTGCCGCCGCGTTGGCCGAGTTCGACCGCACCGGCGCCGACATCGTGCTGCTGGATCTGATGCTGCCCGGCATGAGCGGCACCGACGTCTGTAAACAGCTGCGTTCGCGCTCCAGTGTGCCGGTCATCATGGTCACCGCGCGGGACAGCGAGATCGACAAGGTGGTCGGGCTGGAGCTCGGCGCCGACGACTACGTCACCAAGCCCTACTCGGCGCGCGAGTTGATCGCGCGGATCCGGGCGGTGCTGCGCCGTGGCTCCGACGCCGAGGACAACGGGATCGGCGACGGCGTGCTGGAGGCCGGTCCGGTGCGGATGGATGTCGAGCGGCATGTGGTGAGCGTCAACGGGAAGTCGGTCACGTTGCCGCTCAAGGAGTTCGACCTGCTCGAGTATCTGATGCGCAACAGCGGCCGGGTGCTGACCCGGGGGCAGCTGATCGACCGGGTGTGGGGCGCGGACTACGTCGGCGACACCAAGACCCTCGATGTGCACGTCAAGCGGCTGCGCAGCAAGATCGAATCCGATCCGGCCAATCCGGTGCACCTGGTGACCGTGCGGGGCCTGGGTTACAAGCTCGAAGGCTGACCCGGCCTGGCTGTGATGTCACCGGGCGGCCGGCGGCAGGCGGCGGTGTTGATCCGTGCGTCGACGCCGACACTGATGCGATCGGCCGGCAGACCGGCCCGCTGGCAGGCCTCCACCACCGAGTGCACCGACGGTGCCCGAAACAGGGTGTAGAGCATTTCGTCGTCGGGGGCGCAGACGGCGAGCACCAGCTGCGTGCCGGTGGAACCGGCCCCGGCGGCGAGGTCGAGCCGGGCGACCGCGTCGTCGAGGGGCAGCTCGGCAAGCCGCGGCCGATAGCATTCGACCAGGTACCAGCCGTCCGCGGCGGGTGGGGACATCATGCACCGACGTTAGGGCGGGTGAACCGTCGTTGAATCAGGGGTTTCCCCAATGCCGCTGCCCGCCCTCCGCAGGGGGCCGGCGGTCGGTGTGGGTTGCGACGATCCTGCTCGGCTGGGGCGGTGTCGGCGGTCGCGGTGTGCCATAGTCGAGGAAGCTCGTTCTTCAGGCTGCCCAAGCGCGGGGCGTCGATGTCGGTGAGTTTGCGAGCGGCCGGTATGGCCGTGGGTGCGGCTCGTGACGGCAGCGCATCGGTGTGTGCCCATGAGGAGGCCCTGCGGTGATGCCACTGAGGTTGGTCAGTCGTCCGGGCGAGGACGGCGCGGTCGCCGCGGTGCTGGATCGTGCCTCGGTGGGGCCGTCCGGGCTGGTGCTGGAGGGGGAGGCCGGCATCGGTAAGACCACGGTGTGGTTCCACGCCCTCGACCTCGCCCGTCAGCGCGGCTTCACGGTGTTGTCGGCGCGGACCGCCGAAACCGAGTCCGTGCTCGCCTACGCCGGACTGGCCGACCTGCTCGGTGGTGTCGACGGGGCGGTCTGGGATGTGCTGCCGCCCCCGCTGAGACGAGCGCTGGAACGAGTCCTGCTCTACAGCGATGACGGTCACGAGGAGACCGACCAGCGCGCGGTAGCCGCGGGATTTCTGTTGATGACCGAGACGATGGCGCAGCAGGCGCCGGTGCTGCTGGCGATCGACGATCTGCAGTGGCTCGACGCGTCGAGTGTGCAAGCGGTCGCTTTTGCGGCCAGGAGGTTGCGGGGCCGGGTCGGGGTGCTGGCCACGGAGCGGGTCGAGCGGGCCGGGGGAAGCGCGTGTTCGTGGCTGCAATTGCCCCAGCCGGAGGCGCTCACGCGAATCTGGGTCCAACCGCTGAGCCTGGGCGGACTCACCGCGGTGGTGTCCGACCGGCTCGGGCGGTCGGTCTCACGGCCGAAGATGGTCCGGATCGCCGAGATCTCCGGCGGCAACCCGTTCTATGCGCTGGAGTTGGCGCGGCTCATGGGCGCCGGGGCGGCCGGCGCCGCGACCACGTTGCCGAGCACGCTGGCCGAGCTGGTTCGGACGAGGGTCGGCAGCATCTCCCCCGAGGTGAGTGATCTGTTGCTGGCCGCGGCCTGTGTGACGTCGCCGACGATCGAGCTGGTCGCCGGTGCGGTGGGTGAGGACGCCGAGCGGGTGGCCAAGATGCTCGATGAGGCCGCCGACCAGGGCCTGGTCTCCATCGAGGGTCAGCAGATCCGCTTCACCCACCCGTTGCTGGCCAGCGGGGTCTACACCAAGGCCGCCCGCAGCCGGCGCCGCGCTCTGCACCGCCGCCTGGCCCGCCTGGTCGACGAGCCCGAGCTGCAGGCCAGGCACCTGGCCCTGGCCTCGGTCCACGGTGACCCGAAGACCCTGGCGACCCTGGACAAGGCTGCCCGGATCGCCCGCGCGCGGGGGGCGCCGGCAGCGGCTGCCGAACTGCTCGACCTCGCCCTCGGGCTCGGCGGTGACACCCCCGAACGGCAGATGAGATCAGCGCAATACCATTGCGATGCAGGCGATTTCACTCAGGCGCAGGGCATGCTCGAGGCCGTTGTGGACTCGTTGGCGCCCGGAGTGCAACGGGCCGAGGCGTTGAGCCGGCTCGCTGCAGTCGCGGTGTTCGGCAGCAATTTCCGCCGCGCTGCCGAGCTGCTGCAGCGAGCGCTGCTCGAGGTCGGCGACGACACGGCGCTGCAGGCGCAGATCCTGCTGACCCTGGCATTCGCGGAGTTCAACAGCGGACGCATGCCGGCGGCGGCGAAGACGGTGGAATCGGCGGTCACGGTCGCCGCGGCGGCCGACCAGCCCGAGCTGCTGTGCCAAGCCCTGAGTCTGCGCACCAATCAGCGATTTCTGCGGGGCGAGGGTGTCGACGAGGAAAGTCTGGCCCGGGCGCTGGAATTGGAGAGAGCCGATCTGCCCATGCCGATGGCTTTTCGCCCCAGCGTGCAGAACGCGTCGTTCCTGTCCTGGACCGGAGCGCTCGAGGCCGCGCGGGCCGAATACGCTCAGCTGCAGCAGCGCTGCATCGAACGTGGTGAAGAGAACGACCTGCTGCACCTGACGTTCAACAGCTTCCAGGTCGAGGTCTGGCTGGGCAATCTGACGGGGGCGGCCGAGATCGCCCGGGACTCGATGGATCGGGCTCGCCAGCTGAGCGGCGATCTCCCGCTCGGGATGGCGCTGACGATGCGGGCCCTGCTCGCGGCGCTGGCCGGCCGGGAAGCCGACGCCCGTGCCGACGCGGGGGCCGCGCTGGCGGCCAGCATGCGGTGCGGCGCCCACATTCTGGCGGTCTGGCCGCTCAGCGCGCTGGGCATGCTCGAGGTCTCGCTGGGAAACTACGACTCGGCGGTGGACACCCTGAAACCGCTCCTGGCCCAACTGGACGCCATG